>NZ_DF968182.1:1118967-1456470 GCF_001192835.1 Lentimicrobium saccharophilum
GGTCGTCGCCAACCTTATAACACAAAGGCTATCCGAAAGGGTAGCCTTTTGTGGTTTATGGTGGTTCTATTCGGGGAATATGCGACCTGCCAGATTAATGTATTGATCCATGGCTAAAATAAACATGCGACTCCTCCGGAGTTGGGAAATCCGGAGACGAGCCGAGGTTTCTATAAGCATACCAATCCTCCGGAGTCGTCAGACGGATATAGTTCTCCGCGCCTGAAAATATTTGATTCCCGTATAGATTCATTGAACATTCGGTTATTGTAAACAGCGGCGCACCAACAAAACGGCAATTTTATGACTCCGGAGGAGTCAAACGTGTATAGCACGGAAGATGCCACAAAGAAATTACGACTCCGGAGGAGTCGAATGTCCTCAGCCCAAGTGCATTCCACCTGCCAACCGTATAAAACCGGCCGGAAATTTTCATGCCGCATATCCTCCTTGATTGTCGGCTCTGATACAATCAACAAAATTTATAATCTCCCCCCTCCCCTTTCAGAAAATAAAAACTACTTTAGACATATAAAACCAACCACCATGAATCTTTCATTTCTGTCAATGCGTGTTAAATCTTTCCGATGCGCCACATCGGGGATCATTCAGGCAACCAAAACTGAATTAAATCTCCGAATTCATTTTGCAGCTGTTACCGCGGTTACAGCCGCTGGTTTTATTCTCGGACTCAGTCAGCAGGAATGGATCGCCATCCTGCTTCTTTTTGCACTGGTTATTTCGTTGGAATTAATTAATACCTCATTTGAGAAACTATGTGATGTTATTGATCCGGAATACAACAATCCTGTCAAGAAAATCAAAGATATTGCCGCAGGTGCAGTTTTGTGGTCTACGGTTATTGCCGTAATCGCCGGAATCATTATTTTTGCACCTAAACTTCTGATCATCTTTAAATAGGCTGATCATATTATTTAAATTCTTTCAATTACATGATGCTGATTGCAGACAGTGGTTCCACCAAAACAGACTGGTGTATTATTGACAAATACGGGGATAAAAAAGTCGTCCAGACCATAGGCATAAATCCCTATCATATGAATTCCGCTGCCATCAGGGAAGTTCTGGATAAGGAGCTCTATCCTTTCATGAACCCGGAATCAATAAATGAGATATTTTTCTACGGATCCGGATGTTCAACCGATCAGAAGTGCAGAACTGTTGACAATGTTCTGAGAGACTTTTTCAAAAAGGCTTCTGTTGAAGTAAACCACGACCTGCTTGGGGCAGCCCGTGCTTTGTGTGACCACAAACCCGGCATTGCCTGTATTCTGGGCACGGGTTCCAACTCCTGTTTTTTCGATGGAAAAGAAATCACACAAAATGCCGTATCCCTTGGTTTTGTGCTGGGGGATGAAGGTAGTGGTGCCCATCTGGGTAAGCAACTGATCGTTGATTATTTTCACAACAACCTGCCGCCTGAACTCCATGCCCTGATCAATGAAGAATTCCGGCTCAGCCTGGAATCAACACTCGACGCAATCTACAACCAACCCAGGCCCAACCGTTTCCTGGCATCTTTCAGCCCTTTTATATTTAAGCATAAGGAGCATCCTTATTTCAGGGAACTTATCATTAAAAGTTTCGATGAATTTTTCAGAATCAGTGTAAGCAAATATGAGGAGTATAATTCTGTAGATGTTAACTTCCTCGGTTCAATTGCCTTCTTCTTCAGTGACCTGCTGCATATCTCTGCAGAAAAATTCGGGATCAGAATCGGGACCATCAGCCGTTCAGCCATAGACGGATTAAGTTTGTACCACATTTCTGAAAATTAAATCATTGATATACATGGAACGTTCTAAAAAGTTCATAACCTCCATTATTTTATCTCTTACATTACTATCATGTATCACAGCCTCCGGCCAGAATAAAAAGGCCGGCGAACTGGATAAATACTTCGAAAATGCCCTTATAAAGTGGAGAGTTCCCGGCATGGCTGTCGGCATCATCAAGGACAATCAGGTGTTTCTGCTTAAAGGATATGGCGTCCGCGAAACCGGAAAACAGGATGCTGTTGATGAAAATACCCTGTTCGCCGTTGCTTCAAATACCAAATCATTTACGTCAACCGCCCTGGGCATGCTGGTAGATGAAGGGAAAATAAGCTGGGATGATAAGGTTACGGACCACCTCCCCTGGTTTCGGCTTTATGATCCTTATGTAACCATGAACATCACCATCAGGGACCTGCTGACACATCGTACAGGTCTCGAAACCTTCAGCGGAGACCTGATCTGGTATGGCAGTACCCATTCCCGCGAGGAAGTAGTCAGACGTGCTTCCAATCTGAAACCCACCCATGGTTTCAGAGCAGGATACGGTTACTCAAATATTATGTATCTCGCAGCAGGACTGATCATTGAAAAAGTCAGCGGGTTAAGATGGGACGATTTTATCAGCCAGAGAATATTCGGGCCACTCGGCATGAATTCCTCAAATACCAGTATAACCAGGCTGGATTTGAATGGTAATACTGCTATCCCGCACAATGACGCGGATAATGAAGTAATCCCTATCAAATACCTGAATTGGGACAATATAGGGCCGGCAGGATCAATCAATTCCTCTGCATCGGACATGTTGAAATGGATAAGATTTCAGCTGGAAAAAGGCAAAATAAACGGACAACCGCTGATAAGTGAGAAAGCACTGCGCGAAATATGGTCCCCCCAGATTATGCAGAAGGTTTCACCATTCTCTGAGAAAAACTGGCCCTCCACACATTTCAAAAGCTACGGAATGGGCTGGTCGTTAATGGATTATCATGGAAAGAAAATCATTTCTCATTCAGGAGGGTATGATGGATTTATTTCATTTTCTGCTTTTGTTCCTGAGGCTGATCTCGGGTATGTAATCCTGACAAACAAAAACTCAAGCCTCTACTTGCCGCTTTCGTACCGCATTCTCGACTATTTCCTTTCAGATGAGCGAACTGACTGGAGCGAAAAAATCTTCGAACTGATCGAACAGGGGAATGCCGCTGAAAAGAAAAAATCAGAAGAAGAAATTGCCGGACGGATTACAGGAACATCCCCTGCCCTGCCTTTATCGCAATACTGCGGAACCTATACCAGCGAAATATATGGTGATGCGGAAGTTCAACTGAAAGATGATCAACTTTATCTGATTTTTAAACATACTCCGATTTTCCACAGCCCGCTCGAACACTGGCATTACAATACTTTTACCCTGAAATTTCCAGAAGTACCCTCATTACCTCAGGGTAAAGCCGCATTTATCCTGAACAGGGATAACCAGATTGACAGAATGTTGATAGACGTTCCAAATCCTGATTTTGACTTTACCGAACTTGATTTTATCCGGCAACAACAGGATTAATGAATGCTTTGAAAATTTGCTGAATCCGCTTCATTCCGGATCTGAAGAGCACTCTTAAAAAGCAGTGCATCAGAGTTTATACAATACCTTAACCCTGTCGGGGGCGGTCCGTCATTAAACACATGTCCTAGATGCCCCCCGCACTTTGAACAAACAACCTCCGTCCGTACCATTCCAAAACTCAGGTCTGTATGCTCCTCTACATTTTGCTTTGCGGCGGGTTCACTGAAACTTGGCCATCCGCAACCCGCATCAAACTTGGTTCCTGAATCAAACAGCTCATTGCCGCATCCTGCACAGTAGTACTTTCCTTCCACAAATAACTGGTCATATAAACCGCTTCCCGGACGCTCTGTTCCCTTTTTCCTGAGTATATAGTATTGCTCCGGCGTTAAGACTTCCTTCCATTCTTCATCAGTTTTAACAACTTTTTCCGGTAGCTGAATCTTACCCTCTTTCATTTTAGCAGTTTTTTGTGTTTCATGTTTACATGCATTGAAACCCACCATCATTAAAATGACCAGATAAAAGTTTAATAGATTTTTTTTCATGATCAGAAAATATCAGGGTTCATTGAAAAAACAATTCATCATCCGGCTTTGTTTGCCGGATCATCATAAAGAATAACAATCCCTGACGTCCAGAATAAAAATTCATCGCATTATTGCAGAAATTAAACATGAATAGCTAAATTTACACTGAAAAGAGACTGTGGGTCTTGCCGTTCAGCATAAATCCACTTTCAGTGAATGACGGATGGAAAAAATGTCCGGTTAATTCTCATTTGGTCAATTCATCGTTGATCAGGTAAATCAGCAAAGACCCGCAGACTCAATCAGGATCCCGGAGACTGCCAGATCCCCGGGAATCGTAAAGATTATTTATTAATGCATTATCAATATAAAAAGAACAATATTGATTTTTTTATTCCCGAAAGGGAACCTGATTCCCCGGCCGGAAATAAAATTTAGTTTTCACCGTGTAAAATTTGAGCGTATGGATTGGCTTTGGATCACACTTGGAGTTGTTTTAATTATTGCAGGCCTGGCTGGTTGTATCATTCCCCTGATACCAGGCCCTCCGCTCAGTTATCTTGGTTTGGTAATAATTCAGTTTGCACTTAATGAACCTTTTACGTACCGCTTTATGGTAATCTGGCTGCTGATAACGATCGGTGTCACACTGCTTGATTACTATGTTCCAATCTGGGGTACAAAGAAATTCGGCGGAAGCCGGAGTGGTATCTGGGGGGCTACCTTTGGGTTGCTGATCGGAATTTTCTTTTTCCCACCATTCGGGATGATTGCCGGACCCTTTATAGGAGCAGTGATTGGAGAACTGATCATCGGTAAGGACTCTGCAACGGCCATCAGGTCGGGATTTGGTTCGTTTATCGGTTTTATCGCGGGAACAGTAATGAAGCTCGCCGTTTCATTTATTATGGCATTTTACTTCTTCAAAGCGATCATCTGAATCTATGATCAAAATCAGCGATCCCCGCAAATTACTGAATATCAGTTATCAGACCAGGGCACTCATTATTAAAATGCTTTCGGCGGCAGGCTCAGGTCATACTGGTGGATCCCTTGGGCTGGCAGATATTTTTACCTGTCTTTATTTCAACGAACTAAATCATAATCCTGAAAATCCTGTCTGGCCAGATCGTGACAGGGTGATTCTTTCTATCGGGCATGTTGCACCGGTTTTTTATGCGACCCTTTCTCAAGCCGGTTATTTTGATAAATCAGAGTTGTTTACACTGCGCAAACTCGGATCAAGGCTGCAGGGGCATCCGGGTATGGATTGGGGACTCCCCGGAATCGAAACATCCTCCGGATCTCTGGGACAAGGTTTGTCCATCGCCACAGGTATGGCAATCGTTGCAAAAAAAAGTTTGCCGGATATCAGGGTGTTCAGTATTCACGGCGACGGGGAGTTGCAGGAGGGACAAATATGGGAAGCCGCGATGGCTGCTGTACACTACAACCTTGATAACATTACCGCCATTGTTGACCTGAACGGAGTTCAGATTGACGGCCCGACATCGGCAGTAATGCAATTGAACCCACTGTCAGAAAAATGGCGGGCATTTGGCTGGAATGTTATCAATTGCGATGGTCACGACATTCCCGGAATCCTGGCTGCATTCAGAAAGGCACGGTTGTGTTCAGGCAAGCCCTCGGTTATCCTTGCCGAAACAATCATGGGGAAAGGTGTTAAAACCATAGAAAACGACCACCGCTGGCATGGCCGGGCTCCCTCACCCGCCGAAGCCATTGAGTTCCTTTGTCAGATAGATGAAATTTACCGTATTGAACTAGCCAAAATCAAAACTGTCAATGATGTTTAACAACAGGGGAAATCGTTCGACCAGAGAAGGATTCGGAGAAGGACTACTCGAAGCCGGCCGGATGAATCCTAACGTTTTTGCCCTAGGTGCAGACATCACCGTTTCGACAGGTGTCAATCTCTTTGCCGGGGCATTTCCTGAAAACTTCATCTCCCTGGGCATTGCAGAGCAAAATTGTGCGGGTGTTGCTGCAGGTATGGCTTTGATGGGTAAAATTCCGGTTTTCACAACTTATGCCGTTTTCTCAGCCATACGTGCTACCGATCAGGTCAGGATTTCCATTTGTTACAACAATCTTCATGTAATGATCGGTGGAGCACATGCCGGCATCTCTGTTGGTCCTGATGGAGCCACTCACCAGGCTCTTGAAGATATCGCTGTGATGCGGTGCCTTCCGAATATGACAGTAATATCCCCCTGCGATGCCACACAGGCTGCAATTCTCACCCGTAAAGCCATTCTTGAAGAAAAAGGCCCGGTTTACCTGAGGTTTGGCCGCGAAGCAGTTGCCGATTTCACCCCTCCGGAGCTTGAGACCCAAATAGGTAAAGCGCAAATGCTTCAACCAGGAAACCACCTCACCCTGATCGCGACAGGACATATGGTGTGGGAAGCACTGAAAGCTGCAGAAATACTATCCCTCAAAGGCATCAACGCCAGGGTTATCAACATGCATACGATCAAACCGATCGACGCCGATGCCATCCTGGAAGCAGCAAAAGAGACCCGGTTGATCATCAGCATAGAAGAGCACCAGGTTACCGGCGGACTGGGAAGTGCCATCGCTGAGGTGTTGGTCGGAAACTGCCCGGTGAGAATGGAGAGAATCGGAATCCCTGATTGCTTCGGTGAATCAGGAAAACCCGAAGAACTACTTGATAAATACGGACTTACCGCCGATAAAATCGCCAGGAAAGCCGAATCCATCTTCCGGGCTAAACAGATTTCATCCTGAATCCCTCGGGATATTCAATGTCTTCAAGAAACAGCCCATGGGCCGGAACCGATTCGCCGGCGTCAGAGCGACTCCCGTTCAGGATCAGATCCCGGAAACCGGTTTCATCCATTTTCCCCTTACCCACTTCAATCAGAGTTCCGGTTATTGCCCTTACCATATTCCTCAGGAACCTGTTGGCTTTTATATGATAAATCAGTAAACCGGGCTCTTCAATAAAATATGATTCGGATATATGACAAATAGTTGAACCGGTTTCGGAACCCTTTTTCGAAAAACATGAAAACTCAGTGTATTCAGGCAATAATGAGGCGATGTGTTTCATGGCCTCAAGATTGAGTTTCCCTTCATATCTCCATGAAAAATCCGCCAAAAACGGGTTCTTTTTTCTGCTCAGGTAATATCTGTATGTTCTGGAAACCGCAGAAAATCGGGCATGAATTCCAGCCTCCACCGGAAAAATCTGAAACAAAGCAACTGAAGGAGGGAGCACCCTGTTCATCCGGTAAACCAACTCCTTTAATTCATCCGCATGAAACCTGTGCTGAAAACCAAAATGGGCATAGTAATTCCGCGCATGAACTCCTGTATCGGTGCGACCGGCTCCTGTAACCGATATTTTTTCCCTGAGAAGCATTGACAGCGTTGATTCCAGGGATTGCTGCACCGAGGGAGATGCGGGCTGAACCTGCCATCCGTTAAATTCTTTGCCATTATATGCCAGATGAATAAAATACCTGAAACTGTCCATCGGGATAAAAGTACAAAATACAACCATACTTCCATGGTAGTCTGAACGAATCAAAAATTGAATTATCTGAATTTAGAATAGTTATAAATTAAGTAAAACATGCGAAAAAAGGACACTGTTGTTAATTAATTCACAAAAGAATTTCTACTTTTGAGGTGAATTGTTAATCAATTCACAAGTCACACTCAATCTACTAATCAACAAAGTATTTTATCAACTAAAGTCGGAGGATTAAATGTTAACAACAGAAGCACTCGTAAAAGAGCTGGTTGAAAAAAACGGCAGAACCCGAAACAGCCTGATGCCGGTATTGCAGGGCATCGTGCAACAGGAACACTTCCTGTCGGAAGAAGCTTTACTGTGCGTTGCCAGGGAACTCGATCTTGCAGCAGCAGATGTATACGGTACAGCCTCTTTTTACACGTTTCTCGACACTGTGCCGAGGGGAAAAAACATTATCAGGGTTTGCAAGACCATCACCTGCCACATGAAAGGCAAGGATGAAATCATCAACACACTGAGCAACGCACTTAAAATCAAGGTAGGTGAAACAACCCATGACAAGAAATTTACACTTTTGACCGCCAATTGCCTGGGATGGTGTCACAAGGGACCAGTTATGCTGATCAACGATGAGGTTTATCCTGAACTTACGCCTCAGAAGGCTCTTGAAATTGTTGAAGAGTACGCCAAAAGCACTCACTAAACCCAAATGGTCACAAACAAAAACAATATCCAAATGGAAAACAATCTTAAAAAAGTTGATATAATATTCGAGGTCGACGACAAATGCACTCCGCTCGAAGTACTTGATAAAACGCTTAAAAGATCAGCAGATGATATTATCCTGGATCTGATCGACAGCGGTCTTAAAGGTCGTGGAGGCGCCGGATTTCCAACCGGACTCAAATGGAAATTCACCAGGAATGAATCAGGTGATGTAAAATATGTTATTTGCAATGCCGATGAGGGAGAACCGGGAACATTTAAAGACCGCGAGATCCTCGACCGCGTACCGGAAAAGATTTTCGCCGGTATGACTATCTGCGGCTATGTTATAGGGGCCAAGGAAGGTTACATCTACCTCAGGGGAGAATATAACTTCCTGTTGAAGAACCTGTTGAAGAAACTTGAGGACTTCAACAATGCGTTGAAAAAACGCAACATAGATTTCAGGATCTATTTCAAGTCCGGCTCGGGCGCATATGTTTGCGGAGAAGAAAGTGCGTTGTTCGAATCCATGGAAGGGAAGCGCGGCGAGCCCCGCAACAAGCCCCCCTACCCGACCGTTGCAGGTTACAACAGCAAACCTACCGTCATCAACAACGTAGAAACCCTTGTTTATACCACGATGATCTGCCACATGGGTCCTGAAAAATTCAAGGCCCTGGGAACCAGCGACTCCAGAGGGTCAAAAGTATTTTCCGTTTCAGGTGACACGCCGATTCCGGGAATCTACGAGCTGGAACTTGGCATGCCCCTGCATGAATTTGTGAATGAATTCGGTGATGGCGATACCAAAGCTGTTCAGGTAGGAGGCGCATCCGGTCACTGTGTACCTAGGAAGAAGTTCAATGATACAATCATTGGTTTCGAAGGGATACCCACCGGAGGCTCCATGATGATTTTCAACAGTTCACGTTCAATGTATAACGTTCTTCATGATTACCTGGAATTCTTCACCGAAGAGTCATGCGGGCAATGTACCCCCTGCCGGGTTGGTTGCCAGCAACTGCTTAAGGGAATAGAAGCGGTAAAACGTGGGGAACGCCCGCCTGCTTACCTCGATGACCTGAAAAAGCTGACAGGGACCATGAAAATCGCTGCGAAATGCGGTCTTGGTCAATCGGTTGGCAATCCCTTCAATTCGATTATTGACAATTTCAGGGAAGAGATTATTTACTAAGTCAAAGGAAAAAAGTACAAAGTAAAGGGCAATGATAACCTCAGGCAATATGTACCGGAGGATATAAACCCCAAAGAACCAAAAAGCAAGCGAAACCATGAGCAAATACCTTGTTAACCTTAAGATAAACAACATGCCCATAGCGGTGGAAGAGGGCACAACCATTCTTGAGGCAGCTAAAAAGCTGAATTTCAGAATCCCCACCTTATGTAATCATCCTGACCTTACTGTCGCCGGCAACTGCCGCGTTTGTGTGGTTGAAGTCAAGGGCGCCAGATTGCTGGCTGCCGCTTGTGCCACACCGGTTTCCGAAGGCATGGAAGTATTTACCAACAGTGAGAAAGTAAGGGTTTCACGGAAACACATCGTTGAACTCCTGCTTTCAGAACACAATGCAGATTGCACCAAATGTTTTAAAAACGGGCATTGCGAACTGCAGGACCTGGCCAGCGAATACCGTATAGGCGATCACGTATTTCTCGATCTCGTAAAACCGGAGAGTCTGATTCAGGATATTTCATCTCCCTCCATCGTAAAAGATGACAGCAAATGCATCCGCTGCCAGCGCTGTGTCAGAACCTGCGCCGAACTGCAGGGTGTAAGTGCACTTGCGGTAGTGAATAAGGGAGATCACCAGAAAATATCGACCTTCCTGAACAAACCGATGCACGAGGTGGTATGTACCAACTGCGGTCAATGTATCAACAGATGCCCGACAGGCGCACTTACAGAACGCAATTACATTGAAGAAGTCTGGAATGCCATCTACGATCCCTCAAAATTTGTGGTGGTTCAGACAGCCCCTGCTACCCGCATCGCCCTTGGAGAAGACCTCGGCATCCCGGTTGGTGAAAGAGTAACCGGCAAGATGGTTGCATCACTCAAGAAACTAGGTTTCAATAAAGTGCTGGATACCGATTTTACCGCCGACCTCACCATTATGGAAGAGGGAACCGAACTGCTTACCCGCCTGAAACGCGCACTGGTCGATAAAGACGAGAAAGTTGTCCTGCCTATGATGACTTCCTGTTCCCCAGGATGGATCAAATTCCAGGAGCACATGTATTCGGACATGCTCGACAACCTGTCTACCTGCAAATCGCCGCAACAAATGTTCGGTGCAGTTGCCAAAACCTACTATGCCGATAAGATCAATATTAAAGCACAGGATATGGTTGTTGTCTCGATCATGCCCTGCGTAGCCAAAAAGTTTGAATGCGAAAGACCGGAAATGCGCGACAGCGGATATCAGGATGTTGATTATGTATTGACTACCAGGGAACTTGCGATGATGATCAAACAGGCAGGTATTGATTTCAACAAGCTGGAAGATGAGCATTACGACAGTATCCTGGGAGAATCATCCGGAGCTGCTGTTATCTTCGGCGCTACCGGCGGTGTAATGGAAGCAGCTTTGCGAACTGCCTATGAAATTGTTACCGGACGTGAAGTTCCGTTCACTAATCTGAACATTCAACCGGTCCGCGGTATGGAAGGCATCAAGGATGCCACCATCAAGATCAAGAATGTAAAACCCGAATGGAGCTTCCTTGAAGGGGTTGACCTTCACGTTGCAATCGCGCACGGACTTGCGAATGCAAGACAACTGATGGAAAAAGTGAGAAAAGGGGAAGCAGCCTATCACTTTATTGAAGTGATGGGATGTCCCGGCGGTTGTCTGGGCGGCGGAGGCCAACCCATTCCCACGTCACCTGAAATCCGCAAGAAACGCTCTGAAGCAATTTACCAGGAAGATGAAGATATGCCTATCCGCAAGTCTCATGAGAATCCTGAAATTGTGGAAATCTACAAGGAATTCCTTGGCGAACCTCTGAGTCATAAATCTCATGACTTGTTGCACACACACTATAAACCAAGGAAGAGATACTAATCCTTGATGATTTTCCGGCAAAGAGGATGGCTAATGGCCGTCCTCTTGGCATTTTCAGAATTTTAAATTGCACTGTTTAAGTATTTGTTTGCGTGCATCTTAAAGACCCTTGTTTAGAATAAAAATAAATTCATTGTTATTTTTATAACAATGTGAATTTATTCACAATAAAATTTGTTTGGCATGATTAAACTATTTAATTTTGCCGCTCCATTTGTAAGAAGTTTGTGACCCCACACCGAAAGGTGCTTAATTTTAAAATGAATGAAAATCAAAGAGGTTGTCGAATTACTGAATGCCAGGGTTGTTTCAGGACAAGACCAGCTTGATGCTGAAGTGGAATATGCATTTGCATCCGACCTGATGAGTGATGTGCTCACCATTGAAACGGATAATCTGCTTTTACTTACAGGGCTTGCAAACCTGCAAACCATCCGGACTGCTGAGATGTCTGACATCAGCAAAATAATTTTTGTCAGAAAGAAAAAGGCAACCGATGAAATGATCCGACTGGCCGCTGAGAATGATATGATACTGATTGAGTGTGACTACTCCATGTTCAAATCCAGCGGAATCCTGTTCAAATCCGGTGTAAAGCCGGTATATTAAAAATAACCGTGATGCATTTCGAGTTTCATGTAGAGGGAGGTAACTTTTCCAAAGCGGGATCGGCATCCAGCCAGTTGAAGAAAATTCTGAAACAGCTGAATGTTGATCCAAGGGTCATTAAAAGGGTGGTAGTCGCCCTTTATGAGGCTGAAGTAAACATTGTGGCCCATGCTTACCAGGGAACTATTTACATTAACATCGACACAGAAAAGATCGAAATCAGACTGATTGACGAAGGACCGGGGATAGAGGACATAGAACTTGCCATGCAGCAGGGCTATTCAACTGCCTCGCCTGAAGTGCGTGAAATGGGTTTTGGGGCCGGTATGGGCCTTCCGAACATTAAAAACAACAGCGACCGGATGTCAGTTACCTCACAGGTTGGAAAAGGCACCACTGTTGAAATTATTACATTTCTGAACAACTAATTGATCAAAACAATGGAATCAGCTATTTTTCACCATGCACTCAAGATCAGGGAAGATCTGTGTATCGGCTGTTCCCATTGTATGAATGTGTGTCCTACTGAAGCGATCAGGGTAAAAAACGGGAAATCATATCTTATTGAGAACCGTTGTGTTGATTGCGGTGAATGCTTCAGGGTTTGCCCTGTAAGTGCCATAATCATTGATCATGATGACTTCAACTACATCTTTGACTACAAATACCGCGTTGCACTTGTTCCATCGGTATTTACCGGTCAGTTCCCTGAAGACATTTCACTGCGCCAGATACACAGTGTACTCCTTGAACTTGGATTTACACACGTTTATGAGGTCGAAAACGGTGTTGAAATCCTTACAGAAGCGATAAACACCTTTGCAGGCAAAGTCTCTGACAAAAAACCATTGATTTCTTCTTTCTGTCCTGCTATTGTGAGGCTTATCCAGGTGAAGTTTCCTGCCCTGGCCGACCACATCATGCTGCTGAAGCCTCCGTTGGATGTATCAGCATTACATATCCGGCATGAATTTGAGAAGCAGGGAATTCCTCTGGAAGAAACCGGCATTTTCTATGTGACGCCATGCGCGGCAAAAATAGCTGCCATCAAAGATCCGGTCGGAGAAAAGGCTTCGCCCATCACGGGTGTAATCAACATGGACATTCTTTTCAGCAAGGTATTCCGCCAGGTAAAGCAACGCAATCTGCAAAGCTGCGCCCTGCCTGTCGGCAGCAAACTGTCAAAAAAAGCTACCTGCTGGTCGCTCACCAATGGTGAAGCCCCCTATGCAAAAGGAAGATCGCTGGCCATTGACGAAATTCACAATGTAATCGAGTTCCTGGAACGGCTCGAAAATGAGGAAGTTTCCGATATCGATTTCCTTGAGCTCAGGGCCTGCGATGAAAGTTGCGCAGGTGGGGTACTTACCATTGCCAATCGTTTTCTGACTGCTGAGCGTTTGAGAAATCACACCGATGAATATCATCCCGAAAAAGATTTTAACCATCCGGATGCGATAAATCCAATAGATGAAAACAGGGATTTTCTCCTGAACAATATCGGCATTGGTGAAATCAAGCCCCGGTCGATGATGAAACTGGATGAAAATATGGCAGAGGCAATGCGGAAAATGGAAAAAGTAAACCGCATCATGCAACTATTGCCAATGGTGGATTGCGGCATCTGCGGAGCTCCCAGTTGCCAGGCGCTTGCCCAGGACATTGCCCAGGGAAATGCAACCATTAATTATTGTATATTTATTCAAAAAATACTTGAACAAAAGGGTGAACTCAGCCTGGAAGAAAGCATCAAAATAATGCAGGACATCTGGGGATTCGGGAAAACCAACAAATACCGGGACCTGAAAGGAATCTGAATATGAAAGTGAGAGAAGTTGCGGAAAAACTGGGGCTGACTGTAATCAGTGGTGCTGCCGGACTTGACAATGAGATCAATGAAGGATATTCATCCGACTTGTTAAGCGATGTCATGGGCAGCGCCGGATCAGGCGACATCTGGATTACACTTCAGACCCATAAAAATGTGATGGCAATCGCATCCCTGAAAGACCTTGCAGCCGTAATCCTGGTGAAGGGATTTGCCCCTGATCCTGACATGGCTGAACAGAGCGACGAAGAAAGTATTCCGGTGCTCGGTACCAGCGAGGACACATTTACAATCAACGGCAGATTGTATAATCTGTTAAAACAATGAACCTGAATACAAGATGAAGGAATTCAGCGCCGACCTTCACATTCATACTGTACTTTCGACTTGCGGCAGCCTTGAAATGAGCCCGCGAAACATTGTACGGAAGGCCCTGGAAGAAAAACTTGACATCATCGGAATCACTGACCACAATTCCACCCGGCAATGCCGGGAAGTATGCAGAGAGGCATCAAAGGCAGGCATCACTGTATACACCGGAGTTGAGGTAACCACAAAAGAAGAAGTTCACTGCCTGGCGTTCTTTGAAACATTTGACATTCTGGATGCATTTCAGGAATACCTTAACCGTTATTTGCCTGACATCATGAATCATCCTAACCTGTTTGGATACCAGGTTGTTGTTGATGAAGAGGAAAATATATGTTATGAAGAGCCAAAACTGCTGATATCTGCAATTTCGCAAAGCATTAGCCAGGTTGAAGTTGCGGTACACCAAATGGGCGGACTGTTTATTCCCGCTCACATCGACCGGCAGAAGTTCAGCCTTACGAGTCAGCTTGGCTTTGTCCCGCCCGATTTGAATGCAGACGCCTTTGAATTGTCGAAAAACACATCCATTGAAGACTTTCTGAAAAAATTCCCCTATCTGCGCGGAAAAACTTTTATCAGGAACTCTGATGCCCATCAGCCGGAAGTGATCGGGAGTATTCGCACCCGGCTCCGGATGGAAAATACCGGTTTTAATGAATTCCGTAAAGCGCTGCAGGCAAAAGAAGGAAGAGAGGTGGTGGTATGATGAAGGATTTTGCCATGCACATCATGGACATAGCGCAGAACTCAGTTTCTTCCGGTGCTACTGAAATAGATCTGCTGATTGAGGAATCCGTTGCAAATGACCGGCTCATGATGATCATCAGGGACAACGGAAAAGGGATACCTGCCGACATGATCGGAAAAGTGACCGATCCTTTTGTAACCAGTCGTAAAACCCGAAAGGTCGGGCTTGGGCTTCCGTTACTCAAACAACATGCGGATTCCACAGGAGGTGGATTAGCCATAGAATCAGGAAGTGGAAAAGGCACGACGGTAACGGCAACATTCGGCCTTTCGCATCTTGACCGGCAACCCTTCGGCGATATTGCCGGAACCGTTGTTCTGCTGGCAGCTGCAAATCCGGAAATCAGGTTTATTTACGAACACAGAACCCCTTCGGGGATGTACCGTTTTGATACAGCTGAAGTAAATGAAATGCTAGAAGGAATGTCAATATCAGAAGCTCCGGTAATCCGGTTTCTGAAAGAAATGATCAGCGAAAATCTGAAAGAAATAAAGATTTCAGGATAATAAACAACACACAAACAAAATTTTAAACATGGGACAAGTAAAATCACTGGCTGACCTGCGGAAGATCAAAGAAGAACTGCAGGGGAAAATGAGCCTCAGGGAGAAGAGCAACAACCCTGAAAGCCTGGTACAGGTGAAGGTTGCCATGGCTACCTGTGGAATTGCTTCAGGAGCCAAACAGGTAATGGATTTCTTTATTGAAGAATTTGACAAGAGAAACATCCAGGCAGTAGTTACCCAAACAGGTTGCATGGGTTATTGTTTTGCAGAACCTACCGTTGAAGTTACCCTTCCGGGAAAAGAACCCGTTGTTTTCGGCTATGTGGATACCAGGAAAGCCGATGATATCATTGAAAAATATGTAAAAAACGGTGAACTCGTTGAGGGTATCATTCCTGTTAATTATGAAACCATTGAAAAGAAATAAGGAGGAGCGGTAATGGCAAAATATAAAATGCATGTTTTGGTCTGCGGTGGCACAGGGTGTCATGCTTCGGAAAGCGACACGCTGCTCGATAACCTGAAAACCATTGTTGCCGATAAAGGTCTTGACAATGAGGTTCAGGTGATTGCGACAGGATGTTTCGGCTTTTGCGAGAAAGGTCCCATCGTAAAAATCATGCCCGACAACACATTCTACACCCAGGTGAGTCCTGCAGATGCACGGGAGATTGTAGAAGAACATCTGATCAAGGGGCGTAAGGTGAACCGCCTGCTCTATGTTGACCCCGAAAACAAGGAGCATATTTCTGATTCCAAACACATGGGCTTCTATAAGAAGCAGCTCAGGATCGCCCTGCGCAACTGCGGTTTTATAGATCCGGAAAATATTGATGAATACATTTCACGTGACGGCTATGAGGCCCTGGCCAAATGTCTGACCGAAATGACTCCGCAGCAGGTAATTGAGGAGATGAAGAAGTCGGGTTTGCGTGGACGCGGAGGCGGAGGTTTCTCCACGGGCCTGAAATGGGAAATCACCAGCAAATCAGTATCAGATATAAAATACGTTGTATGCAATGCCGATGAAGGAGACCCGGGCGCATTCATGGACCGTTCCATTCTGGAAGGTGACCCCCACTCCGTTATTGAGGCAATGGCCATCTGCGGCTATTGTATCGGTGCATCATACGGACTGGTATACATCCGGGCTGAATACCCGCTAGCCATCGACCGCCTGAAAACAGCCATTAACCAGGCAAGGGAATATGGACTTCTTGGAAATGATATCCTTGGCACCGGCTTTGCCTTTGACATTGAACTTCGTTATGGCGCCGGCGCTTTTGTCTGCGGCGAAGAAACTGCACTGATCCATTCAATGGAGGGACTCAGGGGCGAGCCCACCGTTAAGCCTCCGTTTCCATCTGTTTCAGGATATTATGAAAAACCGACTAACGTCAACAACGTTGAAACATTTGCCAACGTGCCCGTTATCATCAACAAAGGTGCAGACTGGTTTGCAAGCATCGGAACCGAGAAATCAAAGGGCACCAAGGTATTCGCCCTTGCCGGAAAGATCAACAATGTGGGACTGATAGAAGTTCCCATGGGCACCACTCTTCGCGAAGTAATCTATGAGATTGGCGGCGGTATCAAAGACGGCAAAAAATTCAAGGCTGTTCAAACCGGAGGACCATCAGGCGGATGCCTTACCGAGAAACACCTTGACACCCCAATTGATTATGACAACCTGCTCGCCAGCGGCTCAATGATGGGCTCCGGTGGTATGATTGTGATGGATGAGGACGACTGCATGGTTTCTATGGCGAAGTTCTACCTTGACTTCACTGTTGAAGAATCATGCGGAAAATGTTCACCCTGCCGGATTGGTAACAAGAGGCTTTATGAAATTCTCGATAAAATCACTCAGGGGAAAGGGACCCGCGATGACATCGACAGCCTAAGGAATCTCAGCTATGTGATCAAAGACACTGCGCTCTGTGGGCTGGGACAGACCTCTCCCAACCCGGTACTTTCCACCATCGACAATTTCTGGGATGAATATATTGAACATGTTACTGACAAGAAATGTCGTTCGGGCCAATGCAAAGCCTTGTTACAATATTACATTGATCCGGAAAATTGCGTTGGTTGTACAGCATGCGCCCGTAATTGCCCCGTCAATGCAATTTCAGGCGAGCGGAAAGGCATTCATGTAATTGACCAGGCTACCTGTATCAAATGCGGCGCTTGTCTTGAAAAGTGCAAATTCAATGCTGTGTTTATCAAATAATACCCGGAAAGAAATGGAAACAATTAAATTAACGATAGATAATAAAGTACTTGAGGTAGCCAAGGGCACCACAATACTCAAAGCTGCAAAGGAGGCCGGAATTCACATCCCTACCCTTTGTTACCTGCATCTCCACGACCTGAATATTGAAAATAAACCCGCCGGATGCCGTGTTTGCGTTGTTGAAGTTGCCGGCCGCCGCAACCTGGCCCCTGCCTGCGTTACGGAATGTACCGAAGGCATGGTCGTGAGCACCCATAATATAAGGGTACTGAATGCAAGAAAAACAGTTCTTGAGCTTATCCTCTCCGACCACCCCACCGATTGCCTTATCTGCGCAAAAAATGGCAACTGTGAACTGCAGACCATGGCTCAGGAATTTGGCATTCGCAAACTGCATTATGAGGGAGAGCAGTCAACATACCGTGAGGACACCTCCCCTGCCATTATCCGCGATGTGGATAAATGTATCATGTGCCGCCGCTGCGAGATGATGTGCAACGAAGTTCAGACAGTAGGCGTTCTTTCAGCTGTAAACCGCGGATTTATGTCGGTTGTAGCCCCCGCTTTCGAAATGAACCTTGATCACAGTGTCTGTACCTATTGCGGTCAATGTGTGGCCGTTTGTCCGACCGGCGCCCTCACCGAAGTTGACCATACCAATGCCGTTATCAGGGCACTTGCCGATCCTACCAAAACGGTAGTAGTTCAGACTGCTCCGGCAGTAAGGGCAGCCCTGGGTGAAGAATTTGGCATGGAGCCGGGCACCCTGGTAACCGGGAAACTTGCCGCCGCATTGCGCAGGCTGGGCTTCAACTACGTTTTTGATACAGACTTTGCCGCCGACCTCACTATTATGGAAGAAGGAACCGAGCTGCTTGACCGTCTGACCCGTCATCTGAACGGAGATAAAGATGTTCCGTTGCCGATCCTTACCTCCTGCTGTCCGGGCTGGGTGAGCTTTTTCGAGCACCAGTTCCCTGAAATGAGGGATATTCCTTCAACGGCGCGCAGTCCGCAGCAGATGTTCGGAGCTATCGCCAAAACTTATTTCGCTGACAAAATCAATGTGAAACGCGAAGACCTGGTGGTTGTTTCCATTATGCCCTGCCTGGCTAAAAAGTTCGAATGCCAGCGTGATGAATTTGCCACCAACGGCAATCCGGATGTTGACTTCTCCATTTCGACCCGCGAATTGGCCCACCTGATCAAGCAGTCGAACATTGAATTCAATGCCCTGCCGGATGAGGATTTCGACAATCCGCTTGGCGAATCCACCGGAGCTGCGGTTATCTTCGGAACAACCGGAGGGGTGATTGAAGCTGCAGTCCGTACCGCCTATGAGGTGCACACGGGTAAAAAACTTGAGAAAGTTGATTTCGAAGAGTTGAGGGGAATGGAATATATCCGCGAAGCAACCATTGACTTCAACGGACTTCCGATCAGGATAGGCATTGCGCACGGACTTGGTAATGCGCGTAAACTGCTGCAGGATATCAAGGACGGAAAATCTGAATTCCATGCGATTGAAATTATGGCCTGCCCGGGCGGTTGCATCGGGGGTGGCGGACAACCCTTACATCATGGAGATTCTTCCATCATTAAAGCTCGTCAGAAGGCCCTTTATCAGGAAGATACCAATAAGACCATCCGTAAATCGCACGAAAATCCTTACATCATCCAACTTTATGAAGAGTTCCTCGGTAAACCGCTGAGTGAAAAATCTCATCACCTGCTTCATACTCATTACTTCGATAAAAGCAAGGAGATAAAAGTTGTAGAATAAGGGAAGATTGCCGGTACGGAAATTTCCTTACCGGCTGAACAAACAACACAAAATCAAAAGAATTCAGATCATGGCAAATATTAAATTATCCGCAGAAAAGCTTGATGAATTGAAAGCTGTCTGCAAATCGTTTAACAACGATAAGGGAGAACTGATCAATGTGCTGCACAAGGCGCAGGGAATCTTCGGTTATCTTCCCGCGGAAGTACAGGAAGTGATCGCCAAGGAGTTAAACATCTCCGTTGCTCATGTTTACGGAGTGGTATCTTTTTACTCTTTCTTTACCATGTTACCAAAAGGCGAGCATCCGGTTTCTATCTGCCTTGGCACAGCCTGCTATGTGCGCGGTGCTGAAAAAGTTATTGATGAATTCAAGCGACTGCTTAACATCAATGTAGGAGAAACAACCCCCGACGGTAAGTTTTCGCTGGCATGTCTGCGCTGTGTGGGCGCCTGCGGGCTTGCTCCGGTTGTGCTCGTTGGTGAAAAAGTTTACGGGCGTGTGGCTCCCGAAGGCGTTAAGGATATCGTTGCAGAATACGCTAACTAGTTGTTTTCATTAGTGTTTGGTAGAAGCGGCCGGATTATTTCCGGCTGCTTTTTTTTACACATATAACAAAAATAATTACACTCAAGTTTTAGTTTCATCCGATCCTTATCATGCTATAATCTCGCCTGACCAGGCGATATTTAGCAAGGGGATCACGCCCGGGTTAAAATGTGAGAAAAAGAAAGAAGGGCTGTCCATGGACAACCCTTCTAAACCACATTCACAAAACAAAAACTAATTTTCAAGAACTTTTGTCACCAATTCGGCAGCTTCCTGCAATAATACGGCGGAGAAAACCTTCAGGCCCGAATGCTCAATCAGGACTTTGGCCTCCTCGGCATTGGTACCCTGTAACCTTACAATTATTGGAATATCAATGGTTCCAATGTTGCGGTATGCATCCACGATACCCTGCGCCACCCGGTCGCAGCGAACAATGCCACCAAAAATATTGACCAGGATTACCTTTACATTGGGATCTTTCATGATGATTCTGAAAGCCTGCTCAACCCTTTCGGCATTGGCAGTACCCCCTACATCAAGGAAATTGGCAGGTTCCCCGCCCGAAAGTTTAATAATATCCATGGTTGCCATGGCCAATCCGGCTCCATTCACCATGCATCCTACATTCCCGCTGAGTTTAACATAATTCAGATGATGCGCCCCTGCTTCAACTTCGGCGGGATCTTCTTCAGCAAGATCGCGCATGGCAAGCAGATCAGGGTGGCGGAACAGTGCATTCTGGTCAAGGCGCATTTTACAATCGGCCGCCATAATCAGATTATCGGATGTCTTAAATACCGGATTTATTTCAAGCAAGGCCGCATCACTTCCCATGTAAGCATCATACAGACTTTTTACAAATTTCTGCATATTCTTATGGGCAGCTCCTTCAAGTTTGAAGTTATAGGCAATCTTGCGGCACTGGAAATCCTGCAGGCCAACCTTGGGATCAACCTCCTCGGTAAATATGAGGTGAGGGGTCTTTTCGGCAACCTCTTCGATATCCATCCCCCCTTCAGTAGAATACATGATCATGACCCTTCCGCTGGCGCGGTTGAGCAACATACTCATATAAAATTCCCTGGGTTCACTTTCGCCCGGGTAGAAAATATTCTGCTCAACAAGCACTTTACTTACCAACTTCCCACCGGGTCCTGTCTGCGGAGTTACCAGCGTCATCCCGATAATCTGCGAGGACTTTTCCCAGACCTCATGCAGCGACTGGGCAATCTTAACGCCTCCGCCTTTGCCTCTGCCCCCGGCATGTATCTGTGCTTTTACCGCCCACCGGTCAGAGTCGGTAATCTGCTGGATTTCTTCGGCGGCTTTTACTGCCAGTTCAGGAGTCTCGGCAACAATGCCCACAGGCACCGGAACGCCGTAAGAGCGAAGAATTTGTTTTGCCTGAAATTCGTGGAGGTTCATGAGGATACGTTTAAACTGAATATTTAGTAGGTTGAATTAATCACTTTAAGTGCTAATCTTTGAGAAAATCCGGTATATTTGTCCGGAATCACTGGCTTAAACAAATTAGCCGGCTGTCAGTTCAAACAAATATAAAAAGTTTTTAATCTTAGTTACAATTTTAAGTTAACCAGAAGTACTATTAATTGAAGAGAGTTGTTTTCATTTCTATTTTATTCCAACTGCCATCGCCCCCTATGAGAACCTTTGTTCTTCTGTCAATCTGTATTATAAGCATATTTACCTTTTCGTCAGCCTCATTGGCCGGCGTTCCTCCTTCGGCTGCAATAAACCGGACTGTTACTATTCCTCATATTGATGGCAGAATCTCAGAAGGAGAGTGGACAAATGCCACTGTGCTCAGCGGATTCAGACAATTTGAACCTGTATCGGATGCCGAGCCGTCTTTCGAAACAACGGTTATGCTGACATATAATGATGAAGCAGTATATATTGCCGCCATCATGTATGACCGGGCTCCCGACAGTATCGCCCGGCAGCTGGGTGAACGGGACAATGATGATCTTAATGCCGATTACTTCGGAATTGCCTTTGACACCTATAACAATCAGCAGGATGCTTATTATTTCGCCGTTTCCGCTTCCGGAATACAGGTGGATGGCCGGATGCTTGATGAAACATACAGTGCCGTCTGGTACAGTGAAGTTGACATCACCGACTCCGGATGGATTGCTGAAATCCGCATCCCTTACTCTGCAATCAGATTTCCAGGCTTGCCCACTCAGGACTGGGGTTTCCAGGCGATAAGAAAAATCAGAAGATACCGCGAACAAATCCACTGGGCCCTTGAGGAAAAAGGAGCCGGCAATATTCAGGTGCACTGGGGCAGGCTTACGGGATTTGAAAGTATCAGGCCTCCCCTACGCCTGTCATTTACTCCGTACCTTTCTGCCAACATGCAACACAACAGTGATCCCGCGTTCCGCAGTGATCCATGGTCTTTTGCATACAACGGTGGTATGGATCTGAAATACGGCATCAATGAAAGTTTCACCCTTGATATGATTTTACTGCCGGATTTCAGCCAGGTACAATCAGACAAAATTCAGAAAAACCTTACTGCACTTGAGTTAATTTACGACGAAAACCGGACATTTTTCAATGAAGGCACTGATCTCTTCAACAAGGGAGAACTTTTTTACTCACGGCGCATAGGCCGCACTCCACTGCGTCATTACATGGTCAATTCTATGCTTGACGAGACGGAAGTCCTGACCCACAATCCGGTAAGTGCAAGACTGTTGAATGCGATAAAATTTAGTGGCAGAACAGGTTCGGGATTGGGGATAGGGGTTTTCAATGCAGTAACCGGCAATACCTGGGCTACCGCTAAAGATACGGTCAGCGGCAATGAAAGGGAAATCCTTACAGATCCGGCGACCAACTATAACATTGTGGTGCTCGATCAGGCGCTGCCCAACAATTCTTCTGTTTATTTTATCAATACCAATGTCACCAGACCCGGGGGCTGGGATGACTCCAATGTCACCGGAGCGGGTGCTACCGTCGGGAACAAAACAAAGACTTACTTTGCAGGACTGAATTTTTCCGCATCCAAGTGGAATAAAGCGGGGGCAAATCCCGAATTCTCATGGGGTGAAAATAAAACCGGCTATAATTACGGCGCTTTTCTGATGAAAAGCCGGGGAAAATTCCAGTTTTCGGTTTACCAGAGTGCACTGGATTCCAATTACAATATCAATGATCTGGGCATCAACCGATACAAAAATCAACAAAACCGGGGGATTTACGTCAGCTACAGGCTTTATGAACCTTTCGGCATATTCCTAAATTTTTCACAAAGTCTGGGTCTTGATCAGATCAGGGCGCTGAACAATAAAACCAACATCAACACCTTACTCACCTATAAGGGCAATACAACATTTAAGAATTACCTGACATTCTGGTGGGGAGTTTCTGTTTCACCATCCGAAAGGTATGATTATTATGAACCCAGAATTTCAGGAAGGTACTTCCTTAAACCTGGCTACACCCAGGGTTGGATAGGTTTTTCGAGCGATTATCGCAAAAAGCTGGCCATAGACGGTCAGTTCTATTATACAGCAGAATATGATAAAAAACATTATACATGGTTTGAAATAGGCCCTGTGGTAAGGCTCAGCAACCGGCTGTCATTCAAGCATACGACGGGCCTAGGCGATAATCCGGGAGATCTGGGATTTATCGGAGCATACAACAACACTGTGTGGTTTGGCAAAAGAGATGTAAAGACCCTTGAAAATTCTTTCTCCGGCAAGTATATGGTCAGCCGACTGATTTCAACTTCACTTTTGCTCAGGCATTTCTGGCAAACAGCAGATTATAGAGGTTATTATATTCTGAATGACGATGGCGGCCTGGTGCCTGATCCCGACCTGGTGTATGATGCAAATTTCAACTACAACTTTTTCAGCATCGACCTTGCCATCGGATGGGAATTTGCGCCGGGCAGCATGCTGAGCCTGGTATGGAAAAATAATATTGAGAGCGAAAACAAGGCTTATAATATTAAATACCTTGAGAACCTTGATCAATTATTCAATGCTTCACAGCTGAACATGATCAGCATCAAAGCATTATACCATCTTGATTACCTGATGCTGAAACGAAGAAAGCACTGATTTTCCATACCCAGAAGTCAAATACACTTCAGGCCGGGTCCATAAAAAAATCGTGCAGCAATTCCGGTCTTCCTATTGATTCATTCGGGTTTATAAATTCAACTGATCAGATATCAGGATATTATACACCATATCAGATTACTTTTATACTATAAAGCGATATATTACTATAGCCTGGCCGGCATAACCTGCCGGGTTTTAACACGCAAAAATCATCATTATGCTTGCAACACTTAAATTCCCTATTATGGGTTATGTCAAAATCAGACTCATTGTAAAAAACGGTTACAAGTGGCTGGCTGAACTGATCGGCGCAGAACTTGAAATTGAAGTTACAGAGGATGATTTTGTCCTTGATTAATTTTACAAGGGTGTTTAACCCGACTTTTATCCTGGCTCAGGAAGGTAATCTTTATCCTTCCCTGCATTGCTTTGGCAAAATCTGAAAATTCAGATCCCGGCTATTCTGGTATAATGATCCTTCTCTGAATCCGGCCACTTTTCCCCATCGGGCACTTCTTCCATTACTTCTCACCTAAGCAGGGTGATTTTCGCTTAAACTGTTAACTTTGCATTAAGTTAATTTCATTCTATGATTCAGGCGAAAGAAATAGTCAAGTCGTATGGAAGTCTCCAGGTATTGAAAGGGGTATCTGTAGTGATTAAAAAAGGTGAGATCGTTTCGGTGACCGGTGCATCGGGAGCCGGCAAATCGACCCTGCTTCACATTCTCAGCACCATAGACCGGGCCGACAGTGGTCATGTAGTTGTAGACGGAATTGATACCGGTAAGCTCAACGACCGTAAACTTGCCGAATTCCGGAACCGGAAAGTGGGTTTTGTTTTTCAGTTTCACCACCTGCTGCCTGAATTTACAGCCCTTGAAAATGTTTGTATCCCTGCATTTATCGCCGGGACCGGCCGCAGGGGGGCTGAACTCCGGGCCATGGAATTGCTTGATTTTCTTAACCTGAAAGACCGCTCCTCACATAAGCCATCAGAATTATCGGGGGGAGAGCAACAGCGCATTGCGGTAGCCAGGGCATTGATCAACAGTCCTTCTGTGATAATGGCTGACGAGCCTTCGGGCAATCTCGACTCAACCAACGCAAGGCAGTTGCATCAGCTCTTCTTTGAATTGCGCGAAAAGTTCAGCCAAACCATTCTGATTGTCACCCATAACGAAGAACTCGCTGAAATGGCTGATCGCAGGCTCTTTATGCGAGACGGACTCATTTTTGACCACAAAACCTGATTTAGCAAAGCACCCAATAAACTTTCCTGATTTTCGTTTTGTTATAGCGCTATTGAGCAAAAACAATACGTGATTACCAATTATCTGACTTCAAAATGATTAAATATTTCTCTATCCGGATTTTATCCGCCTTTCTTCTGATATGTTCACTCTTCCTGGGATGCGGTATAAATGCCTATGCTCAAAGCATTGACCCCGCAAGGTTACAGCAATTTGAAGAAGCCATCCTCCGTGGTGAAGAATTTCTGCAGGCAAAGGATTATGCAAGAGCCAAAGCCGAATACCAGAAGGCATTGAATATTGACCCCTCGGCCAAATTCCCAAAAGACAAGCTGGCCCAGATCAGGAAGGTTTACACAGATCCTGAAGACGAAGTACGGTTCACCAATGCAGTTGAACAAGGTAACCGCCTTATGCTGGCAAAGAATTTTGATGCAGCCAAAGATCAGTTTTCCATAGCGGTCAACATCAAACCGGAAGACAAAACAATCCGCGATAAGCTTGCTGAAGCCGAGAGACTTGCCAAAGAAAGGCAGGAGATGGTGAACCAATATGAAAAAATCGTAGCAGAAGCTGATAAATTGTACACTTCAGGAAACCTGCAGGCTGCCAGGGAAAAATATGCCGAAGCTTCCGCACTGAATCCGGAAGAAAACCATCCAAAACAGCGCATCCGTGACATCGACAACAACCTTGCATCAGAAAAAGCAAAGCAGGAGTTGTATGAAAAACTGCTGACTGAGGCTGATGAAGCCTATATGAACAGGGATTTCACCACGGCAAAACTGAAGTATGAGCAAGCCCTGAAGATCAAACCGGCCGATAACTATCCCAAAAGCATGCTTTCAAGAGTTGCTGAAGGAATGACCCAGCAAAAGGATGCGCTGGCAAAATACCAGACCTTGATTGCATCTGCCGACCGCTTATTTCAGGCCGGGGATTACGAAACTGCCCTAACAGCTTATCAGCAGGCTTCAGGCATTATGTCATCAGAAGAATATCCGAAAACACGGATTGCTGAAATAAACGGCATACTGCAGCAGCAAAAGGAACTTGAAGAGAATTACAACGACGCTATCACCCGCGGCGATGCCCTGATACTGGAAAAAAAATATGAAGAAGCCAGGGCAATATTCCAGCAGGCCGCCACCCTGAAACCCACCGAAACATATCCAAAGCAAAAGATTGAGGAGATTGCCGGGCTGACCGCTGCCCTGAAAGAAGCTGAAATAAACCAATCCTATCAGGAGGCAATTTCAAAAGCTGATAATTTTTTCACGATTCCCGATTACCCATCAGCCCTTGATGCATACGGGCAAGCCAAAAAAATTAAACCTGCCGAAAATTATCCTGACCAGCAGATTTCCAGGATCAATGATATACTGACCAAAGAAAAGGCGGATCAACAAGCATACAGCAATGTCATTGCAGAAGGTGATCAGTTATTCAACGCCGGGAATTATACCGGGGCAAAAGAGAAGTACAATCAGGCACTGAATATTAAACCCGGGGAAGCTTATCCGGCATCACAAATTTCAAAGGCAGATCAGCAACTGGCGCTCCAAAAAGAGAAGGACGACCTCTACCTTAAAACAGTGAGTGAGGCTGACCGTCTGTATGCCGAAAAAAACGTAAACAATGCCCTGACTGAATATAACAAGGCAGCATTGCTAAAGCCGGAAGAAGTCTATCCAAAAGAACAAATCGCAAAATTACAGACCGAACTTGATAACCTCAGGTCAGCAGAAGAAAAATACAAGAATTACATTGCCGAAGGTGACCGTTTATACGACAACCGGGACCTTCAAAATTCGGCCAATGCCTATAACAATGCACTGGCCATCAGACCAGGGGAAAAATATCCATCAGAACGAATAGCCCGGATCGGACAGGAAATGGAGAATCAACGCATTCAGCGTGAAAACTACTCCACGGAAATTGCAAAAGCCGATCAGATGTTCAGCGACGGAAAATACGAGGAAGCCCGAACGACCTATACCAGGGCGGCCGGTATTTTGCCGGGCGAAAATTATCCTCCGGAGCAAATAGCAAAAATTGAAAAAATAATCAGGGACCGGGAGTCGCTGGAAGAGAATTATGCAGCATATATTTCAGAAGGAGATGCCGCTTTCGCGAATAAACAATACCAGGCAGCACGTTCATCCTATCAACAGGCGCTGATGCTTAAACCCGGTGAAAAATATCCAACTGATCGCATTGCCCTAACCGATAAAGAACTGGAAACGGCCATGCAACTATCAGCAGGGTATCAAAAAGCCATTGCTGAAGGAGATATTCTTTTCAATTCAGGATCGCTCGGGGAAGCCAGGGATAAATATGCCGGCGCACTTAAACTGCAGCCCGGAGAAACCTATCCTGCCATCCAGATTGAACGGATCGCGCAAATGCAGGCAGAGCAGCTGGCCAATGAACAAAAATTCAGCAAAGCCATTGAGGATGGCGACCGTTTATTTAGTGCCGGAGAATATCGCCAGGCTCAGACCCATTACAATGCTGCCTTAATGATCAAACAGGATGCCGCCCACCCGGCAGGCAGGATTGCGGAAATTGCAAAAATACTGGGAGAGCAGGAAGCGACCGACAAACAGTATGCGGATGCCATACAACTTGGAGACAATATGTTGTCACAGAATAAGCTTGATGAAGCAGCATCGGCTTACCTGCAGGCCGGACAACTCAAGCCTTCCGAAACATACCCCGGAAGTCAGCTTGAGCTCATTGAAGGGAGGCGGGAAGCAGAAAAAGCACTGAATGAAAATTATGCCAATGCCATAATCACCGCCGATGCAGCATTTGAATCAAAAGATTATTCACAAGCCCTGGCATCATACAGGAAGGCGCTTGAACTCAAGCCCGGCAGCGAATATCCATCAGCAAAAATCAGGGAGATCAACGGCATACAGGAAGAGCAGAAAATGCTGGCTGACAGGGAGTATTATGAAGCAATCCGGCAAGCTGATCAGCTTTTCAGTGAAGAAGATTATACCTCGGCCGTTAAATTTTATGAAAATGCTTCCGCACTCAAACCAGGTGAAAAACATCCACAGGACAGAATCCTTGCTATCCGGACCATCTTGCAGGAGCGCACCCTGAATCAGCTTGCCACATACAATAAACATATCATCAATGCCGACAGGTTGTACCAGGATAAAATATTTGACCAGGCGATCGACGCATATCTTGCGGCATCCATTGCCAGACCGGATGAAACCTATCCCGGAGAAATGATCGGAAAGATCAGGAAATACCTGGAAGATCATGCCATGGTTGACCTGATCAGCGATCCAACGATAATAGATGCAGACACAGAAAAGAGATTCAGCTTCAACCCGATTGAAATGCGTCTGCGGAAAAACAACTATGTATCCATTAAAGGCCGCAAAACCAGCGAAGCCGATCCTAAAGTATATGTGAATTACGGGAAAGGCAACCAAAAGAACGGAGGCATTGTAATCAGGAGTATAACCACGGAAGAAAACGGAGATTACCTGGTTCGGGTGAGCATTCAGGACAAATGGTACCGGGAGGACAATAACTGGATAGCTATCTACGCGGAAGGTGGAAGCATTGAAATTTCAAAAATGCAGATCGCCCAGGGAGATTAAGTTCCCGTAAGGGTATGTCATAAATATCCTAACCTGCACATACCGGACACTACCGGCTTTTGCATTTATTATCAATGCAATACAGCGTTGCGCTTCCTGCTTTTTAAAATTTTTCCATCTTTCGGTTAAACCTTCGGAGAAGATCAATTTTTTATGACATTTGCAGCAATCTGCAAACTACTGCAATTATGGAAAACTATTTTGAAACTTTCCGCCGGAACACCATCGGACATGATGCAGAATATGATACTCCTTTTGGAAGGCAAAAGCTGATTTATGCCGATTGGATCGCCAGCGGAAGACTATATAAACCCATTGAAGAAAGGCTTTCATACGAAATAGGTCCTTTTATCGGCAATACGCACACCGAGACCAGCGAAACAGGCACCTCCATGACCAGGGCGTATCACGAAGCGCATAAACGGATCAAAAAACATGTAAATGCAGGGCCCGAGGATGTTATTATCACGGCCGGATTCGGTATGACCGGGGTAATAGTGAAGTTTCAGCGGATGATGGGACTGAAGATGTGCGGACAGCTCACCGACAGTAAATGCTTTAAGGAAAAAGAGCGCCCGGTCGTATTTGTCACGCATATGGAACACCACAGTAATCACACTTCATGGTTTGAGACCATGAGTGATGTGGTTGTACTGGCTCCGGATAAAGATCTGCTGGTTGACCCTGATGAATTGCGCAGACAACTGGAAAATTATAAAGACCGGCCGCTGAAGATCGGGGCGTTTACGGCTTGTTCAAATGTTACGGGCGTTGGCACTCCTTATCACCAGTTGGCAAAGATTATGCATGAGAACGGTGGCTTCTGCTTTATCGATTTTGCCGCATCAGCCCCATATGCCGATATCAACATGCATCCGGAGGATCCACTCGAAAAGTTGGATGCCGTTCTATTTTCGCCGCACAAGTTTTTAGGAGGCCCGGGTTCTTCAGGCGTACTGATTTTTGACCGGTCAATTTACAAAAGCAGGACACCGGATCAGCCCGGCGGCGGGACCGTTGACTGGACCAATCCGTGGGGTGAATACAAATATGTTGATGATATAGAACTGCGTGAAGACGGCGGCACTCCCGGCTTTATGCAGGCCATCCGCACAGCTTTGTGTATTGAACTCAAGGAGCGAATGGGCACGGTAAATATTGCAAAGAGAGAAGAGGAGTTACTGGAACGCGCTTTCCATGGTATGGATAAAATTCCGGGACTGCATATCCTTGCCAACAATCAGCGGAAACGACTTGGAGTCATTTCATTCTATTTCGAGAATATACACTACAATCTTGTAGTGAAACTCCTCTCCGACAGGTATGGCATACAGGTGAGGGGCGGATGCGCCTGCGCCGGGACTTACGGGCATTATCTTCTGGATGTAAGTTATGAGCATTCTAAAAGAATCACCGAACTGATCAATCATGGTGACCTTTCACAAAAGCCTGGTTGGGTCAGGCTTTCCCTGCATCCGACGATGACAAACAACGAACTGGATCATATTCTGAACGCACTGGAAGAAATCAGCCTGCACCATCAGACATGGATGAAAGAATACATGTACAACAAGCACACGAATGAGTTCAGGCATATCCAGGACAATTGCCAGATTACCAATAGGGTGAACGAATGGTTCAAGTTATAACAGGCATTCAGAAGGAGAAAATCTGATATTTCAAATCTCGATGACTGCTAATTGGCTTTGCTGAGGGTGATCAGGGTGATTTCCGGAAGAATGCCGACCCGACCGGGGTAGGCGATATGGCCTAATCCACGGTTCACATAAAGATAATTATCCCTTCCATCACGATTGCCCTGTATGGTAAGGCCGGCCCAGTGCTTATACATATAACGGGCAGGACTCCACTTCATCCCGAGTGCTTCGATACCAAGCTGCATGCCATGTGTATGCCCCGAGAGGGTAAGATCAAACCCGCGGTAGTTTTCCAGGACCTCTGCATCCCAGTGGGTCGGATCATGAGAAAGCAGGATATTAAAATCGCAATACGCCACACCCTCCATGGTCTTCGCCATATCTCCGTAACGTTTAAATCGTGCTGTTGCGCTCCAGTTTTCAACACCTGCTATTAATAAACGGGCACTGTCAATACTGATTACCTCGGTGGAATTACGCAGAAGCTTCCAACCTATTGATTTATAGAAATCAATGAGTTCATTCATGTTCTCTTCTTTTTCCTGTGGAGTTTTCCAGGATGTATAATCCCCGTAATCATGGTTGCCGAGAATGGCATAAACACCCAGCGGAGCTTTGACTTGTGCAAGAATGTGCCCGAAACCTTTCACCTCAGCGGATGAATAATTCACCAAATCGCCGGTAAACATGACAATATCCGGATTTAACGCATTGACTTTATCAATGGCGCGCTGCAACGGTGCAGCCGACATCCAGCTACCCAGATGCAGATCGGAAAGCTGAACAATTTTCAGCCCTTCCAGGGCATCCGGCAGTTCCTCTATCTGAAGAGAGACTGAGTGAACCTTAAATTTATACACCCATATGGTGCTCCCAATTAATAACCCGGCAAAAGCCAGGCCCCCGATAAATAATCCCATTCGTCTGAAAAAAAGAAATGATTTGCCTGAAGTTTCAGATTTCTTCCTGAAGAATAAACCTGTAACAAAGGCTTTGATTTGTAATAAAAAGACCGGTAACAAAGGTATCAGCATGATGACTTTGGCCAGATAGGCCATCAATGCAATGCCCGGAAGATAGATCCGCCAGAATTTACCCATTGACTGCAACGGAAAAACTGCTGTACCCAGAAGGAAAAGCAATAAAACAGCCAGAGGGAACCACCATAAAACACTAAAGAAACGCTTTACAGAACTCCTGTACTTTTTCAGCAAGCCGCCGATACTTTTTAAAATCAGCCAATCGAATAAAAAGAGCAGTACCAGGAAAGGCACGCGCCCGGCATATTTGGGCATTGAATACTGCATCAACAGGTACAGGACTGTGATCAAAATAAATCCGGCAATAGCCGGAATCAACCACTTAAAAATCCTGTGCTGAAAGATACTCTTCAAAATCTGTATGAATGCGGATGCTGTAATGAAAAACCGACCGGTGAATTTATCGCCGGCCGGTGCAAAAATACGAAATATTTATTTACGACATTGATTTAACATAATTTACAAGTCCTTTGGCTTCGAAAATCCCCATCAGTTTTGCAGGAAGCGGAGAAAATCTGAATTCTTTTCCTGCAATGGTAACAAAGCCTCCCGCAAAATCAATTTCGACTTTATCACCCTGCTTATAAGCATCTACTGCTTCAGGAAGTAAAATGATCGGCAATCCCTGGTTAACAGATGAGCGGTAGAAAATCCGGTTTACTGATTTGCAGATAACGGCTTTAACCCCGGCATAAGCAAGTCCTACACATGGGTGCTCCCGTGAGCTGCCGCAACCGAAATTAGCGCCCGCCATAAGGATATCTCCTTCTTTCACCCTTTCGGAGAAACTATCGTCAAATCCCTTGAACAGATATGGCATAATTTTCTCAGCCTCCGAGCTGTTGATCTCGTAGGTAAATTTTCCGGCAAACATCTGGTCGGTATTCAGGTTGTCCACATCGGCATAGTTCCAGGTTCCGCTGGCATAGCGATCCTCATCCTTTGCTATATCAACCGTTTTGCTTTGCTCAATTTTGAAGGGAAATTTGTCGGTAAAGTGGTCTCCGCGCGGATCGGCGATCTCGCCCTTCAGCGCCGAATATGCCACTACCGCAGGAGAAGCGAGGTAAATGGAAGATTCCTTGTTGCCCATCCGTCCCTTAAAGTTACGGTTTGCTGTAGAAATTACGTTGTAACCATCAGCAGGTATCCCCTGCCCTGTTCCCAGGCAGGGTCCGCAACTGGGGGCAAGTACATTGGCGCCCGCTTCCATAAACAAACGGATCAGTCCTTCTTCCATGGCCTGCAGATAAATTTCCTGAGATGCCGGAATGATCAGTAACTGGAATCCATCCGGTAATTTATTTCCTTTCAGTATCCCGGCCGCTTCGCGCAGGTCCTCGATGCGTCCGTTTGTACAGGTACCAATCAGCGCCTGGTTCAGTGTGACCCCTTTAACTTCGGCCAGGGCTTTCACATTGTCGACATGATGAGGGGCAGCAACCACCGGGAACAGCTCATTCAGGTTAATTTCGATCTCACGGGCATAGCCGGCATCCGGATCAGCCCATTCACCTTCCGCTTTATATCCAAGCCATTCAGAAAGCACTTCATCGGCCGGGAAAACGGCATTTTTGGCTCCCATCTCCGAAGCCAGGTTGGCAATGGTCATGCGGTCAGAAATATTCAGGGTCTTCACCCCTTCGCCATGATATTCAATGGACATATAATCTGCTCCGCTGGAACCTATCATTCCGATGATCCATAAAGAGAGGTCCTTTGCATATACTCCCTGAGGAAGCTTTCCGTTAAGTATGATTTTGATGCTTTCCGGTACACGGAACCAGGTTTCACCCTGCTTCCACAGACCGGCCGTCTCGGTGCGGTCGATCCCGGCAGCAAAAGCGTTAAAAGCACCTGCAGTGCAGGTATGACTATCGCTTCCAACCACAATCATCTTTGGCCTTGCATATTTCGAAACAATCTGGTGGCAGATTCCTTTACCTACATCGTGAAATTTCTCAATCCCCTGTTGCCTGACAATATCCCTGATCTTCTGGTAATCGTTGGCAAGTTTGGCATTGGTCGGCGGGGCATTGTGGTCAAGTACGATCAGTAGCTGACCGGGATCGGACACTTTCACCCCTCCCATCTTTGCAAATGTTCCTGCGATACTGGATGTATTGTCGTGGGTTAGGATAATATCCGGTTTACGGAATACAATGGCGCCGGCTTCGGCTCCCATGATTTTTTCTGCAAAAGTTTTACCTTTCATGGCGTTGCTTTTGATTTGATTATTGATATGAGGAATTTCTACCTGATAATTAATGCAACGAATTTACAGGTTTTCCGGCACCTTCTCCCTGCAAGCCAAAAATATTTTCCCGTAAAAGAAATCACAAAAAAACCACCGCTGAGGGTGGTTTTTCATTTATGCATGCAACTTGTTTTTTCAATTACATATCCTTCATCTGTTCATCCAGACGATTCTGCTGAGACAAGCGCTGTTCAAGAAGCAGAATATATTGCCGTGCCTTTTTCAATCCGTGTTGTTTCCATGCCCGGTTTGCCCATTCCAGCGCGAGGGGCAGGTTACCCTCAACTTCGCTGGCAAGGGCCATATTATAGCATGCCCGGCCGGCCACTTTCTCATCTGAACTCACTGCATATTTCTGCCAGATCTGAATGGCATCGTTCCATCTGTCCCTTTTTACATATCCGGTAGCAATCTTAAAGTCATCATTTGCTTTTCTGAAGTAGGAACGATGCTCGGCTACCCAGGTCGGTGAAATCCTTCTGGCATACTCCCTGCCCGAAAAGAAACCTGACTCATTGATAGCCCTTCTTTTGGAAGGCAGTTTAGCCAACACCTGTTCAGGGGTATCCCCCTGTTCACTCCACCGCATTTCATCATTAAAAGCATTGCGGTCAACAATCTGATGATCAGCGGGCTTATAAATCGTCCAGCCTGATCTTACATTCATTCTGAGGTCGGCATAATACTCCTTAACAATTACTTTTTTCTTATCCACAACCCTTTCCACATCTGCTGACCTTTTGCGAATGTCGGTATCGGAGTCAAATGATTCCAGGGCAATCAGCGCATCCAGCCGGAATCTTTCGCAGAGTTCATCCACCTGATTCCAGTCGAGGTAAGGGGGCCACTCACGGGTACCGGTTCCGGGGAGTTCAACCCCTTCAATGACAACGGCAGTGAAGCGCGGGCCATTGTTCAGCCCTGAAGCCAATCCTTTCAGCGTTTCCTGAGACCCTTCCCGGTCGGCACCGATTGACTCTCCGGTTACAAATCCTTCAAGAACATTCTTAAATCCTTGTCCCTTCCCGGGCAAAGACCGGTTTATAATTCCGACCTGCCTGATATCAGACGGAAGGTTAATATCTGCCGGCTTCAGAATCTGCATCTGATGCGATGATGTCCGGCAGGATGCGGAAACTATTGCCAATAAAAGGATAACGGGATAGATTTTCCTCATAATTTTTATAATTTAAGATTTACATATTGAATTAAAAATATCTCTTACCAACTACTATACCAAATTTACGCTAACTAAAGGAAAATTATACAGGCAAATGCAAATCATTGTTGTCCGGAAAAAACCGGATAATGAACTTAGAGATTCTTCGCTCCACGATGTTACGCTCAGAAAGACAATGTTTTAGGATTCAAAGGAGGGGGCTTGGTGGCGGCTTCGCCGCCACCAAGCCCCCTCCTTAAAAAACACATGCAAATTGCAGTCTTTCTGAGCGTTAGCGAAGAATCTCATGCTTTTTCCCGCCTTAAAAAACACATGCAAATTGCAGTCTTTCTGAGCGTTAGCGAAGAATCTCATGCTTTTTCCCGGACAATAGTGAATGCAAATAAATTAAGGGAGAAATTTAAACTGAATAAAAAATATTCTTTGTGAATAAGAAATCCTTTTGTACTTTTGCACTCCGTTTGGTGAGGTGGGTGAGTGGCTTAAACCAACAGTTTGCTAAACTGTCGTACTGGAAACGGTACCGGGGGTTCGAATCCCCCCTTCACCGCAAAGAGGATGAAAGTCCTCATTTTTTTTAAATTCAGCGGGGTGTAGCGCAGTCCGGTTAGCGCACCTGGTTTGGGACCAGGGGGTCGATGGTTCGAATCCATTCACCCCGACGCAAAAAGGAAGTTGTCTGATAAAGGCAGCTTCTTTTTTTTGACATGTCACCTGGTTTGGCCCCGCCACGGCAGGGGATGGTTCAAATCCATTCACCCCGACGCCAATAGTTGTCCGATACTGTTAAACTTTTTTTTCAGGAATTTTTCAATATACAATTATCCCCGCAATGGAAACCCCTGCATATCAATAAAAAAAACCGCCTCCCATGGGACCAGGAGACGGTTGTCGGAAAATTAACACACACAAATCTTCATAAACAGAAGCACATTACAGCCATCAAAATCCGTTACATGCTTTCTGCCTGCGCGGGAAATCAATTCAGCAGATTGCCGATTTTAATCCCGATCGAAAAACTTCTCGGGTAAGACGGGCCATAAATATATCCGGCATCCCTGAATTCTCCCTGATCGAAATCTTTCTGAAATGAATTAAACAGGTTTTGTATCCCGGCATAACCCTGGATACGGGTATCCCCCGACAGCCTGGTTGTATAACTCAGCTTCAGCGAGAGATCAAAGAAAGGATTTGTTTCTTTCAGCAGGTCATTTTCAATGTACCCGGCATAATGCGGCATGATCATGCTGCCGGTATAGCTTCCGGTAACAGAAAGTCCGACCCTTTTTAAGGGACTAGCTGTGAAGGTAAAATAACCGTAATGATCGGGCGAACGCAGGAGGCCTTCAACGGTTCCGGCATCCGGATCGTCAGACCATTCAAGAGGATCAGCATATTTGCTCTTCTGGAAAGTAAAGCCGAGCTGCAGTTGCGTTCTGGATGAAAAAGCAGTCCGCATTTCAAGATTCAGCCCCCTGACCACGGCACCCGAGCCGTTGCGACGTTCAAGCAACTTATTGCCGTATGCGTCCATGCCAATTTCAGCAACAAAAAACACATCATCAAGGTGGGTGTTGAATGCCTCTGCCAGCGCATTCACCCTGACTTCGCCAATACTGAAGTAATAATCGAAGGAGCCGCTTACGCTTTGAGACTTTTCTGTTTTAAGATCTTCCGCCAGTTGTATCAGCATCACTTCGCCCCCTACCGCGAGAATGTGGAGGTCCTCATCAAACGCCTGGGGCGCCCTGAATCCCGTACTGTATGAAACCCGTCCGTAAAGGTTTTCATTGAATGCATAGCGAAAATTGGCACGCGGGCTGAATACAGGATTCTCGATCAGGTTGTGCTTATCCAGTCTGGCCCCGAGCAAAAGGCTGATTTTATGATTCTTCCATTCATTCTGAACAAAAACGCCGCCTACGTTGGTTTCCTGCAGCAGGTCCCTATCGTACCCGGGCATCATATCATGCAGCCGGTTGTGGTTAAACTCCATCCCGGCGGTGAACTGTGAAGGCATGAACAGCACTTTGGTTATTTCCTGACTTACCTGCAATCCTGCACTGGCCGAAAGGTCATCGGTTGTGCCGTAAGCGTTGGGATCCATGCCTGCTCCGTAATAGCTTTCGCGGGCGATGTGTTGAACGGCGCCGTAAACTTCAAATTTGCGGGTGCGGTCTTTCGAGAACAACAGGTATGCAAGACTTCCCCCGTTGAACTGATGCTCCGTTTGCTCAGTGATATCGGTTTCGTGCGGTTGCAGATCGAATTTGTTGCCACCCCGCCGGAATTCCCTGAGGTTATGGTATTCCATGGTAAGTTTGCTTTGGTCGGTCAACCGCTGATAAGCCCTGAAGCCAAGGCTGTTGGCTTTAACCAGACCTATTTCAGAGTAGCCGTCACCATTGGCATCGTAATGACCGCGGTTTCTGTATGATGAATGCAGGAAGATACCGGATTTATGATCCCCGCTCACCAGTGCCCCATTCAGGTTGGTTGTGTGATCAGGGGTCGTTCCACCGATTGAGGTAAAATTATGACCAATGCTGAAGGTATTGACTACAGGCTCACGGGTAATAATATTTACTGTTCCGGCAATGGCATTGGATCCGTATAACGCTGATCCGCCGCCGCGAAGTATCTCCACCCGTTCGATCATGGATACCGGAATCTGTTCAATGCCGTAGACGCTGCCAAGGGCGCTGAACACAGGCCTGCTGTCGATGAGAATCTGCGAATACTGGCCTTCAAGTCCATTGATACGAACCTGCTGAAAACCGCAGTTCTGGCAATTGTTCTCCACCCTTAACCCAGGCTGAAAACCAAGACTTTGAGAGAGACAAACCGCATTGGTATTCTCCAGCATTTTTTGTCCGATTACGTTGACTATGGCCGGCGTTTCGCGCCGGTTGGATTCATTGCGGTTAGCGCTGACCACCAGTTCATTCAGCTGAATAATATCTTCCTCCAGTTCAATTGTCAGCTGGTTATCAGTTCCGGGTTTTATATCAATTTCAAGATCCCGGGGAGTATACCCCACTCCCTGTACCCTGATGACTGATTTGCCGGCAGGCATCCCGTTCAGGGTGAATTCTCCATTAACCCCGGTTACAGTGCCAATCGTGGTACCTTTTAAAGAAATTGTAATATAAGGCAAAGAATCCCCGGCATTTTTACTCAGGATTTTCCCCGAGAAACTGTATCCTGAAGGCGGAGCCTGAGAGAGTGAAAGCAGCGGGAAGAGAATTGCTATCAGATAGAGGTTGAGTTTTTTCATAAGTTTATTAATGTCAGTTAGGGAAAGTAATCTGCACATATCACCCGGGATATTCAGCATATCCGGTTCCATGCAGGGGAGTCAATCAATTAATTTCCGGCGGGAGGAGCGCGCAAACCATTGCCAATGAGCAGAACCTGAGCATGCAGAGGGATATTCTCCATTACAGATTGCTCAGCAACAGGCAAAAAGCAAACAGGCTGAGGTTGAAAAACAACCGGGGGTAGTTCAAACGCATTGTCATTTACTGTAAGAAACAGAGAGCCCGGATGGTGCTGATGCTGTTTGAACGGAGCATCGGGATTATCGTCAGAGAAAGGATGCGAATGGACCATTACCATTCCGTCGACGATATGCCTGTGCCGGTAGTTAAAATTGACCGAAAAGTAGAAACCTAACAGCAGAATCATCAGGAAACTGATGAAGACTTTTATGATTGCTGCCGCAGGTCTGATTCTGTTCATGGCGCAAAAGTAGACCGGTTCGGTGGAGTACACAATAGCCAGAAGTGGGTATTTTCGTCTATTATGAACATAGTTTTATAACAATTTAGAGTTCTCTTGCCTGACATCCATCAAACAAATGCCATTCCCTGTCCGGATGTGAACATTTTTTAGTTGAAGCAACAATAAATACAACTACTTAATGCCTGAATATCTGTATCTTAAAAAGAATGGCACATTTTTTATATTAGTTTAAAAAATACAATTATGAAAAAGGTCATTCTAACACTATTGCCTGTGTTAATATTTGCGTTGCTCGGAAGCGCCTGTACAACCTTTTTTCTGAAAAACAATGACAGTAAAATGATTTTCGGAAGAAACTTCGATTTTCCGGCAGGACAGGGGCATATCCAGATCAATCAGCGGGGCGTGATAAAATCGGCGTTTATCGCACCTCCCGAGAAAAAGTTTCAGTGGATATCGGAATATGGCAGTATTTCTTTCAATCAAAACGGCAGGGAATTTCCCTATGGAGGAATGAATGAAGCCGGTCTTGTTATTGAACAGATGTGGCTCGAGGAAAGCGTTTACCCTGAGTATGATGAGAGAAAGGCCCTCACTGAGCTGCAATGGATACAATATCAGCTCGACAAAGCCGGCAGTGTTGAAGAAGTTATTGCCAGTGATAAATACTTAAGAATATCGTTTACCTCTGTCGCGAAACTTCATTTCCTGGTGGCTGATGCAAGCGGGAATTCCGCAGTAATTGAGTATTTAAACGGCAGAATGTCGGTGAAAACGGGAGATTCCCTGCCTTATCCTGTGCTGGCTAATTCTGGTTACAGCACATCGCTTGATTATAAAAAACAGAAAGAAACAGGCGCTGACGTCACATATTCACCCATGGAAGAAAACTCTTCAGGACGATTTTTGACTGCTTCACGGATGATTTCCGGTGATACTCCCCGGGATACGGATCTTATTGATTATGGATTCAGCATTTTGAACGCCGTTGCCCAGGGCCTTGCCACCCAGTGGAGTATCATTTATGACCTGACCGACAGGAAAATTTATTACCGGACCCATCAAAATGCGGAAACCAGAAGAATAGATTTCAACACTTTTCATTATAACTGCAGCGGAAATTATCTGTTTATTGACATTGACCAGCAGAACAATGCACCGGCAGATTTCTTGGCCCTGGATTTCCTGAGGAATTTTGATCTGATCAATTCAGTCTGTAACGATGTGGAATTCCTGAGTAATATTCCCGGTGAGTATCGGAAAGCCACGGCCGGTGTATTCCTGGATTCGGTCTGCGCTGAATAGGAACCTCAGGGAGTGCTTCCCGGATTGAGCTGATCAGAATCCGCTGACTTCTCTGAACTCTCCTGCACTCAGGATCCCCAGCCTAACCTGATCAACCCGGACCCTGACAAGTCTCAATGTCGGAAATCCGGCAGCTGCGGTCATCTTCCTGATCTGCCTGTTTTTACCCTCTGTAAGGGTTATCGAAATCCATGAAGTCGGCCCGTGCCGGTCATCACGGATTTTCTTTACCCTCGGAGGAAATTCAGGATCAGGAATAAGCTCCGCCCTGCAGGGCAGCGTCATGTATTTCTTGCCGCGGATTCCTATTTCAACCCCGTTTCTTAATTTATCCAATCCAGCTTCGCCGATCAATCCATCCAGCTGGACATAATACTCCTTTTCCTTATCTTTTGCCCTCATCAAATCGCAGAGTTTGCCATCTGTTGTTAACAGCAGCAAGCCTTCGCTGTCCTCATCCAGTCTGCCGACCGGCATAGTTCCTTCCGGAAAATCGTATATTTCTCCAAGCACCTTCTTCCAGTCGTGCTCACAACGAAACTGGCTCAGATAACCGTATGGTTTATGGAGAATGAAATGCCTTTGGATTGTCATAATTATTTCCTTTGCAAAGCTAAGCCTTATCATTAGGAGGGCAAAGCAAAAATTTTGCTCCTGAAAATAACCATTCACAAAGCTTTCAGGAGAATACAGGACCAGATTTCTCCATTATTCCATATCTTTACGGACTTCAAATAATGAATACCGCATGAAACTTTCGGTTGTAATTGTCAACTACAACGTAAAATATTTCCTTGAGCAATGTCTTCATTCAGTAGAAGCTGCGATCCGCGATCTGGACGCAGAAGTCTTCGTGGTGGACAACAATTCCGTTGATGGTTCAGTGGAAATGATCAGGGAGAAATTTCCCAGGATCAAACTGATTGCCAACACGGTCAACACAGGTTTTTCGGTAGCCAATAATCAGGCAATCCGTGAATCTTCCGGTGAATATATTCTGCTGCTGAACCCCGACACGGTTGTTGAGCTTGATACTTTTACCCGATCGGTGGAGTTTATGGATGCGCATCCGGATGCAGGAGGGCTAGGTATTAAAATGGTTGATGGCAGCGGCAAATACCTTCCTGAATCAAAGCGGGGCCTTCCGACACCGGCGGTGGCATTTTATAAAATCTTCGGATTATCAGCGCTGTTTCCTAAATCAAAAGTATTCGGGCAGTATCACCTGGGCTATCTCGACAGAGATCAAACCCATGTAGTGGATGTGCTGGCCGGCGCTTACATGATGTTAAGGCGGGAAACGCTGGAAAAGACGGGATTGCTTGATGAAACATTCTTTATGTATGGCGAAGATATCGACCTGAGTTACCGCATTACAAAAGCCGGGTATAAAAACTATTACTATCCGGACGCACGCATCATTCATTACAAAGGCGAGAGTACCAAGAAATCAAGCATCAATTACGTGTTTGTTTTTTACAATGCCATGGTGATTTTCGCCAGGAAACACTTTTCGCAGAAGAATGCACGGCTGTTTTCCTTTCTGATACACATTGCCATTTACCTGAGGGCAGGCGTTTCCATTATTCACCGGCTGCTGAAGCGGGTAATGCTGCCCCTGGCAGATGCCGCTGTAATATATTCCGGCTCACTGCTGATCGTAAATTACTGGGAATCTGCCGTAACCTATACTTTTGGAGGACATTACCCTCCCCTGTTCCTTTATGGTCTGCTTCCCGCTTATATCCTGATCTGGCTTTTTTCCGTGCTGATCGCCGGAGGCTATGACAAGCCCCTCAGCCTGAGAAAGGTTTACACCGGCATATTTGCCGGCACTGTCGTTATTCTGGTTTTTTACGCATTGCTGCCATCGGGATTCCGGTTTTCACGTGCCATTATTATCCTGTCAGGGCTATGGGGGCTGATTTCACTCACCGGGATCAGGCTTGCACTGCATTTTGCGGGATTGAGGAACTACAGGCTCGGCTACAATGAAAACCTGCGTTTCGCCATCGCCGGCAGCGGTGATGAAGCCGGCAGGGTGGCCGATCTGCTGCGGAACAGCCTCCGGAATCCCGGATTTATCGGACTGGTTTCAACAGAGAATACTCCCGAAAAGAATGAGGGTTATATCGGCTCCATTGCAAACATCAGCGACATCATCAATATCTATAAAATAGATGAAGTCATCTTTTGTGCCCGCGATATCCCCGCCAACCAGATCATTGATACCATGGCACAGCTCAGTGATATGGAAATTGAGTTTAAAATTGCGCCACCCGAGAGCCTTTCCATTATCGGCTCCAACTCCATCAGCACGACAGGGGATGTTTATATCATTGACATCAATTCAATAACAAAAGCCAACAACCTCAGAAACAAACGGCTGCTGGATTTCGGAACAGCACTCCTTTTATTGCCGCTCTCCCCGCTACTGATGTGGACAATGAAAAATCCGCTGAATTTCCTGGTCAATATAATTATGGTTTTGTCTGGTTTCAGGAGTTGGGTTGGTTACAGCACTTTTGAGCACAGGACGACCACCCTGCCTCCGGTCAGGAAAGGCATTCTGAATCCGACAGATATGCTGAGGATCAGCAATCTCGACCCCGAAACCGTACTGAGATTAAACATGTTATATGCCAGAGACTACCGGATATCGAACGATATCAATATTTTCCTCCGGTCATTTCGTCACCTGGGCCGCAAAGCCTGAAAAACAGGTAAACCTTTTCAGGCGAAGATTGTTAAATAGGCCAGCAAACTAAAAGAAATCAGCCGCTCCCCGCCAGAGGATTGCGGTTTAAATAAACATACAAATGGCAAAATTTGAAGTGATTATGCCCAAGTTGGGCGAAAGTATCATTGAGGCAACCATCACGAAGTGGCTTAAGAATCCGGGCGACACCATCGAAGAGGATGATCCTATCGTGGAAATTGCCACCGACAAGGTTGACTCTGAAATTCCCTCACCCGTTGAAGGAAAACTTATTCAGGTCCTTTTTAATGAAGGCGACGTGGTTGCAGTAGGCAAAGTGATTGCCATTATCGAAACCGATCCCGGCGCTGCCTCCGAAATTGCAGAAGATGTTCCCGCTGCTGAAAAATCAACAGAAGCGGCCACCATTCAGCACGAAGATGCAAGTACAACCCAGAGTTCAACTGCCGTTGAGAGTTCCTCGGACAGGTTCTATTCCCCGTTGGTTAAAAATATTGCCAGAACTGAAGGAATCAGCCAGGTGGAGCTCGACGCCATCCCCGGCACCGGAAAAGACGGCAGGCTTACCAAAGATGATCTGATAGGTTATCTGAAGGACAGGACAGCCTCACCAGCAAAACCCGCCGCAGCAGCAACCGCTCCGGCTCCAGGCACTGCTTCTGCTCCGGCATCAACTGCTGCACCCAAAGTAACAGCCCCTCCGGTTGTATCAGCCGCCGGCGATGAGATTGTTGAGATGGACCGCATGAGGAAACTGATTGCTGACCACATGGTGATGTCGAAACAGGTGTCGCCTCATGTAACTTCTTTCATTGAAGTTGATGTAACCAACATTGTTAAGTGGCGCGATAAAGTAAAGGATGAGTTCCAGAAGCGTGAAAAAGAGAAAATCACTTTTACCCCGATCTTTATCGAAGCAGCCGCTCAGGCACTCAAGGATTTTCCGGGCGTGAATGCATCTGTTGACGGCTATAAAGTCATCCTGAGAAAGAACGTTAACATCGGGATGGCAGCAGCGCTTCCCAACGGCAACCTGATCGTTCCCGTAATCAAAAATGCTGACCAGAAAAACCTGCTCGGACTTGCAAAAGATGTTAACAGCCTGGCAAATAAAGCCCGGTCAAACAAACTCGAGCCCGATGACATTTCCGGAGGAACGTTTACCATAACGAATCTGGGAACTTTCGGAAGCATTACCGGCTCACCCATCATCAACCAGCCTCAGGTAGCCATACTCGGTATAGGTGTGATCAGGAAAAAACCTGTGGTACTCGAAACTGCCGACGGGGATGTTATAGCAATCCGTCACATGATGATATTGTCTCTTTCGTATGATCATCGTGTGGTTGACGGCGCCCTGGGCGGTATGTACCTGCAACGCATGCAGCAACTGCTCGAAAGTTTCGATCAAAACAGGTTAATCTGAGTTTAAAATAAACTAAATTCGCAGCACCACACGCGCAATGCGGTGGTGCTTTTTCTTTATATCAAGCCTATGAAACTCAATCTTACCAAACCTCTGGCGGTTTTTGACCTGGAAACAACCGGTACCAATGTTGGAACTGACAGAATAGTAGAAATCTCAGTCATTAAGATTCATCCCGACGGAAGAGAAGAAACCCTTACCCGGAGAGTAAACCCGGGTATACCTATCCCGCCGGAGGTTACAGCCATTCACGGGATCTCAGATGAAGACGTGAAAGACGAACCAACCTTTGCCATGCTGGCTCCGCTGCTCAACCAGTTTTTGACCAATTGCGACCTGGGCGGATACAACTCCAATAAATTTGATATTCCCCTGCTGGTTGAAGAATTCCTGAGGGCCGAAATTGACTTTGATATTAAAGGAAGAAGATTCGTTGACGTTCAGAACATTTTTCACAAGATGGAGCCCCGTACGCTTAAAGCCGCGTATAAATTTTACTGCAACAAGGAAATCGTCAACGCCCATTCAGCCGAAGCTGATACACGGGCCACCTACGAAGTACTGCTTTCGCAAATCGAAAGGTATCAGGGGGCAGAATATGCTGACAAAGACGGAAAAATCTCCACTCCGGTCATTAATGATATCAAGGCTTTGCATGAGTTTTCATTCCAGAACAGGAATGCTGATCTTGTGGGACATATTATCTTCAATGATAAAAATCTGGAAGTCTTTAATTTCGGCAAATACAAAGGCCGGCCGGTCGCTGAAATTTTCAGTAGTGAGCCCTCATACTATGACTGGATGATGAAAGCAGACTTTCCGTTATACACCAAAAAAATCATCACCGGCATTAAACTGAGGGGATTTAACAAGAGCTCAGTGAAGATATAATGTATCCTTCTGTAAAGAACAAGCAAGACCTGATTCTGCAGTTCACCAATAATAATATACCGGGGCACCGGTCTTGTCAGCAGAAATATTTCTATGCCTAAACGAACCACCAACAATCAATCACTAAGGCAGGTCATTGAGGAACTGATCGAGGCCTACCGGCTCAGCGACAAACTGAACCAGGCCAGGGTGATCAGTTTGTGGGATAATGTAGTCGGAAAAATGATTGCCCGTGATACAACGCATCTGTATATCAAGCACAAAACACTCTATGTGAAGCTCAACTCACCGGCGCTCAGGGAAGAATTAAGGTATGCAAAAAGCAAACTGATCAAATCGCTGAACAAGGCCGCAGGCGCCGAGGTAATTGAGGATATAGCATTCATCTAGTATTGATATTCAATTTTATATCATAGTATTACAAACATCACTAATCCCTTCGCAGGATGTCAATTCCGGTGTTTTATTACCACAATCCTGTCCTTAAATACGACTTCAGTTCTATTTTCAGGTCATCTATCCATATTTCAGCGTTACCGCGATTCCAGAAAAAAAGTTTCATCTCGCCCCGGGCAGGCAAAAATGGAAGTTTCATGCTGAGTTCCGTTTTGTCCCATGTAAAATCAGCAGCTCCGGCCTGAACCATGACCGGTTGAGCATGATAAAAAATCAGGCTGTCGCTATTTGTTACAGAGCATACAAGCTGAAGGCCATCAGCCTGGCCCTGTGAAGTTGCCTGAAAGGTTACTTCCAGATAGTATATTTTCCCTGAAATCAATTTTTCCAGTGGAAGCATGATGGCATCTGAATAGGCAAGTTCAGGGGAGATCCGGTTCACTTTTCTGCCTTCCGCAGCCATATCTGTAATATAAATCCTGTTACCGGGTTTCAGATAGTCATCCTGTTGTTCATAGCCTGTGTAATAGCTGTATTTTCCGGAAACAAACGGAAGAAGCCGCTCCCTCACCACATACTGATTGTAAGCATCAAAACTGCTGCCTCCTCCGTAACATTTACTGTAGGCCAGCGAGAATTTAAGGTTAAACCAGATCAGAAAAACGGCAATGAATCCGCTGAAAAGCATCAGCCAGTATTTTCGCCCGGCAATAACCAGATGAATCATCCATGCAAGTGGTATGGAGAGCAATGCATAGTATTCAACGAATGTCCGGTGTCCGAAACCACAGCCAAAACCGGGCATATGCCAGGATGAAACCAGGTAAATATGCAACGCAAGGATTGAAAATATCAGCCATCCATTTCTTTTCCGGGTTAAAATCATGAAGATCAGCCCTATAACCATAAAACCAAAAAGCGGGACGTACAATAACAGCCCATTGTTTGGCGATAGCATCACTTCAGCCATTTGAGGACAATTCAAGAATACAAAACTTTCATTTCCATAGGAGTAGTAGAACGGACTACCGGAAATAAAATTCCAGTAGAGCAACTGGGGCAATAGTACTAAAGTTACCGTAAACAAGATTATTGCAAGATTTACCGGCGTGAAAAGAACTCCCAGGCGAGCCATCAGTTCTTTAAATGAGTTCAGATCCAGCAGCAGGATTAAAGGCAAAAATATAATATTGGCGGGCCTAACGATCACAATCAGAGAAGCCAGGAGGCTAATCAGAAATAAGTTAACCCGGCCGGGCTTGCGGATAAAATTGCCGGCTATCAATAACAAGAAGCTAAAGAGGGCAAATGAATAGACGTGCGACATCAGGGAATCCCTGAAACTGTAATAAAAGAGATTGGTGGCCGCAACAATCATCAATACTGTCATTGTCGAAACAACTGCGGAGAACCGCTTTCGCAGGAAAAGCCAAAGGGCAATCATACCGGCCAGGAGGTAGAAAACCGCAGCCATGTATGTGTAGTTAAGGTAAGCCAACGAAAAGCCATCTGCAGTTTCGCCGGATGCCAGTTGAATCAGGTGCGTGATGAGAAAAAACGGGCTGGTTAATAATGCTACACCACAGGTGTATTTGGTAACCAGCTTGCCTCTGTAAAAACTAAAACCGTCACCCATCCTGACATCAATACTGTCGGGATAAGAAGACTCGTAGAATCCGTATATGAATGCAGCCGGAAGATAAATATAATACCCGGACTTATCAGCATATATCTCTGATTTCCAGTCTCCTGCCGGATAATCATTCAATTCTCCGGCTACTTTGACCAGAGATAAATATATTATCAGCAATAAGCCAGCACCGGACAGCCATCGATAAATCCCGTTTTCAGATTTTCTCATTCTTCGGACATATCTGTTATTACCAGGGCTGATATGACATCAATCCATTCGTATACCTGTCACCAGGAATTACCTGATATTACATAGCAACAATTTATCATTTCCGATAAATGCTTCAAGTCTGTCACCGATAACTACCGGACCTACGCCTGCCGGAGTCCCTGTAAAGATGTAATCGCCCTGCTTAAGGGTAACAAATTTCGACACGTAAGCTATAATAGCATCAAAGGTAAAGATCATATCATGTGAGTTCCCCTGCTGAACGACTACCCCGTTTTTATAAAGACCAAAAGGGATGTTGTTCCGATCAGCAAAATCGGAGACCGGCAGAAATCCGCTGACCGGTGCAGAAAAATCAAAAGCCTTAGCCATTTCCCATGGCAGACCTTTTTCTTTTGCCTTTTGCTGGAGATCGCGGGCTGTAAAATCAATGCCCACCCCTATTCCGTCATAATACGTATGTGCAAATTTTTCCTGAATATTCTTACCCACCTTGTTGATATGCAAAACAAGTTCAACTTCATAATGGATGTCGTTTGAGAATGCAGGATAAAAAAAGGGCTGATTATTGCGCAACTGGGCAGACTCCGGTTTCATAAAAAAGACAGGCTCCGCCGGAACCGGATTGTTTAACTCCCTCGCGTGTTCGGAATAATTACGGCCAATGCAGATAATTTTCATGTTATGATGATTTGAGATTCATGGCATGACACCGGCAATGGCTTTCAGACGAAAAACTGTTGCCCGGTCTATGATTCAAGTTCCGCAATTCAAATTCTCAGATCAGTAGGTACCGGCTCCTTCGTAAACCACTCCCTGGTTAACGGTAAACAATTTATGATCAATACTTGCTGATTCAAATATCTTGTTGACCCTTTCAGGCTGGGTATCCGTAATAAAGACCTGACCAAAGGAATTGTCACCCACCAGATGAATCAGTTGAGAAACGCGTTCATTGTCGAGTTTATCAAAAATATCGTCGAGCAGTAAAATTGGTTTAAAACCTTTAACAGTCTGCGTATAATCAAATTGCGCCAGCTTGATTGCAAGCACAAATGATTTTTGTTGCCCCTGTGAACCAAACTTCTTTACCGGATAGCCACCGATAGAAAATTCAAGGTCATCTTTATGAATACCGGATGTAGTGAACCTGGCGGTAAGGTCGCGCTGAAGTCCTGATTTTAGCAGTATATCCATAGCCGAATCCCGCAAGTCAGATGTATAGGAGATATCAACCAGATCCCTGCCATTGCTGATAAATTCAAAATATTTTTGGAAAACAGGAAGAAATCCCCCGATAAAAACATTGCGGCGCGCAAAGATACGGGCGGCAGGGCCGGCCATTTGTTCATCCCAGATTTCCAGCGATGTTTTATCAAAATATCTTTTCTCGGCAAAGTCCTTCAGAAGGGCATTCCTTTGCGCAAGGGCCTTGTTATAAGTAATCAGATCATCGAGGTACATCCGGTCGAACTGGGAGATGACCGAATCCATGTATTTCCGCCGGAGTTCGCTCCCCTCGTTGATCATATCGCGATCGTAGGGAGACACCATCACCAAAGGGAATGCCCCGATATGGTCGGCCATCCGATCATAATCCTTGGTGTTGATCCGGAACTGCTTTTTCAGGTTCCTCCGCTGAATGCAACTCACTTCATCATTTCCATTCCCGTTGCGGACAAACTGACCGTGAATGGCAAAATAATCTTCGCCGTGCCTGATGTTCTGGTTGTCGATCAGGTTAAAGTAACTTTTGGTAAACGACAGGTAATAAATGGCATCGAGCAGATTGGTTTTTCCGGACCCATTGCGTCCTGTGAAGCAATTTATCTTTTCAGAAAACCCCAGCGAAGCCTCACTGTAATTTTTAAAATTGTATAAAGTAAGTTTCCTGAGGTACATATTTTAAAGATTGTTTTCAACAATCGCCTTGATTCTGCCTGCCACTTCATCCATCAGCCACAACGGGGTGGAAGTGGCACCGGTAATGCCGATGCTGCGGGCGCCGGCAAACCAGTTTTCAACATCAGACGGACTGCCAACGACATGGGTTTCAGGATTAACTTCGCGTGCTACACCTGACAGATAGCGCCCATTGGAACTTTCCGACCCTGTGACAAAGATAATCACATCATGCTTCTGTGCAAACGCCCTCATCCGGGGCGCCCGCTGGCTCATCTGGCGACAAATGGTATTGTGGACGGTTACCAGGTCGTTCCTGCCGGTCAGTTGTAAAGAATTCTCTGAAATACGCCGGCACAAAGAAGCATATTCTTCCTCCCCTGCCGTCGTCTGGGCATAAAGATGTAATGGCTGATTGTAATCAATTGAACCGGTTTCCTCCAATTTGCTGATAAGTATAGCATTGCCCTCTGTCTGACCCAAAAGACCGGTTATTTCAGGATGACCCGGCTTGCCGTAAATAATTACCAGGCCGCTGCCAGTCTCCCGGAACTGCCGGCTGCTTTCCTTCACTTTATGCTGCAACCTCAGTACAACAGGGCAAGTGGCATCAATTACCGAAGCATTGTTATTTCTGAGAATACTGTATGTTTCCGGAGGTTCTCCGTGGGCACGGATAAACACGGTTTTCATCTCACCGTTGATCTCATCATGCCGGATAAACCGCATCCCCAGGCTGCTCAGGCGTTCCAATTCTTCTTCGTTGTGCACAAGGTTACCCAGGCAATAAATGGGTTCCTCCTGCAGAAGTTTATCCTCTGCAATCTTTATGGCACGTTCAACGCCCGAACAAAATCCGGAGGAACGGTCAATCTCAATTTCGGGAATTGCAGGATTCATGCTGCAAAAGTAAGCAATGAAAACGGTACTTCTGCAGGCAGTTGAAGCAAAAACTACTGCAGTCCGCCATCAGCGCTTTTTCTGCTGTCGCCGAAATCCGACAGGTTAAACGCGACACTCAGGAAGTTTGGCGAACCGGCCAGGTGATAGGCCGAACGGGCATATGAAAAGTTAAATTTTGAGACCCTCAGACCAATCCCCCAGGAAAAACCAACGGTGGAACGTTTGCTTTCAACTTTCATTTCCTGACGGCGCTGGTAGTTGTATCCCAACCGGAAACTGAAATTCTTTGTTGGAATAAACTCCCCTCCGATCACTACATGTCTCATTGCCTTGTCGGCAAACTCACCTGCTTTACTTTTCGTTTTTACTTCACCTGTAAACGGATCGATTTCATCTTCAGCCGGGTCGTAGTAAGTCAGGTCCCATTTCTGTAAATTTGTAAGCAATACCGAATAGCGGAACGGCAGGTGCTGCAGTCTTTTTGAAATGCCCAGCTGGATTTCAAACGGGAGGGGCTCATTATTACCGGCGGTATAGGTTTTAAGCTGTCTTCCGATATTCCGGGCAATCAATGAGGCGGTAAATCCGGAAGGGGAATGGTACGATCCGGCAACATCCACACCAAGTCCGAAAGAATTATAAGTTTCAAATGAAGAATAGATAGTCTTCAGGTTGGCTCCGATGCTGAAAAGTGAATCAAGGCGCCGCCCCCAGCCCAGGACCAGGGCAAATTCACCGGCCGAAAATTCACCGGCATCTTCAGCGAGGATTCCCGTTTCATCGGTATAGGTAAAACGGCCGTAATTGATATATTGCATGCTGGCCGCGAAACTGCCGGCCTTCTCATAAGTTCTCGAATAACTGGCAAACCCGTAATTTATATCTGAAAAATAATCCACAAAGTTCAATGAAACGGCATTGTGCATTTCTTCCGTAATCAGTGAAGGATTATTCAATCCGACAGACAAATCATTATCCGAAATAGCCACAAAATTGCCTCCCATAGCTGCCACACGGGGAGAATTGGGCAGATTCAGAAAACGGTAGGTACTTGTCCCTCCAATCTGAGCCTGAACATTCATGAAGCTAAAAACACTCAGAAAAATAATCAGTTGTAAAGATAATTTTCGGATCACGGTATAGGATTTAATATCAGTGTGCAAAAGTAACAGATCAGCAGACAATCTGCTAACAAACGATGTCAGGAACTGAATATTGCAGAAAAAAGACAAAATCGGTCAAAATTGCTGAATTTATCAGCCTCCGGCAAAGCGCCATATCCGGATTCAACCTTCATTGAACCTCACATAAAAACACCGGCAGGTAATTCTCCTTCCGGCGTAAATAAAATACTGACCGGCTATTTTCCGATCTGCTTCCGGATCAGGTTCAGTGCGCTGCCTGCAATAAACCACTCTATCTGCGACTGATTGTAAGTATGATTTACGATGAAGGATTCAGAAGAACCATCAGCATGATCAAGCGTAAGCGTTAACGGCTTGCCGGGAGAAAACTCCTTTAAACCGCTTACTGAAATGGTATCTTCTTCACGCACCTTGTCATAATCGGATTTATTGGCGAACGTCAGCGCGAGCATTCCCTGTTTTTTCAGGTTCGTTTCATGAATTCTCGCAAATGATTTAACGAGCACAACTTTCACCCCGAGATGACGGGGCTCCATGGCGGCATGTTCGCGGGAAGAACCTTCCCCGTAATTTTCATCACCGATCACGATTGAACCCGCACCAGCAGCCTTATAGGCCCTGGCAACCGCAGGCACGGCGTCATAACTTCCGGTCAGGCCGTTTTTTACAAAGTTCGTTTTTTCATTAAAATAATTTACAGCGCCTATCAGCAGGTTATCAGAAATATTATCGAGATGACCGCGGAACCGGAGCCAGGGACCGGCCATGGAGATATGATCTGTAGTGCATTTACCTTTGGCTTTAATCAGCAGGCGCAATCCTTTCATGTCTTTCCCGTCCCAGGCGGGAAAAGGCTGAAGCAGCTGCAGCCGGTTAGAATCCGGCTTAACGGCTACCGTAACACTGCTACCGTCTTCCGAAGGTGCGACATAACCGGCATCTTTCACCTCAAAACCGTCCGGAGGGAGTTCAAGCCCCTCGGGCATATCCAGGGTAACCCATTCTCCGTTTTCATTTAACAGCTTGTCGGTGAGCGGATTGAATGTAAGATCTCCGGCTATGGTCATTGCAGTGACTATTTCAGGAGAGGCCACAAAACCATGCGTATTCGGATTTCCATCATTCCTTTTGGCAAAATTCCTGTTAAAAGAGGTAATTATTGAATTTTTGCGTTCCGGATCATCGGTATGGCGTTTCCATTGTCCGATACACGGGCCGCAGGCATTGGCCATTACTACGCCGCCGATATCTTCAAAAACGTCCAGCAATCCATCACGTTCGGTAGTGTAACGTATCTGCTCTGAACCCGGCGTAATGATGAACTCGCTCCGCACCTTCAGGTTTTTCTGCTTTGCCTGACGGGCAACAGAAGCAGCACGGGTGAGATCTTCATAGGATGAATTGGTACATGATCCGATAAGCCCGACTTCAAGCGTCAGCGGATAATTTTTCTCCCTGACAATTTTTACAAATTCCGAAATACCGTAAGCGGCATCCGGCGTAAACGGTCCGTTGATATGAGGTTCCAGTTCCGAAAGATTTATTTCGATCAACTGATCATAGTATTTCTCTGGGTTTTGATACACATCCTCATCCGAACGCAGGTCTGCCAACATTTTATCCGCCATATCCGCCACCACGGCCCTGCCGGTCTCTCTGAGGTATGCACTCATTTTTGCATCATAGCCGAAGATGGAGGTTGTGGCACCGATTTCGGCACCCATATTGCAGATGGTACCCTTTCCGGTTGCAGAAATTGCATCAGCCCCTTCGCCAAAGTACTCAACAATAGCACCGGTACCGCCTTTCACTGTAAGGATACCAGCTACTTTCAGAATTACATCCTTGGCTGAGGCCCATCCGTTAAGCCTGCCGGTAAGTTTAACCCCGATCAGCCTGGGCATTTTAAGTTCCCATGCCATTCCGGCCATTACATCCACGGCGTCGGCGCCCCCGACACCTATGGCGATCATTCCCAATCCGCCGGCATTCACGGTATGCGAATCTGTACCTATCATCATTCCTCCCGGAAAAGCGTAATTCTCCAGTACCACCTGGTGTATGATACCGGCGCCTGGCTTCCAGAAACCGATGCCGTATTTGTTGGATACGGACTGCAAAAAATCAAAAACTTCCCTGTTTTGATCCAGGGCAGTGTCAAGATCGGCCTGAGCGCCGGAATGCGCCTGAATCAAATGGTCGCAATGCACTGTGGAAGGAACGGCAGTTCTGCTTCGCCCTGCATTCATGAACTGCAGCAGGGCCATCTGGGCTGTGGCATCCTGCATGGCGACCCGGTCGGGTGCAAAATTTACATAATCACCTCCCCTGGCGTATGGCTTAAATGCTTCCCCCTTAAAAAGATGGGAATAAAGAATTTTTTCACTCAGGGTCAGCGGTCTGCCAAGCATCACCCTGGCATTTTTCACCCGTTCGGGCATCGCTGCATAAACACGTTGAATCAGGTCAAGATCAAAAAGCATAAGAATTAAAGTTCAGGCATGTTAATAATAAGGTCTGCGGCAGGCGCTTGCCGTGGCAAACGCCTGAATATACCGGAATCCGGGGTTTGATGTAAAATACCACACGCTGTCAAAATCATCAGCAATAACAGCCGAATCCAGCTTTTGTTTAAGTACTGGCCGGCTTCATGCCATCATACTTCAGGCGCCTTTATCTCCTGTGAAATAATCTTCCTTGTTTTTAAACAATACATTAAAGGTGGTCAGGCTTCCGTAGATGCGGGTAATGTATTGCTGAATATTTACTTTATCCTCATCGCTCAGCGCGCTCGAATTAACCCTTTGCTCCAGCACACGCAGACGGTCGCGCACCATTACAATTTTATGAAAAAACGCATCGATCGGCACTTCTTTTTCCTTCAGGGTCGGATCGCCCGGAAATAAAACCATACGACCACCGGTCCACCGCTGCCCCAGTGGTACAGTTTCCTGGATATCTGTAAAGCGGCGCAATACCCTGATCAGGCTCTTCTCCATTTTCTCGTAGGTAGCAATGTCCGAAGGCGTTTCAACAGCCTCAAGCACCCTCATACCGGTAAAATCACGCTGGATAATCCGGGTTCCGTTTTCAATAAAGGTGATTTCCCATGCATCGGAGCGAACCTGAATGATCACTCCTTTTCCGAACTGGGGATGCTCCACCCGGGAGCCTATACCCAACACCATGTCTTCCATATAGTTTTTTTTTACTGATTTTTAAAGGCTTCAGAGATTCCCATAAGGTTTCTGTGAATTTCAAGCACCTGGGGTATGGCCAGGTCCGTGTCACTGTTCCGGATTACAAAATCCGACATCGCGATTTTGGACTCCTCCGGCCACTGGTTTTCAATTCGCGCCATTACATCTTCCCGCTTCAGTCCGTCACGAAGCATTACCCTGCTGATACGTTCCTCAACCGGTGCAGCTACGGTAATTATTTTATCAAACATTTTGTAAAAGCCGGATTCAAAAATTATGGCTGCCTCCTGAATGATATATGGCACGCCGGATTGCGTTTCGATCCAATCAAAGAAATGCCTCCTTACCCTCGGATGAATGATGTTATTGAGGGTTGTAAGTCTGGCCGGATCGTTGAATACCAAAGATGCCAGCATTCTCCGGTCGATGGATCCATCTGGGCTGAGCACACCGTCTCCGGCCATTTCCACAACCATGCGGATAACCTCCGGGTCACCCAGAAACTTCTTTGCCTCAACATCGGCAATATAAACAGGTATGCCAAAAACACGAAACAAACCGGCAATGGTCGATTTTCCGCTCCCAATACTCCCGGTGAGTCCTACTTTCAGCATCTGTTTTGCGTTTATCTTACAAACATAATGCTTTTCAGGGAAACAGAAAAATCCGCAACAGGGATGATTCCTGCAATGAACCAACAATCAGGGTATACTCCGTGAATGGCTGTACTTCTCTCCTATTTCAGGATGAGGTATTCAACCTTTTGCGGTTCAATGCGGATAACCTTCAGAAATGCCGGAGCCCGGCTCACTTCAACCGGCACTCTTTCGCTGTCAGAAGCGACAGGTTTATCAATGTCAACAACAACGGTTACCAGCGAGGGATCCACCCGGTTATAGTCGCGCAGGGCAACCCTGCAGGTAAGGGTTACCTTTTCAGGGAAGGTGCGGTAGTTAATTTTACCGTGGCCTGATCTTATATTTACAGGCACTTCCATGGTAGTTTCAGTGAACTTTTCAACATTCAGCTGAACCGTCACGCTATCTGCCGATAAATTAACCGGGGGCCTGACCGGGGGCGCAATCAGCGCCAGCCTGGCAGTTACATCAGCCTTCAGATTATCAAAGGCCTTTCTTTCAGTGGTAATACTCCTGATTGTATCAATAATTTCTTTTCTGCCTGATATATAGATTGAATCCGGATCAGTCTGTACAGAATCATAAAGCTGATACTGACGACTGAAATCAAGGGAAAGCCCGGGCCTGACACCTACCTTTTTTCTGATACTTTTTTCGAATATAAAATGAAGCGTATCCGGCTCTACAGCCGTCATTTCATATCCACCGGGAAGTTGTTGCGCAATTGACTTCAGCATTTTCGAAGTTCTCAGGAACCCGGTATACTGATCTCCTTCCTGTTTCAGCCTGAGGCTTTCCAGGCTTATGTTCACTGTGTTGCTTCTGGTTGAAAAAATACGCGAATATAACTCCAGCCCTTTGGCTTTCAGCGTAATACTGATAACAGAATCAGGATTAGAAATCATCACTTTTCCCTTAGGCAGGTTTTCAGGTACGGCCCTGAATCTGACCGGGATCTGATATTCCCTGGACAACTTGATCATTCCCCACATTATGACAGAGATAACGACACAAATCAAAAAAACGGAAAGCCGGTTTCTCAGCTTTCCGTCCATTGGTTTTCTGACGCGTGCAATAATAGCATGTAAAATCTCTTTCACCTGCAGGGATCTTTGCTAGCGAAAACTGTTACTTTACTTCTGCTGGTTGGCCAGCTGATCACTGGCATCTCCGGCTACTGCAGATTTTTCAATTCTAAGCCGTGTGCCATCTTCCACTTCAATGGTAAAAGTGGTTTCCTGAACCTCCACGATCTTGCCGTGAATTCCGCCAATGGTAACGATTTTGTCACCCTTTTTCAGGGCTTCACGGTACTTCCTGAGATCCTTCGCTTTTTTTGCCTGGGGCCTGATGAAGAAAAAGTAGAAAACCACCATGATGAGGACCAGAAAAATCAGTGAGCTGTAACCACTGCCGCCGCCTTCGGCCGGGGCCATTAATAATGCAGATGTGAACATTTGTTTGCTTGTTTATTTGGTTATTAAAGAATTCAGTATTGTCAATTCATTTCTTCCGGAAGCACCACCTGGGCTTTTATCCTCAGCACAACAGAGTTAGGCTGGGTATTGCTGATAATGGTAATGCTCTTGTTCTGAAATCCGCGCCGGTTTTCACTGTCGAATTTCACCGCAATCTTATTGGATTCACCCGGCCTGATCGGCGTTTTGGGAAACTCAGGTACTGTACATCCGCACGAGGTGCTGACTTTCGAAATGATGAGATCAGATTTCCCGGCATTGGTGAATTTAAAGCTGTACGAAACCTTTTCGCCCTGAATGATTCTGCCGAAATCATGAAAATCCTTCTCAAACTCCAGCACAGGCATGTCCCCGGCATCGGCCTCTCCGCTTGCAGTATTCGGATTTTTAACTATATCTGCAGGATAAAGTCCCTCTGCAGCATTTCTGTTGCCACAGGAGGTCTGCATCAATCCAGCAAAAACAAGGGCGGCAATCAATATAATCGCATTCATTTTCATACTAAACAGTTTATTGCCATTGAAAGGCCAAAAATATCAAATTCTCAAAGGCTCAGTCATCCCGGATCTTACTGCATCCTGATCTTCATGAAGGCCGGCAATACAACGACTGGGGCCTGAAGATGACAGGGCATTCATTCGCCTTTGCAAAGTTAGTCAAAAACATCAGATCAGGCGGGAGATTGCGGAATTATTTAAGAAATACCCTTTGTATCAGCATGGCATATCGTTCAGGACAGCATCAAATAATACCGGCCCGTATATGATCCGGTAAAATTTTAAAAAAACTGCGGCAACAGGAATCCAAACCTGATCCGGGAACTTAATCACAAGTGTTCCTGATGATTAACACATCATAATCTCCCAGATATGTAAAACCGGCTTTTTTATAGAGAAGCTGAGCAGGCAGATTATCCCGGTGAACCTCTATCTTAATCTGGTAACCGTCAGCACGGGCCAATTCCAGGGAGGCTTTCAGCAAAAAGGTGGCAAGGCCCATGCGGCGAAACGGATCAGCAATCCCGAAATGGTGAAGGTAAGTTCTCCTTTTATCATTGGTCATCCAGGATGTACCCGCCACCATTCCATCATCGGTAACAAGCAATAGAAGATGCCCGCCGGCTTTCAGGGTCTGTTCAACAACAGCGGCATCGTCACCCCTGTGTGCACCGCCAAGTCCGTTTTCATTCCAGAACTTTTCCACAGCGGTAAAATCACCCGGTTCGAAGTTCCTTAACCTGAACCCTTCCGGCAAAAACTTTCCGGCAATCATTCCACAAGTCCCCTGCCTGATTTTTTGATTTCTCCGGAGGCTTTCAGGTCGGCCACAAGTTTATCCATCATCCCGTTTACAAACTGACGGCTCCGGGGAGTGCTATATTCCTTGGATATCTCAATATACTCGTTAATGGTTACCTTAACCGGGATTGAAGGAAACTCGGTGAATTCACAGATCGCCATTTTCAGGATAATAACATCCAGTACCGCGATGCGCTCCAGGTCCCAGTTCTGTGCCCTTTCGGCAATCAGTTTGCCGGACACTTCACTTTTTACTATCGTTTTTCTGAATAGTTTAAGCACAAAATCCCTGATCAGGTCATCTCCTTCTTCATCAGGATTAATCATCAGCGGAGGCAGCGGCTTAAACTCGTCCATTGCCGGAGTCCACTTTCGCACGGTCTTGGCAACCAGCGATGCTGCAGTATCAATATCATCGGCCCAATGAATATTCCGTTCTTCAAAAATGCTGGTGTAAACCTCATTGGTAAGCATAAACTCACCAAACATCTGTAGCACCAGCTCCTTATCTTCATGGTAGGAGGCTGAAGGCGCATTCATATAGGACTCGTAGAGTTCAGAAGCTTTGAAATTCTGAAATATCTTTCTGAAAGTTTCCTGATGATCGGCCCAGGATATTTTTAATCGTGAAATATTACGCTGCAGGTCACGGTTATTCCCGAGTTGTTCAAGAAACCGGTTGTCGACAAAACGGGTATTCGGGTTCAGTTCCTCGGCGGTTGGCAGAAACTTCTGCCGTGCATCTTCCTGTCGGTTTCTTGCAAAATCCCTGACCTCCAGTATCGAGGACAACAGGTAAATGTATAAATCGTAAATGCTCTCAATACTCGAAAGCAGCCCCTTCTCTATCTGGTTTATCTGGCCGTCCTGCGTCTGGAAATGAGCGTACAGCGATTGTAAAACCTTAATCCTTAAATGCCTTCTGCTTAGCATGAAATCTTTATGTAAATGAACTTATTGATTCTTTATCCGGAATTAGAACTTCATTTTTACACCGGATAACAGCCGGCAAAATTACAATTTTTATTCAAAAGGTTTATTGCCTGATTTTTGACACAGGAGGAAAACCCTGCCGATTAAAGAAATCTGCCGGACAAAATAACCCGGTAAAAGAAATTCCAGGCATTAAGGATTCCTGAAAAATATCAGCCCTTCTGACCACCCTCCCGCCTGATCCCTTCGTAAAAATCTGAATAAATTGGTATTCAGTTAATTCAGAAGGTGCCAAAACCTGCCGGAATCTCATGCCCGGATGAATGCGCTAACAATACCTGCATATAAATATCATTGCTTTAACCATTACCGGATTTGGCTTTAAACAAGTACATCCATTTCACCTGCCCGCTTCATATAATTGATTGCCTCATAATCCGGAAGTCACTTTCGAACCCGTTACAAAACTTCAGTTGCATCTTAAACCTGCCGGATCCGAATGGTGTTAATGATCCGGAAAATCATTCAAAATCAGGCATCCCTGAATAGTAGCCGGGATTCGGAAAAATCATCAAATCAGCAAACAGACAGTCAGAAAGATTTTCACATTGAGCAATTATTAATATCCTGATTATCAGTATTAAAAAAACCATTAAAGGCTAATAATAAGCGGATTGAGAAAACTATCGGATTTTTTTATGCTCTATCCTTATAAATAATTACAATTATTTTAATATTTTTGCGTTTACATCCCAAAAATCTCAGATCACTGCCATGGAAGAGTCCAGCACCAGAAATAATGTTGATGTCTACACCAATATCATCAAAGCCGGAAAAAGGACATATTTTTTTGATGTTAAGCTGACCAAGTCAGGCGAGAAATACCTCACCATTACTGAGAGTAAGCGGCGGTATGACGAGGAGCAGGACAAGTTTATATATGAGAAACACAAGATCTTCCTTTACAGGGAGGATTTTGAAAATTTCATCCATGGACTTTCAGGCGCAGTTGCATTTATAGATGCTGACAACAAAGGGTTGGATGCAGAACTGTCAGCAGCCGGAGCAAGTAATTCATCAGACCTGAGTGCCGAAGATTTTGGCCTCTAGAAAACATGCCAGTGGCAGAGTAAACAGCCTGATTCCGGTATTTTGCAAGCACAAGTAAAATAATCCATCCAATGATCGGGATTGAGTCATGGCATCCGGTATGCCGCCGGAAAAATCTGAAGAACAATCCCTCATTCATCAATCATAACTTCTTGCTTTAAACTGCTGAAATTCTGCCGGACATCCTTATTGACGGTAATCAGACTACAGTTAAAGAATTGCGGGCCGGTTTACTATATTTATCAACACCCTGCCTGAACACTTCAGATATATGGAATAAAAAATTGTACCTTTGTGGGGCTTTCATCAAAGGCACAAATATTGAATTAAATACTTGATTACAAGAGATTTAACTAAAATGGGAAAGATAATCGCCGTTGCCAATCAAAAGGGAGGAGTCGGGAAAACAACTACTGCCATCAACCTGGGCGCAGCATTTGCCGTGCTTGAATACCGCACACTGATCATAGATGCTGATCCGCAGGCCAACTCCACTTCCGGTGTGGGATTTGACCCTAAAAATATCAAAACCAGCATCTATGAATGTCTTATGGATGAGGTAGAGCCTTTGAATATTATCCTTTCGACCAGTACGCCCAACCTCGACCTGCTTCCGGCACATATTGACCTGGTTGGCGCCGAAATCGAAATGATCAATCAGCCCAACCGCGAATTTATGATGCGCAAGGTGCTTCAGAAGGTGAGGGAAGCATATGATTTTATTGTAATCGATTGCTCCCCGTCGCTGGGACTTATCACGGTTAACTCGCTCGTTGCGGCGGATTCAGTTATTATACCCGTTCAATGTGAATATTTTGCGCTTGAAGGCCTCGGGAAACTGCTGAACACCATCAAGATTGTTCAGCAGCGCCTCAACAGGGGGCTTGATATTGAGGGGATACTGCTGACCATGTATGATTCAAGGCTCCGTCTCTCAAACCAGGTGGTTGATGAGGTAAAAGCCCACTTCCAGGATATGGTATTTGAAACGCTGATCAACCGGAATACAAAACTCGGTGAAGCCCCTAGTTTCGGAGAGACGATCATTATGCACGACATCAACAGCAGCGGAGCGATCAATTACCTGAACCTGGCGCGTGAAATACTCCAGAAAAACGAACTGACCCGGATCAAAACATCTGAAAAACAAATTGAACCTGAAAATGAATCCTAAAAAGAAAGCCCTTGGCCGGGGCCTGAGTGCCATACTTGAAAGCCCGGAAACCGACATCACTTCAAGTGACATTTCGGGCAATTTTGTCGCGGGGGCCATTGCCTCCCTCCCACTCAGCCAGATTGAAGCCAATCCCTTTCAGCCGCGTGAAGATTTTGACCAGGAAGCCCTGAACGAACTGGCAGCCTCCATCAAGGAACAGGGCATTATCCAACCCATCACCGTCAGAAAAATGGGATACGACAAGTATCAGCTGATTTCCGGAGAAAGACGGCTGAAAGCTTCCAAACTGGCCGGGCTGGACGAAATCCCCTGCTATATCCGTATCGCCAACGACCAGCAGATGCTCGAGATGGCCCTGGTGGAAAATATACAACGCGAAAGCCTTAACGCCCTTGAAATCGCCATCAGTTATCAGCGCCTGATCGAAGAGTGCGAACTTACCCAGGAAGAACTGAGCCAGCGTGTCGGCAAGAACCGGACAACTGTGACCAACTATATCCGGTTGCTCAAACTGCCGGCTGAACTGCAGGTGGCTATCCGGGACAATAAAATTTCGATGGGCCACGCCCGGGCTTTGATAAACATTGATGATGAGCAGACGCAGATAGCAATTCTGAAAAATATCATCACCAAAGACCTTTCCGTCAGGGAAGTCGAAGAGATTGTCCGCAACCTCAACAAACAACCGGCATCACGCAAGGAAGCGCCGGCAAGGGAATTGCCCCGTGAAATAGAAGCCATTCGTGAAAATATTGCAGGTAAACTTGACACGAAAGTCAATGTCACCCTCAACCAGAAAGGCAAAGGAAACATCGTAATCAGTTTCAATTCGCAAAAACAACTCGAACGAATACTTGCAGAGCTGCTTTCACGTTAATAATACACCAGGCAGGCCGGGTATGAATAAACCGTTCCATATAGTTAACTTCTGCAACATAAAAACAACCGCACTGACTGCGGTTTTCTTCGTTTTTATGACAGCCGCCGTCTGCCCGGCCGCCGCGCAGGAAGATGCCATGTACTTCCCGCCGAAGAAAACAACATACAACGACACGCTGGTCAGGCCCCTGCATTCCGCGCACAAAGCGACCATCTATTCACTGGCATTACCCGGCCTTGGCCAGGCATACAACAGGAAATACTGGAAAATCCCGCTTATCTACGCCGGCTTCGGCTATCTCGGATATTCGATTAAAATCAATAATGACGAGGTCAGGAAATTCACCGAAGCTTACCGCTATGTCTCCAATAAGGACACATATCCGATCGACAATGAATATGTCACACGGTATCCGAATACCGACGATCTCCTCCGGGGACGGGACTTTTACAGAAGGCGGGTAGAATTGAATATCATTTACAGCGCGGCCTGGTACATCCTGAATGTGATTGACGCCGCGGTGGATGCGCATTTTTTCGATTATGACATTTCCGACGACCTTACCCTCAGGGTTGAACCGGCGATTATCAGCCCATACAGTCCTGGCCTTCAGGGAGCCTCGGGCGTGAGACTCAGTATGAATTTCTGAATTAAAATCTGACGAAATTGAAGATAGCATTATCAGGATATGGCAAAATGGGCCATGAAGTAGAAAAAGTCGCGGTTGCAAGAGGTCACGAGATCCTTATTGCCATCGACACGCCTGATGCCTGGATTTCTGCCGTAAAGTTGCTGGAGTCCTGCGATGCCGTGATTGACTTCAGCACTCCGGCTGCCGCATCCATGGCTGTTAACCGCTGCTTCGACCTTGGCATTCCGGTAGTTTCGGGAACCACCGGCTGGAACGATGGGCTCTGCGCAGCCATTCAGCGCTGCCTGTCCGGTAATTATTCCTTTTTTCATGCACCGAATTTCAGCATAGGCGTCAATATCTTTTTTGAAATAAACAGGCAACTGGCCCAACTGATGAGTCCATACAGCACTTATCGTGCTGCCATTCATGAAATTCATCATATTTATAAAAAAGATGCTCCGAGTGGCACGGCCATTGCATTGGCTGACGGCATTATTGAAGCAAATCAGGCTTACCACCGGTGGGTCAGTGGCCCCGGCGCAAATCACGGTGAACTGGAAGTAAGCAGCGAGCGGACCGGCGAAATTCCGGGTACGCATATTGTCAGCTGGTCTTCGCTCACCGACGACATTGAAATAAAACATACCGCCCGCAACAGGGAGGGTTTTGCCCTGGGTGCCGTGCTTGCCGCCGAATGGTTACGCGGGCGTAAAGGGTTTTTCGGAATGGCGGATTTGCTTGGGAATAATCCTTAACTCAATAAAAAACCTTAATATTGCACCACACACTGTCCGTTAACGGCAGGTCATCAAGAAGAAATCTATGTCACCAACATTAATCCTGATCATTCTGATCATTTTCTTTCCGGTCTTATTATGGAAAACATTCGGGCACGCCGGGCATCCGGGATGGAAATCCGTTGTTCCCATATACAATTATTACATCTGGCTACAGATTATCAATAAACCGCTCTGGTGGTTTGTTTTCCTGGTTATGCCGTTCATCAACGCATTTATGGTAATGCTGATGGTGGTTGAAACCCTTAAATGTTACAAAATCCACAGTCTCGGTCAGCAGGCGCTGGCCGTTGTATTTCCGGTTGTTTATCTGCCCTGGCTGGGCCTGAAAAAGGAAAAAGACTATACCGTTCCGGCAAACCGGGTCAGGATTAAGAAGACCGCCCTCCGGGAATGGGTGGATGCCATTATCTTCGCAGTGATCGCGGCCTCCATTATCCGGATTTTCATGATTGAAGCCTATACAATTCCAACTTCTTCCATGGAAAAATCACTGCTGGTCGGAGATTTTCTTTTTGTCAGCAAACTGAGTTACGGCCCCAAAGTACCCAACACCCCCATTGCCTTCCCGTTTGTGCACCATACCCTCCCGCTTACGGAGAGCACCAAATCTTATGTGGAATGGATCAAACTGCCCTACTACCGGTTCCCCGGCCCTTCAAAAGTCAAAAACAACGATGTGGTGGTCTTCAATTATCCCGACGGCGATACGGTAGCCCTTAAAGTTCAGAACCAGAGCTATTACGCGCTGGTGCGTGATTACACCCGCAACAGGGTATGGACTGATAAGGCTAACTTTGGTGATATCGTTGCCCGCCCGGTAGATAAAAGGGAGAATTACATCAAGCGTTGCCTGGCGATCCCCGGGGATACCCTGCAGATCATCGACCAGGTTGTGCACATCAACGGTAAACCTGCAGATGTTCCGGAACTCGCGCAGTTTAAATATATTGTACGTACCGATGGCACCCGCATCAACCCTATGGCGCTTGACAAGCTTGACATTACCGAAGAAATCGGAATGGCAGGCCCTGAGGAATATTTAATTACGCTGACAAGTGCGGCAGCGGATAAACTCAAGGGCTTTATCAATGTGAAAGAGGTAAAAAAGATCATTCAGCCGGCCGGTTTCTGGCAACCTTACATTTTCCCGTTCGATTCAGCCTATCCCTGGAATGTTGACAACTTTGGCCCGCTGGTAATCCCGAAAGCAGGCGTCACCGTTGAAATCAACCACAGAAACATCGTATTGTACGAACGGATCATTAAAAATTACGAACTTAACGACCTTGAAATACAGGGCAATACCATCCTGATCAATGGCAAACCGGCCACATCCTACACCTTTAAGATGGATTACTACTGGATGATGGGCGACAACCGCCACAACTCGGCCGACTCCCGCTTCTGGGGCTTTGTGCCTCAGGACCATATCGTCGGGAAAGCGGTATTTGTTTGGCTTTCGCTCGACAACAGGAAACCCCTGTTCGGTGGAAAGATCAGGGTTAACAAACTTTTCAGAACCATTAACTAGTAAAACAAACTTTATACCGATGATAACTGCAGAAATTCACACCGCCAAAGGCCTGATGAAGGTTAAATTCTTCGAAGAAGACGCCCCCAATACCGTTGCAAACTTTGTAAATCTTTCAAAAAGCGGATTTTACAATGGACTGACTTTTCACAGGGTAATACCGGATTTCGTGATCCAGGGCGGATGCCCGAACGGCACAGGGTCGGGCGGACCCGGTTACACCATAAATTGTGAATTGGATGGCGACAACCAATACCACGACCGTGGTGTACTTTCCATGGCCCATGCCGGAAGAAACACCGGCGGTTCGCAGTTCTTTATCTGCCATAGCCGTCAAAACACCAGCCACCTCGACCGCAATCACACCTGTTTCGGAAAAGTGTACGAAGGTCTTGAAGTGATTGACCTGATCAGGGCCGGCGACAAAATCAACAAAATCGTTATCCTGGAGGAATAATAAAGCTCCGGGGTTTTCAGACATAATGTTAACCTTTCAAAATATTGCAAGCATGAACAGAAATATTTCAGCATTCCTCGCCATAACATTTGCCCTCACGACAGGCCTTTCAGCGGCGTTTGCCCAGAAACCCGGCAGCCCCTTCAAAGGCGTGATCAATTATAAAATTACCTATCCCGATTCAAAAATGGAAGCTTCGCAACAGGCGATGATGCCCCAGAGCATGAAGGTATTGATGAACGGGAACAAAGCCCGCATCGAAATGGCTATGTCAGGCATCAACCAGGTGATCATCATGGATGCTGATCAGCAATCGACAGTGATCCTTATCGATATGATGGGTCAGAAAGTAGCCATGAAGCCCAATAAGGGCGCCGACAGGCCTTCCGGGAAGGAGCCGGTGGTAACGGTAACATCAGAAACCAAAGAGATCGCCGGTTTTGACTGCAAGAAAGCCGAGATTCATTTCGGAGATGAAAAAAGCAAAGAAAGCCCGATGATCGTTTATTTTACGGAGAACATCGGCAACAACAAACTGTTCTATGATAACGAATACCGCACCTTGCCCGGCATTCCGATGGAATTCTATTACAAAATGCAGGGAATGAATATGTATATGACCGCGGTGAGTGTGGAAAAGGGAAAAGTATCCGGTAAAGATTTTGAAGTTCCTTCGGACTACAAAGAGATGACCCCCGATCAGCTCAGGCAGATGTTCGGAGGCAACTGATTACCGGGCACTGATAACGCAATTGTTTAAACCGGCCGACCCGGCTGTGACAGCGGATTATCCTGAGAGTACCATACAAATCAGGGATTTCGCTTCATCAGGTCTTCCGGTTTTTGTAAATTTGCCCACTTCACAAAACCAAAGACCCCCAAATGGCAAGAAAGGGAAATACCCTGAAAAAAAGCGCCCTCCGGAAGGACGAATTTAACGAGGACCAGCCTAAAAGCGGGAAGAAATCCGGGAAAAAGCCGGTATTACCTTCCTGGCTCACCGATGGTCGTGCCGTTAAGATAACGGGGGTTTTCTTCATTCTGCTTGCCCTTTACCTGCTTTTTGCATTTTCGTCATACCTCTTTCTTTATTTCAACTGGGGATCTGACGATCTGTTTACCACTTACTCTTTCCGCAGGGTACTTTTTGACACCACTATCGAGGCCGGTAACTGGGCAGGGAGACTCGGCGCTGCACTTTCGCTGCTGCTGATAAAAAAGGGATTCGGCATCGCCGCCTACCTGATTATTCTGATGTTGTTAGTTGCCGGGGTGCGCATGGCGGTGGGGGCAGCCATACTGCCTGCCGGTAAAACTTTCCGCAATTCATTGCTGGGGCTGTTATGGCTGCCGGTAGCGCTTGGCTTCCTGCTGCAACAATCTGCCTATGCCATACTCGGAGGAATTACCGGTTACCAAAGCGCCAGATGGCTCGAAGGCCTGCTCGGTAAACCCGGAACCGCGATCTTTCTGTTGTTTTCGCTGGTAGCCATCCTTGTATTTGCCTTTAATATGCCGCTTGAATTGCCCAAAAGGCCCGCCGGCAAAGATGAGGCGGAAGAATCTGAAGAGGCGGATGATAATTTACAGGTAAATCAGAAAACCGGTCAGAATCGCTTCAACACAGCGGTATTGCCTGAGGACAAATACAATACGGTTGAATTCGCCGTAAAGGATGAAGATTCCCATCCGGAAACAAAAAACGCCCCCTTTGCTTCCGTTCCTGAAGAGAACGGGTTTGAGCCGGTTGAGCCCAGGCCCGCTGAGCCCAAAGCGACCCCTGAAATTGAGCTGACCATCGAGAATATTGATACCCTGACTGAAAATCAGGAGATCAGGGAAACTCCGGACAGGTTTACCATTGATACAGAATTTGATCCGACCCTGGAGTTGCCGCATTATCAGTTTCCAACCCTTGAACTGCTGGATGATTACGGGAGCACGGCCAGCATCTCCGTTCAAAAAGAGGAGCTCGAAGCCAACAAGAACCGTATTGTAGAAACACTGGCGAATTACAGCATACAGATTGACAAAATAAAAGCCACCATCGGCCCTACCGTTACCCTGTATGAGATCATTCCTGCGCCTGGCGTAAGGATTTCGAAGATCAAGAACCTGGAGGACGACATCGCGCTGAGCCTGGCGGCCATGGGCATCCGGATTATCGCGCCGATTCCGGGAAAAGGTACCATAGGAATTGAAGTTCCGAACCTGAAGCCGGAAATTGTTTCGATGAAATCCATCATGGGAAATGAGCGCTTCCAGAATTCCAAATTTGAGCTTCCGTTCGGCATGGGCAAAACCATACAGAATGAGCCATATATTGCCGACCTTACGCGTATGCCCCATATTCTGATGGCAGGCGCTACCGGGCAGGGTAAATCCGTGGGACTGAACGCAATCATTGCTTCCATTCTCTACAAGAAGCATCCATCCCAGGTGAAATTTGTGATGATTGACCCCAAAAAGGTAGAGCTGACTTTGTTTTCTAAAATAGAACGGCATTTTCTGGCCAAACTTCCCGACTCGGAAGAGGCCATTATCACGGATACGCGAAAGGTAGTCAGGACACTTAATTCGCTCAATATCGAAATGGATAACCGTTATGACCTGCTGAAAGATGCACAGGTTCGTAACATCAAGGAATACAATGTTAAATTTGTTGACCGCCGGCTGAATCCCCTTCACGGACATCGCTTCCTGCCTTACATCATTGTGGTCATCGATGAATTTGCCGACCTGATTATGACCGCCGGCAAGGAAATAGAGACTCCGCTTACCCGGCTTGCCCAGCTTGCCCGCGCCATCGGCATTCACCTGGTAATCGCCACCCAGCGGCCATCGGTGAATATCATCACCGGAACCATCAAAGCCAACTTTCCGGCCCGCATCGCTTTCAGGGTGATCTCGAAAATTGATTCACGCACCATTCTCGACACGGGGGGCGCCGATCAGTTGGTTGGCCGGGGCGATATGCTGCTTTCCACAGGCAGCGACCTTATCCGGTTGCAATGCGCATTTGTGGATACCCCCGAAGTCGAACGCATTACCGAATTCATCGGCTCGCAACGGGCATATCCCGACGCTTACCACCTGCCTGAATATGCCGACGAACAGGATGAAAAAGAGGTGGAATTTGATCCGGCGCAGCGGGATGAGCTCTTCGAAGATGCCGCCAGGATTATCGTGCAAACCCAGCAGGGAAGCACTTCGCTGCTGCAACGAAAGCTAAAGCTCGGCTATAACCGGGCCGGCCGCATTATCGATCAGCTGGAGGCCGCCGGGATTGTAGGTCCTTTTGAAGGAAGCAAGGCCCGCGAAGTAAAAGTTGCCAATGAAATGGCTTTGGAACAATATTTGAAGGACCTCAGACCGGAAGCCAATCCAAACGACTATTAAAAGAAGTTAAAATGAAAAATGTTTTCTTAGCCTTACTCAGCCTGCTATTCGTATTGCCGGCATTTACTCAGACCGACAGGAAGGCCCGCACCATTCTCGACGAGGTTTCAGCCAAAACCAAGGCTTATAAAACCATCCGCATTGAATTTACCTATAAGATGGAGAACAAAGCCCAGAATATCAACGATAGCTTTAAAGGGGTACTGATCTCAAAAGGCGAATACTACAAACTGAGTTTCTCGGGACAGGAAATTTTCAGCAACGGCAAAACCGTTTGGACTTATCTGAAAGATGCCAATGAAGTGCAGATCAACAACGTAAGCAAGGAAGACGACAGTTTCACCCCGAACAATCTGCTCAGTTCGTATAATGAGAATTTCAAAGCCAGGCTGCTGGAAGAAAACAGCAAACAACAGGTCATCGAACTGATTCCCGTGCAGAAGAAAAACTTCAACAAAGTCAGGGTAACCATTGAACGTGCGCGGAAAATTGTGAGCAGTATCACCATTTTTGATAAAAACGGCAGCACTTATACTTACACGGTCAATAAGTTTGAAACGGATCTTCCTTTTACAGACAGCATGTTTGTTTTCAAAACCAGTGAACATCCGGGCGTTGAAGAGATTGACATGCGTTAGCCTTAAAGATCGCCTGATCTTCTTTTTTCAAACAATATCAGATAACCCGGGATAGTCTGTTCCGGGTTTACTTTTTGTATTATAAAGGATAATCTTCAGTAACATACTACAGGTTAAATCCTAGAGGATACTTTGTGGTAAATCCATAGAGGTTGGACGATAAACTGTTGATTCAGCCAGGTCCTGCAATAAAAAACCAGTTGTGCTGATTTTTTATTGAACATGTTGCCGGCCGGAGTGTTTAACTGCGAAAACAACTGTAAAGATGGACTCACTCTATACCTTCTCGCTTTACCTGCATTCATGGAACCGCTGGATTATCCTTATTGCCGGATTACTTTCAATTGCAATGGCCTTAAAAGGATTGCGTGAAAGGACCGCTTATTCGGGCACCAACAGAAATCTTTCCCTGCTGTTTATCAGCAGCCTGCATCTTCAACTTCTGCTGGGCCTTTTGCTCTATTTCATTCTGAGTCCATTCACCCTGCAGGCTATGAATGACTTCGGCGCCGCCATGAAAGACAGCACCCTTCGCTACTGGGCCGTGGAGCATTCATTGTTAAACATCATCGCAGTCATACTCGCCCAGGCAGGCAGCATTCTTATCAAAAGAACCGCAGATTCCCGGGTTAAACACCGGAAAACGCTGATCTGGTCAGGAATTGCCCTGCTTATTATTCTGCTTATGATACCGGCTGGAATTATGGGGCCCGAAAGACCGTGGTTCAGGTTTTGAAGCCGGCTTTACGGAATTGATCCTAATTATGAAATAAGCTTCTAATTCTGAATCAGCTTTTTCATTGAGCCTGCAAATTCGGTGGGCGTGGAACCTGTTTGCGCCTTAAATGCTGAAATAAATACCGATTTACTGTGAAATCCGGCCTTTTGCGCAAGCCCGAGGTAAGAATATGATTCCGCCTGGTTATCCACCAGCAGCTGAATAACCTTGTTCACCCTGTAACGGTTAAGCATCTGATTGAAGTTGCAGCCTTCAAACTCGTTGATCACCATCGAAAGGTAGCGGGTATTGGTATCCAGGTCCGAGGCCAGTTGCTTCAACGTTAGCTTGGGATTGGTATAGGCCTCACTTTCCTTCAGGTATCTCAGCAAATGTTCATAAAGGGCTTTTTTCTTACTGTCGCCAAACGGTATGCGGCCGTTCACCTGAGCGGAGGCATCCTCTGCTTCGCCATTCACGGGAACCGGTTGTCTGGCAACTACACTTTCTTTTGCAGGAATATCGCTTTTCTTCTCAGGAACAACAGCAGGTGATGAGGCAGGACGGCAACAGGCCGGGGCAGCAAGGCCCAGCCAGCCGGTGATGAAAGCCGCTGAAAACAGCAGCACCGGATAAACAAGCGGAAATACCTCCTGAGGAATCAGAAATGTCATCAACCAGTTATCGAGCACCAGCAGAAAAATAACAAACGACAGCAGCAGGTTTCTGATTTTGACCGGATGCCTGTCAGACTCCTGATAATACTTCTGTAACTTACCCGAGTAACGTGCATAACGTCTGAACATGCGCAGCGTATAAAATACTGTCTGCAACATCAGTACCAGATGACCCAGCAGGAAACGCAGGGTATAGCCAACCTGATTCCGGCCGATTATAACATCTGATTCCGGAAAAACTAACAGCAAGGGCGCAGAGGCAATAAACAAGACCGGCAGGATCAGGTGTTTGATAACCATTGAAAATTGCTGTGTGGTTCCGGTAATCAGGTCGCGCAGAAACAGGAAAAACAAGGGAATAAAGGCAAGTACCAGGGGGATTTTAAACGCTCCGCCGATTTCATTGTAAGGCGAAGGAGCGCAACAATATAAACCGTAAGAGGTAAAATAAAGGGCCGAAACCAATAAGAAGACAACCAGGTACAACCTTGCCTTGTCGCCCTGACGCATCGCCTTTTCAAACGCCAGCAATGCCAGCAATAGCAATGCGCTGGTGCCGATAATCAGAAAAGCATTGATAAAACCGTTCATAGATGGTAGATTCTCTGATGCTGAATGAAAAACCATTGCCGTCAGGTGAAACTTAAGACATGATCATTCATTGCTTCAATACTTTAAATCATTAATAGCTAAAAACCTGATATTGTAACTTTTGTTTGGTAATTGAAGCAATCCGCATCCCCACAACCGGAAGTCTCACCGGCCGCATATAAGTAAACAGCCAAAATCTAACCTCCTGAAGCAGGCGGCAAACCATGCAGTTCACCGGAAACTGTCCGGTCAAAGATCTATTTTTCATATCTGCGAATCAGCAGATTGCTTGGTATTCTTTGGAAAACGCGCCCGGATATTCAGTTCAGTATGGCGTGCGGGCAGAGTGAAACGAGTGAGTCAGGATTCAGTTATAAAGAATGCAATTGAATGACTGCTGAACCAAGCGATTAAATATTCGGATTTTAACATTATATCAACGGTAAAGTCCTGCTTGCAAAGGTTGAAATACCAGCGATATGAAAACAAAGGTACGAAATAATAAATCGGAAATCAAGGTACGGATTTATAAATTCAAACTTTAAATAGAAAAAATTCAATATTAAGGACTTATTCATCTGTAAATTTGTATTATCCTGATATATAAATATTTAAACCGACACTTTATCATTTATCCCGAAACAGAGTAAAATATTTTTACGATCAAAAAAAATATTACCAGCCTGAGTTGTGAGCAGACAGGAAAAGAAAGCACAAATAGCTGATTCGCATGCTGCTGATTTAATGATATTTAAAATATGATATATCCGTTTTCGTCTTGTCCCGGAGATTCCGCAGCAAAATCAGTGTAAAAAAATAATCTTCCGGGAATTCAGGTCTGCAGAAATATCTGAATGCATAACTAATTTTTTTTAAGAAGTTTTAAAATGTTGCTTCCCTGAGCTAAAATATCCTGAAGAACCTCCATTGTTTATGTATTCATGCAATGAAATCATCCTGATTTCCGGGATAAGCAGCAAGTCACAATTTCTTGAAATAATATGTATAACACAGTATATCTGCATGTTAAAAAGATGGAATTAATCTGGTTACCGGGAACCAAAAGATCTTCCTCATGGCTTAAAAAAGATTATCACTGTGAAAACCGGTAATGATTCCTTAAAAAATTACCGGAAAGTTTCAGGGATTTTCAAACTCCCCTCCCGAAAACAGCAGAATGGGTTTGAAATCATAAATCCGCAACTCTATGGCCGGATTTATAAATCTGAACCAATCCCGTTTGCATGCCGCTTTCCCGCGCTGTACTTTGGTTCTGCTATAAAAACGATCACCGTGCCGTCCGCGATCTCTCGTAACATCTTGAAATACAGCATTATTATCATTTCCCTATCATTTTAATCACGGCCGGTTTTTCTCCCATCCTCGCAGATTTTTGATGAATTCAGGTTATTTAATTGATTTTCAGTAGGATAATGCCAATAAACATAATTTATTAACCAAAAAACCGTGTTATGAGAAAACTTTTTACATTGCTAATTCTGCTGTTCCTATGGGCCGGAAGCTCTTGGGGGCAGGGGCAGGTGAATGCCTACACATTCGTGAGTTCATCTGGCACTTATACCGAAATTACCGGAGGAACCCAACTGGGCTCAGGTACAACTATGGATGATGTCAGCTACAATGCCAACAATATCGGATTTACATTTAACTTTAATGAAACTAATTTCACACAGTTCAGTGTAAATGCCAACGGCTTTCTTGCTTTTGGTGCAAGTGTCTCCAGCAGTTATGCGGCATTAAGCACCGGATCCTCCAACAATGTTATTGCCGCATTTAACGCAGACCTCCAGGGAAATACCGGAGCAACCCTGCGCTATGAGCTTTCCGGAACCACTCCAAACCAGGTGCTGACCATTCAATGGAAAGACTTCAGGCATTATGCTGCTGCATCCGAAAGCTACAACTTTCAGGTAAAACTTTATGAAACTACAAATGTAGTTGAGGTAATTTATGGAACCATAGTTAAGAACTCCACAGCCAGAACAAAGCAGGTAGGTTTAAGAGGATCCTCCAGTTCTGTGTTCAACAACAGGACGACAACTACAGATTGGGCGGCGACTACAGCAGGAGCATCCAATTCTGCAAACTGCACATTAACCAGCTCCATCTTTCCCGCAAGTGGTCTGACATTCACATGGACCCCACCGGCAATAGCCACCCCTCCCAACTGCGCAACCCTGGTCTCCCCTGCCGATGCAGCAACCAATGTACCTGTAAGTACCTCATTAAACTGGGCTTCCGGGGGCGGTGCGCCAACTGGGTACAATCTTTACTTTGGAGCCGACGAGTTGCCTGAAGATCCAATCGACCTTGGTCTCGTAACCACTTACGATCCTGCGGGAGATATGGATTACTCCACTACTTATTATTGGAAAGTTGTTCCCTATAACGCTTTTGGAGATGCTACCGGTTGTCCTACATGGACATTTACCACAGGACCCGACCCGACAGTCACTGTATTTCCATTTACCGAAGGGTTTGAAGGCGCGGCATTTCCGCCTTATGGATGGTCACAAATTACAGTTAGTGGTACTAGTCCCTGGATAATGTCCACAATAAACCCACATTCCGGATTACAATGTGCCAGGGCTCCATGGGCCTCCGCAGGTGGTGAGCATCTATTGATTACTCCACCCCTTGATTTGAATTCTGTCGATTATCGATTGAAATTCTGGTTAATTGGGAGTTCATTGGCCGGAACAGATCTGGAAGTTCAAATTGCTACGAGCAATTCATCTGCCTCCAATTTTTCGACAACTCTCGCAACATATATTGCAGGCACAAATATGCCAACAGTTTGGACAGAACAGATAATTGACTTGTCAGCCTACGAGGACATTCAATATATTGCATTCAGATTGATTGATGATGATGGATATGCTTTTTACATTGATGATGTCACCATTGAAGAAATTCCTGCAACACCCGTATTTTCAGTCAGCCCGTTAACCAAAGACTACGGATCAGTAGCTGTCGGTGGGTCATCATCACAGGTATTTACCATTTCCAATACAGGTGGTGGAACATTAGTTATTAACCCTGCCATTTCAGTTACAGGCACCGATGCTGACCAGTTTGTACTAACTGATGCCAATTCTTATCCGTTGAGTCTTACCGCTGGCCAGACAGCTACTGTCAGTGTTGCATTTACCCCAACTTCCGAAGGCGCAAAAAGTGCCAGCCTTGTTATTGTTGATAACCTGGGGTCGAAGGCTACCAACACTGTTCCACTTACAGGAACCGGCTTTGTTCCTCCTCCAGGCTCAACCTGCGATAATCCATATCCCACTACGCTTCCACTTGTAGATTTTTCCGGTAATACTTCAACCATGGGAGATGATTATTCAAGCACCTGGATTACTCCAAGTTCATTATATATGAATGGTGATGATATGGTGTTTGAATTTACCCTGACCGAAGCAGGATATCTTGACGGTTCAATGACAACCACGGACTCGTACCTCGGATTGTTTATCCTTGAAGATTGCCCTGATCCTGTATCGCCTGCAGCGGTTATAAGGTCAGCTACCTCCTCCGGGTCTTCTGTTTCGTTTGCAGATCAGCTAATGCAACCAGGTACATACTTTGCCATCGTTTCCAGCTGGCCAGATCCTCAGTCAATCGAATTCATCCTGAATCTGTCGTTTGAACCCTTACCCGACTGCCTTCCCCCGACCGGGCTCTCTGCATCAGTAACATCGACTTCAGCAAACCTTTCATGGACTGAAGCAGGTACAGCCACAGCATGGGAATATGTTTACGGAGAAGCGCCGCTGGCAGAGCCAACCGGTTCGGGCACAGCTACTACGTCCAACACTGACAACCCGATTACTTCCCTTGAACCTGGTACAAACTATCAGTTTTATGTAAGGGCAAATTGCGGTGATACATACAGTACATGGACCGGACCGGCATCATTCAGCACAACCCAAATTCCTGCCACTTTACCTCTTACAGAAGGCTTTGAAAGTGGATTCGGATCATGGGCAGTTGTTAATGGAACGCAGCCAAATACATGGTTTGCCGGCACTGCCGCTGTACCCCACTCCGGAACTAATTCCGCTTTTATAACCAATGACGGAGGCACTTCATATTCTTATACAATAGATGCAGCAAGTGTTGTGCATCTGTATAGGGACATTGCCTTTACAGGAGGTGAAGCTGCAGGTTATTCTCTGAAATTCTGGTATAAAGGATTGGCAGAATCCTGCTGTGACTATATGAAGGTATTTATTGTAGATCCATCTACTTTGCCTGTTGCAGGCACACAGCTGACTACTGGTCAAATCGGAGTCAATTATAATCAACAGGCAGATTATGTTGAAGTCACATTAGCAATACCTAACACTGTAGCAGGAACAAAACGTCTGGTATTCAGCTGGAGAAATGACGGTTCTATTGGTCCAAATCCGCCAGTCTCTCTGGATGATATAAGCCTGCAGGTCATAACAACGGGAGCAGTCAGAGGCGAGGTAACCGATTGTTATACAGGCGCTTTACTGGAAGGTGTTACCGTATCAATTGCCGGTTCCACAACAACGACCGATGCCAACGGTTATTATGAGTTCCCCGCAATTGCAACAGGCACCTATGACCTGACAGCCAGTCTGTCTGGTTACTTTAACAAAACCATTACCGGTGTAGTTGTTTCAGAAGGTGCAACAACCACCCAGGATCTCTGCCTGAATATTTATGTTGACCCGCCGCTGAACCTCCAGGCAAGTGTTGAGAATCAGGATGTGCATCTAACATGGAATGCACCGGGTGTTGTTCCGGAAAGTTTCACCGATGGCTTTGAAAGCTATACAGATTTCTCGCTTAGCTTTCCCCCATGGTTAAATACTGATATTGACCTTTCATCAACCTATTCTATCAGTGGCGTAACCTTTACAAATCAAGGTTACACAGGCGCATTTATCACATTTAATCCCGGCACTACTGTGCCTGCGCTGACTGATGCCGCCTGGCTGGCACATAGCGGCAGTAAATATGCCGCATGTTTCGCTGCTATTACTTTTCCAAATAACGATTGGTTGATCAGTCCTCAGGTTGCTGTAGTAACCGGATCTCAGCTTAAATTCTGGGCGAAAAGTGTTACTGATGCATACGGGCTTGAGCGCTTCAGGGTAGGAATTTCCACTACTGGCACCGCAACGACTGATTTTACAATTATCAGCGCAGAACCATACATAGAAGCACCTTTAGATTGGACAGAATACACCTTTGATCTTTCGGCTTATGTAGGGCAAAATATCTATGTAGCCATTAATTGTGTTTCAAGTGATGCATTTGTCCTGATGATTGATGACTTCAGTATAGGTGTACCAGGCAAGAATGCTGAGCCAATTATTGCCAATCGTCCATCTGACCGGCAATTAGTGAACCTACAGCCACCTACACGGAGTATTGTTAAGGGCTCCAATATAATTTCTGAAAAAGCCAATGTTGCTTTAATTGATAATGCAACAGAAAACAACCGTGCACCAATGGCTACTTTAACCGGTTACAATATCTATAAAGATGAAGCATTTCTTGCTTATACCACATTAACAGAGTATGATGACCTTAACCTCCCGGCCGGCACATACAGCTATACTGTTACGGCTGTTTACACGGAAAGTGAATCAGAACCTGCAGGCCCTGTAACTGTTGAAATCATTACATGTAATGTTCCGATCAATGTTCAGGTAGCCGATATTACTCCGACATCCGCCACCATTTCATGGACAGCACCCGATCCTGCCCCTGCCAACGGCTATGAATATGAAGTCAGAACCGACGGAGATCCGGGCAGCGGGGCAACCGGACTGGCAGCTTTTGGAACTACGGCTGCAGGGGTGACCACCGCCGATATCACCGGGCTGGATGATGGAACCGCTTATATGGTTTATGTACGTTCAGTATGCGGGACAGATAATTACAGCAATTGGACAGGCGGAGTGGAGTTCGCCACCTCCTGCTTTGCACTGAATCTTCCATTCGCTGAAGACTTTGAAGAAACTTCAGCCAATTTAAATTGCTGGGTTATATACAACATTGACCTTGCCGGTACTTCGTGGGGACTTTCATCCTCTTACAACCATACAGAGGGTGGAACCCTGTCAGCAGCTCATGTTTATGGTCCTTCATCCAATACGGAGGATGGTTACCTTGTCAGCCCCGGATTGATTATCCCGGCTTCAGGATACATCGAACTCAGCTTCTGGTCATACAACGTATACCCAGGCGATTATGTTAAAAACAGTGTATTGATTTCTGCAGGCTCACCTGATCCTACTGATGGTGATTATGTTGAAATCTGGTCACCTGCTTCCGTAACTGCCAGTTGGGAACAGACACTGCTGGACCTCAGCGCCTATCACGGACAAACCATTTACATCGCATTCCGTTATGAAGGCAGTTTTGCGCACACCTGGCATCTTGACGATGTAAGTGTTTCCATCCAGACGCCTCCGATTAAAACCCTCAATCTTAAAGCTTACATTGAAGGTTTCTGGAACGGCGTTTCAGCCATGAACCAGGCTCAGGATGTGGATCAGGATGAGAATATCTTCAACAAGTTCAGCGGAACCACGGTGGATACCCTCAGTGTTTACCTGGCCGAAGCCGATGCCCCCTGGGCATATCTCTTTGCCGCACATGAAGTCAACATCAACACCGACGGCTCCATGATTGTATCGGTTCCTGCAGCCTTCTCGGGCAGCTATTATATTGTAATTGACCACCACAGCAGTGTAGAAACCTGGAGTGCCCTGCCCGTTGATTTCAGCGGCACCACCATCGATTACGACTTTACCACTGCTGCCGGACAGGCTTACGGATCCAACCAGAAATCAATGGGTACGGTGTGGGCGCTCTATTCAGGCGATGTAGGCAATGATGAATACATTGAATTCCTTGATGTGGTTCCTGTTTACAACCTGAGTGTTGCCGGCTTCTTCGGATATTCACTCTTCGACCTTGACGGCAGCGGCTACATTGAATTCCTTGACTATATCATTGCATACAACAACAGTGTAAACGGTGTAGGCATGAACACGCCGCCCAACCCGGCCAAACGGCCCGGTTTGTTAAAGTTGAAACTGACTGATTAATATCATCGGACACACAGCGCCGGAACAAATTCCGGCACTGTGTGTTCCTTTTTGAGGATCACACAAAACCTTGCATATAAAATCAGAGATATGAAAGAGCAATTTATAAGAAGTATGAAAATAATGCTGACGGGTATCATCCTGATATCAGCCGGCACACTCCATGCGCAGTTACCTGCATACACGGCCTTTCTGAAAAACGACCTGATGACTGCAAATGATACTTATGAGTTTGACCTCTACCTGACCCGCACCGGCACCATACCGCTGGAACTGGCCAATTTTCAGGCGGCCATCCTGGTTGATCCGGCGTTTGTAAACGGGGGGACCATTACACCCGCGATTATAGGGGGCGGCTCAGAATTAAACACATTGCAGCAACCGGCCTCCATTGGTTTTTCTGCAAGTGAGTCGTGTATAAAAATTGCTCCGGAAATTCCTCCAAGGACCCTTTTTCCCGAAACCCAGACCTCCTCAACCGACGGAACCATTATTTCGACTGAAGGAACCAGGGTTTGCCGGATCAGGTTATCCAATACCGTGCCTTTTGGCAATACTCAGATCAATCCCATCTGGAATTTCACCATCCAGCCCTACCGTACAGCGGTAACCGCTTATACAGGCCCTGAAGATCAGCGTATTAACACATTTATCACGTTGGCCGAATCTCACAGTAAAACCCTTAATCTTACCTTACTTACCGAGGGGCTTTACAATCCGACAACCGGTCTGCTGAACAAAACACAGGATGTTGATGATGATTACAATAGCTGGGATAATTTCCCGGGATTGGTAGCAGATACGCTCTCCATACTGCTGGCGCAGACAAGTTCACCCTGGAATATCCTTTGGGCTGTTCACGGCGTGAGCCTCAATCAGACCGGCCATTGCAGGATTCCGGTGCCCGGGAATATGAACGGCACCTATTACATAGTTGCAAAACACCGCAACAGCGTTGAAACCTGGTCAAAGGCCGGCGGCGAATCTTTTGCTTCGGGCATTACCTCATTCGACCTGAGCAGTGCTTCTTCACAGGCATTCGGGCAGAACCTGAAACCGGTGACGGGCGGCAAATATGTAATTTTTTCGGGTGATGTAAGTTCTTCGACCCCATCAGTTCAGGACGGCTATATTGATTTCTTCGACCTGACACAGATATACAACCTCAATGTTAACAGTGCTTACGGATATCAGGCATCTGACCTTACCGGAGAGGGCTTTGTAGATATTGTCGACCTGATCATGGTTTACAACAACAATATTAACGGTGTAGGCATGAACACGCCGCCCAACCCGGCCAAAAGGCCCGGAACCTCAAACGTACAGCTCACTGAGTAACAGCAGGGCATTAACATATTTTCAACAATAATCCCAAGTCAATTTAAAACCAAACATTATGAAAAAATCAAAACTCTTCCTAAGCATGAAAGTGCTTCTGACCTTGTTGGCTCTTTTTGCCTTGGCCGGGGCACAGGCTCAGCCTGTTGCTTCCTCCGAGGTGATTCTTGCCAATGATGAGATAATCAGCCCCAATGTGATTGAATTTGACCTGTATGTCAAGTCAACCAACAATGTCGATTTTCCTGACGGCTTCCCCTATGGCGGGGGGCAGTACAGGATTAACTTCAACCCGGCCATCCGCAACGGGGCCAATACCCAGATCTTTTTCGAAATGATCCCGGGCACTACCGGGTTAACGAACACGGCACAGGCTCCGCCTTCTGTTACCAATCCCTCTCTGGCCCAGAGTTTTGTCAGGCTTACCGGGCCTTTACCGGTGGCCTACGGCGCAGCTTCAATTATTTCACCAACCGGTAACGGTACCAGGATCATCAGGTTAAGGATGACCAGCAGGGATAACACAAACCAGACTCCGGTTCCATTTACTCCAGGTATCGCACCATCCCTTGTCCTTTCAACCTCGGCTCCCGGGGCTACAACAACCTCCTATGTTATTCCCGCGGGAACCGTATTGTTCTGCAGCCCACAGGTATTGACTACCTTACTGAACAATCTCCCGCCCAACCCGGCAGGAAGCCCGCCCCTGGCCTTTAACGTGACAGGCGGAGGCTCATACTGCCAGGGCCTCGCAGGATTACCTGTCGGACTGGAAGATTCAGAACTTGAGGTCAATTATGAACTGCTGCTTGGCGGAGCCCCCATGGTTCCTCCCGTTATTGTTGGTGGAACCGGTGAGGCCATCACTTTTGGCGATCAGCTGGCAGGAGTCTATACGGTCACCGGAACCAATGCTTTCGGATCAACACCGATGACCGGTGAGGCAGTCATTACTGAAATGCCGCTGGTAACGTCTACCGTAGCGATTGCTGCAGATCCGGCCGGACCTGTCTGCCAAGGAACTACGGTAACCTTTACCGCAACCCCGGTGAACGGCGGCGACCAGCCGGCCTATGAGTGGTTTGTTGGCGGCGTTTCCCAGGGCATCGATTTTTCAGGTTCATTCTCCTATGTCCCTGTTGACGGAGATGCCGTTTATGTTGTAATGATCCCCGACATCCTGTGCTCGGCAGGAAATGCCACTTCTAATACCATAGATATGGTGGTTGAAGAACCGCTCCCGGTCAGCGTAAGCATTGAAGCCGACGATACCGAGGTATGCGCAGGCACCAGCGTTACATTCACCGCCACACCGATGAACGGGGGAACCCCTGACTACCAGTGGTACCTGAATGGCAACACGGTCGGCAACAACAGCGCCATCTATAGTGTCATTCCGGAAAACGGAGACCAGGTCTACGTAGTGATGAACTCAAGCCTGGGATGCACCACCGGCAACCCCGCCACTTCTAATACCATAGCAATAACTGTCAATCCGCTGCTGACACCATCAGTAAGCATTGTAGCTGATCCCGCCGGCGCCGTTACAACAGGAACAACCGTAACATTTACAGCTACTCCTGTATACGGAGGTGTACCCACCTATGAATGGTTTGTTAACGGAAGCTCTGTAGCCACAGGAAATCCCTATGCTTACATTCCGCTAAATGGCGATGAGGTATATGTTATAATGACCAGCACTGAAGCATGCGTCACCACAGCTACTGCCGTTTCTGATATTATCACCATGGTGGTTGAAGACGTGATACTGCCTCCTGTTGCCTTTGAAATGACAGGCGGAGGCTCATACTGTGAAGGAGAGGATGGCGTTGTGGTCGGACTATCGGGATCTGAGATCGGGGTAACTTACACCCTCTATCAGGATGCCGTAGCAGTGGCTTCGACACCCGGGACAGGCGCTGCCCTTGACTTTGGGCTCAGACTCGAAGGCGTTTATACCGCCAGCGGAACCAATTCGGGAGGGACTACAGATATGACCGGAAGCGCCATTGTGATCGAAAATGCACTGCCGGATGTTACCTGTCCCACCGATATGGATGTTTGTATCAATGCAGGCGGTCAGACGCTTGCCGGCGGCAGCCCCACAGGCGGGGTGTATTCAGGCACAGGTGTAACTGACGGTATTTTCTATCCCGCAGTTGCAGGTGTTGGAGCACATACCATAACCTATACCTATGAAGATATGGAAACCGGATGCTCCGATTTCTGCACCTTTACAATTACCGTTCTTGACATACCTGCCGCTGCCGGACTTATTGCTGGCCCGGCCACGGTTACCGAAGGAGATATGGGCGTAGCCTATAATGTCGGCGTGATAGCCAATGCCACTTCTTATGTCTGGGTTTACTCAGGAACCGGAGTTACCATCTTCGGAACCGGCAACATGATTACCCTCGACTTTGCCATCGGGGCAAGCAGCGGAGTATTATCCGTTTACGGTGTAAACAGCTGCGGAATGGGTGTTGAATCATTCTTTGACATTACCGTTGAACCCCAGGTTATCTCCTGCACGGAAACTACCTGGACCGGACTTATTGATGAAGGCTGGTTTAATATCGGCAACTGGGATCCCTGCGTACCAACCGCAGAAACGGATGTAACCATCCCCGGCGGGGTACCCAATTTCCCGACACTTACCGTACCTGCCGAATGCGCCAGCATCCTGATTCTTGACGGTGGTTCATTTATTGGTGCCGAGAACCTGACTGTGGCCGAAGCCGAAGTACAGCGCTATTTTGCCAACTCCGACTTCCACTTCCTGTCATCGCCGGTCACCAACATTAACTTTGGCACCGTATTCCCGCTGAACCAGGATGCCGTATGGGCACGCGAATATGACGAGCCTTCAGGCGACTGGGTCAATCTGTTTGTGTATGACTTTATGGAAGTGGGTCTTGGTTATTCCATCGAAATGACCGAGCCTCAGATGGCCCTCTTCCCGGGCGTATTCAACAGCGCTGATGTTACCAAAACCCTTTCGTACCAGAATATGGGCGGTGATCCCGACCGTGTTGGCTGGAACCTGCTGGGCAACCCCTTCCAGAGCGCTATCTCCTGGAATGCCATGGTGGGTATTATGCCGACAGCCGTAGCAGAAGCTGCCGTTTACGTATGGGACGGCGTACAGTATGTTTCATGGAACGGATATACCGGTGCACTTACCGACGGAATCATTCCGGCCCAGAATGGATTCTTTGTCAAGGCAATGGCTGACCAGGAGATATTCAATATTCCTCTGACAGCCCGTGTTCACAGCAACATTCCGTTCTACAAGAGCAACCTTGCAAACCTGCTCAAACTGAGTGCTAACGGAAACAACTTCTCTGATGCGGCCTTTATCCGGTTCAACGAAGCTGCCACCCCCTTGTTCGATGGTCAGCACGATGCTTATAAACTGTGGGGACTCAGCAATGCACCCCAGCTTTACAGCATTGTTCCCGGCGATGTATTGAGCATCAACGAACTGCCCTTCGAAGGTAATGAGGTGGTCAACCTCGGATTTAAGTGCGGCATTGGCGGAACATACAGCATTACTGCTTCCGGCATGGAAAGTTTCAGCGCTAACACCCCCGTTATGCTCGAAGACCTGAAACTCAATACCATCCAGGATCTGCGCCAGAACCCGGTTTACAATTTCACTTACAATACCAGTGACAATGAAAACCGCTTCAGGGTGCACTTCAAGGCTGCTACCGGAATCAACGATCCTTCATTGGGCGGAATCTCCGTTTACAGCTATAACCATACCGTGGTGATTACCAATACCACCGGCCTTGCAGGAGATGTCCGCATCTATGACCTGGCCGGACGCGAACTGATCAACACCAACATGGGAAGCCAGATGACCACCCGCATTCCTATGCAGGCTGTTATCGGCACCTACATCGTGAAGGTGATTACCGAAAAAGGCACTGTCAACCATAAAGTGTTTATCCGCTAACCAATTTTAACCAAGCTCCCCGGCCTGGCCGGGGAGCAAATATTAACCACTAAAATCTGCTGAATATGAAAAAAATCATGAAATACTTAGCCGCATTCACCGTGTTGATGGTTCTGAGTTTATCTGCCAGTGTGCTTGCCCAGCCCAGTCCGGGCTCAAACTCAGGAGGTGACCCTGTCGGCGGCCCTCCCATCGGCGGAGGCACCGCTCCCATCGGCGGCGGAATCGTCCTGCTGATCACCATGGCAGCCGGCTACGGTATCAAGAAAGCCTTCGATGCCAGGAATAAATTCGAATAACCACAACACCCGATTTTTCGAAAGCCCGGACATTAGTCCGGGCTTTTTCAAATCAATAAACACAACACTTTTCTAAACATTAATCATTAATTCATATTTACTTATTTATACTGAAACTGTGTAGTAAGAATATATGAATAATGATTCTCCGGAATTCAATGCCGCTTCAGGAATTAAATCTGAAGCTGAAATCAATCCAATTATAAACCCCTAAATACCTTTCACCATGGAAACAATAAACCCTTCAGGGTGCAGAATAATTCTCCGGTTCCTATTTATAACTGCTATATTTGGCCTGTCTTCCGGCTGGTTTTTACCGGACAAGGGAGCTGCTCAAGTCATCAAAAGGGGGGAACGCCCTCCTATTGACATAATGTCCGTTCCCGATGACGCAATGGAACAGGGCATCATCAGGATAAAATTCAGCCGGTCAGCAGAGGCCCTGCTTGACAATCATCTGCCATCAACAGACCCCCGGGGCATCGTTCAGTTTGGGTTGCCCGAAACAGACCAGCTAAACCGGCAGTTCGGCGTAACTGAAGTGAGAAAAACCTTTGCCGCCGCGATGCAGAATACCAGGTTTGCCGACCGGCACCGGGCATGGGGCTTTCATCTGTGGTACGACCTGACTGTATCTGAAAGTACCGACCTGCGCGCCATGGTTTCCGCCTACACTTTGCTGGGTGAAATCGAGCTGTCGGAACCGGTTTACCGGAAACATCTGATCGGAAACGTTATGAATCCCATGCAGCTTCCGCCTGAAACCGGGCTGAATTACACCCCCAATGACCCGCAATACCCTGCTCAATGGCACTATCACAATACAGGACAGCAGGGAGGGACCTCGGATGCGGATATAGATCTGCCTGAAGCATGGAACATCAACCGGGGCGATTCCGAAGTGATTGTTGCCATCGTTGATCAGGGTATTCAATACACTCACCCTGACCTTGCCGGTAATATGTGGAGTGGCATCGGATACAACTTTGTTGACGATTCGCCAACAATTGTTCCCGGAGACCATGGTACCCATGTTGCAGGAACCGTGGCAGCCAATACGAACAACGGAACCGGAGTAAGCGGCATTGCCGGAGGTGATGGCAGCGGGAACGGGGTCAGGCTTATGTCGTGTCAGGTGTTTATCGGCTCCTCAGGAGGCAGTGGATTTGAGAATGCCCCTGTTTACGCGGCCGACAATGGCGCAGCGATATCTCAGAACAGCTGGGGATACAACTCATCAGGGTATTATGAACAGGCGGTACTGGATGCCATTGACTATTTCAATGCAAACGGAGGCGGATCCTTGCTGAATGGCGGAATAACCATCTATGCAGCCGGGAACAGCGGCTCTCCGGGGCAATGGTATCCGGCATATTACAGCGGGGCGTTTTCAGTTGCCGCAACCAACAATCAGGATCAGAAAGCATGGTATTCAAACTATGACACATGGATTGATATTGCAGCTCCGGGCGGTGAAACAGATTATGTTAATGAAAGAGGCGTGCTGAGCTGCCTTACGGGCAGCAGTTACGGATTCTACCAGGGCACTTCCATGGCCTGTCCTCATGTTTCAGGGGTTGCCGCGCTGATTCTTTCGGTTGCTCCGGGTCAGTTGTACCCTCAGGATATCAAAGATATTCTCACCTCGACGGCAGACGACATAGATGCGCTCAATCCTGACTATACCGGAATGCTCGGCAGCGGCCGCATGAATGCCTATGAGGCGCTGCTGGCGACACAAGGCTATATCAACCCTCTTTTACCGGCTGCCCCGCAGAGTTTTTCGGCGGATGCTGTAAGCCATAATCAGATTGACCTGAACTGGCAACCCAATGCCGCCAATGATATAGTAATGCTTGCCTGGAATTCAACCAATAGTTTCGGTGTCCCATCAGGAGATTATCTGCCGGGTCAATCGATTTCAGGGGGCGGAACTGTACTCTATGAAGGAAGCCTCACAGAATTTGAACATACCGGTCTTGATCCTTCTACTACCTATTATTATGCATTGTGGTCGAAAAATGGCGGCTATTATTCCGCAGTTTCAAGAAAAGCCAATGCCACCACTTTTTGCGGAGTGCTGAATTTACCATTTAGTCAATCATTTTCAGGCCCTGCCCTTCCAAACTGCTGGACCCAGCAGAATCCCGGGGCAAGTGCTGATCATTGGTCATTTTCTGCGACGAACCTGGCAGCCGGAGCTGTTCAGGGCGAAGCAAAATGTTACTGGCAGGGAGGAGGCAGTGCAACCCGCCTTGTGACTCCTCAGATCAACACCCTGGGAGTAAATTCGATTGACCTGACTTTCAGTCATCTGCTTGACGATTACGGGACAGGGGCTACGCTCCGGGTGCAGAGCAGTACCGACGGCATAAACTGGACGAATGAAGCCTGGTCGATGATTTCGGTAAATAATACGAATAAGGGACCTTTTATCACACAGACAACAGTCAATAGCAACCTTAATTCACCCGTCACATACATCGCTTTTACCGTCGAAGGAAACCTTTCTGCCATTGACAACTGGTATATTGATGATATAACTGTTGAAGCAGCCAATACTGACCTACCCGTGGTTATAACATCCCCGGTAACGGACATAACCGATATTACTGCAATCAGCGGTGGCGAGGTGGTGTTTGGAGGAACCTCCGCGGTCACTGCCAGAGGAGTATGCTATGGCACCAGCCCGGACCCTGCCCTTTCCGACAACTTTACAATCAATGGTCAGGGTACCGGCGCCTTTATCAGCCAGATGATCAACCTTTCGCCGATAACAACCTATTATGTCCGGGCTTATGCCACAAACAGCAGCGGAACCGCCTATGGCAGCAACATTGAATTTTCAACAAACTGCGGAATCGTCTCACTTCCATTAAATGAGAACTTTAATAATTCAACTTTCCCGGAGTGCTGGAGCCAGACATCAACCATCAGCGACCGGTGGACGGTATCAAACAGTGCCAATGCCGGAGGAGCTCCAAACGAGATGGTGGCCATCTGGACAGAAGGAACCGGAATTTCCAGGCTGATTACACCTCCGTTGAATACCAGCGGAATGAGTGAGCTTACTTTGACTTTCAGGCACTTCTACGACGACTGGGCATCCGGACTGTCCTATAAAATCCAGTCAAGTGCGGACGGGATCACCTGGACGGATGAATCATGGGTCAACGCATCCGGTAATGGAAATGACGAAGGCCTTGTTTCAACACCCATCGTAAACAATCTCGGCTCCGTCACTTACATTGCCTGGGTGCTGGAAGGAGATCATTATAACTTTGATGCCTGGTATATTGATGGCATATCTATTGAAGGTACATCTTCAGATAAGACATTAAATCTGAGTCTTTTCATCGAAGGATTCTGGAATGGCTCAGGCATGAATCAGGCACAGGATGTAGATCAGGATGAAAATAGCTTCAATAAGTTCAGCGGAACCACCGTTGATACACTCAGTGTTTACCTTGCTGAAGCCAATGCCCCGTGGGCAATTGTTTATGCTGCTCATGCAGTCAGCATCAACACTGACGGATCCATGATCATTCCGGTACCCGCAGCCTTCACTGGAAGTTATTATATAGTAATTGATCACCACAGCAGTGTTGAAACCTGGAGTGCCATGCCCGTTGATTTCAGCGGCACAACCATCGATTTTGACTTCACCACTGCCGCAGGCCAGGCTTACGGATCCAACCAGAAATCAATGGGGTCAGATTGGGCGATCTATTCAGGGGATGCAGGCGGTGATGAATACATCGAATTTCTGGATGTAGTAGCCATCTATAACCTTAGTGTAGCCGGGTTCTTCGGATATACACTCTTCGACCTCGACGGCAATGGTTACGTTGAATTTCTTGACTACATCATCGCGCATAACAACAATGTTAACGGTGTAGGCATGAACACCCCGGCAAATCCGGTCAAACGACCAGGATATTTTTCAGGTAAACAAATTGAATAATTGACTGGAAATTTTTCTGAATCCAGCTGAACACCCGGAAGCAAGCGCTGCTTCCGGGTGTATCTTTATGAGCCGGAATTTGTATATTAGCAAAATAGTACGTTGAATTCATCAACCATAGCCGCATACATTGATTTCACATAATAAACTTCATCTGCCATGAAAGCAAACTTTCACATATTTCCGCCTTTAACCCTTTTACTCTTTTTTGTATCAATGGTCATGGGTACTTCAGCTTATGCGCAGACTGCATCCTGCGAAGTTTATCTGACCAACGACGCGCAGACAGCCCCTGATCAGATTGAATTTGATATCTGTGTAAGATCGACAAACCATGATGATTTTCCTGCCGGATTTTTATACGGGCACGGACAGTACAGAATTGAATTTAATCCATCCATTATAAACCATGAACGCGATCTGATTGAGGTTGAAGTATTAAAAGGGTCTTCAGAATTAAGTTGTGTTGATCAGCAGCCACTCCACTGTAGTTTTTTGCCTGATACTATCAGTGCTTATCTGGTCAGGGCAAGGTTTCCGGTAAAACCGGAGCTTGCATCACTGATCCCTGCCGGAAATACCGGGATCAGAATAGCCCGGATCAGCATGAAAGTTGTAAGTATCTCCGAAAAAACGCCATCCTTTTTCAATCAAGGCACCACAGCCGATCTCCGCTTATCAGATCAGAATCCGGGAACTACAGCTGTATCATTTATGGAGAAATCCGGAACAGTGGCTGTTTGCAAGCCGATTGAACTATCAGGCGCTTCCTTATCCAACAAACCATTGCTCGGGCAATGAGCCTTACCTAAACAACATTAAGTCAATGACATGCTAATTTCTTGATTTACTCAGAAGCGACAGGTCTGGTTGACTTTCAGACGCATACACCTCAATTGTATATATGGTTTGAAATCAGGAAACCAATGATTTGGGGCCGGATTTATAAATCAGAACCAATTCCTTTTGGAGGGCATTGCAGGCTGAAGTAATTTGGTTTTCTCAACAAAATCAAGCGCTTCAACATCTCTCCCCATCTCAACTACTTCATTATCATTTAATTAAGCCGGACAACCAGTTACTATTGATTAAAAATAGTAACCAAAATACTGCAGGCAATTTTTACCTTAAACTTAATATACTGAATATCTGCTTATTAACCCAGTAGTTTTAATCCCAAAACCAAGCAAAAAATGGAGAAATTTTACAAACTGCTAAGCCCGCTGTTGCTTATATGGTGGGTTGGAGGCTTTGCCCAGCAACAGGCTTCCATTTATTCAGATCAGACAGATGGCAGGTATCAGCTTGAGGCCTGCCAAAACAGTCACCGGAGCATTTTTAACTCCACACGTGCCACCATGATTTTTTCTGAAGAGTTCAACGGATCACTTCCTGCCGGATGGCAGAACAATGTAATTGCCGGACCAACGGGTTTTCCCGGTTGGGAATGGACCTTAACCGGTGGTAATTACGGAGGTCAGTTAAACTCTACCACAGCATCAAACGGTTACATGATCCTTGATTCGGACGGTTATGGTACCGGGGATCCTGAGGAAGCTGATTTAATAAGCCCACCCATAGATTGCAGCGGGGCAACCACTGCGATTTTTCTGTCATTGGAACATTATGCCAGGACATTCGGCGCTGCGGACATCAGTATTTTCATTTCCAATGATGATTTTGTAACCCAAACCCTGCTTTATAACTGGTCGGGCGCTCCGGTAAACGCCGGTAACGGCACTAATCCGGTTTTTTCTCAGTTTGACATCACATCTGTTGCCAACGGCCAGACAAATGTGAAACTTAAATTCAAGTGGATCGGCGCATACGATTATTGGTGGCTGATTGATGATATCAAGGTCTTTGCTGCTTCCACCTACAACCTGACCATGCTTAACCCTTCCGGAAACGGCACGGTCATTCCAGCACCGGGTGTTACACAACAACTTGAAGGATCATTTGCCAATATTTCGGCCCTCCCTGATTTTGGCAATACGTTTCAATCATGGAGCGGCGAAGCTACGGATCCGTCGGCATCCCGGACAACGGTTGAAATGACCAAAGACCAGACCGTTCAGGCAAATTTTACAGCCTATACCGATGATTTGCTCTGGCATCAGTTCACCTACGGTACTTCTGCGAACAACAGTGCGTATATTGATGATGTCACCGAATATGAGGTTGCAGATAACTTCTCAAGTTCAGGCATAGAAGATATCAGAAAGATCGTGGTTGAAGGCCTGCCCTTAGGTTACAGCATAGGAGCCACTCAGCAATTCATTGTCAGATTTTACGATGAGCCTGCCACCTCAGAGCCAGACTGGGCAAATCCGGTTGTTGTTCAGACGATCGATGCCATACCCTATTATGTTGAAGTACTCTCATGGAACAGCGGGTACCTGGTTTACAGATATGAACTGAATCTCACCTCACCGGTTACACTGCAAACGGGCTGGGTATCCGTACAAAATGGTTCAGGCACCTTTTTCTGGCTCAGGTCAACCGAAGGCAATGGCAACGGAAATGCCTGGCAAAGGGTATTGGGTGAACCAAGTAATCAACTTGAATACGACATGATGCTCGAATTATGGGGAACGCAGGCACTGGCACCCCCATCCTGTGTTGATCTGGTATTTCCGGCCGACGGAGCCATTGATGTGCCGGCCAATACCGACCTTAGCTGGAATGCAGATGCCAACGCAACCGGGTATATTTTATTTTATGGAGAAACATTGCCTGCCACCGGGACAGATGTTGGAAATGTATCATCCTTTCCCGTATCTCTGGACTACACCACCACCTACCAATGGAAGGTTGTACCTTACAACGGAAGCGGAGAAGCCACAGGATGCCCGGTATGGTCTTTTACCACCCAGGCCGACCCTACCATTACTACTTTCCCCTGGACCGAAACCTTTGAGGATGACTCTCCTTCGAGAGCTTCATGGATCCAGATACAGGAAACCGGCAGCGGGCTGTGGAGTTATGCCAGCGGTTCATCCGGCGGGTTAATCCTTACTGCCTATGCCGGCGACTTAAATGCAAGGTTTGTATCAACAAGCGGCACCAACACTCCGGTAGCTAAACTTGTCTCGCCCCCGCTGGATTTAACTTCTATCACAAATCCAAGACTGGTATTTTATTACGGGCAGGAATCGTGGGTTGGCGACCAGAACACGCTTAAAGTTTATTATCGTACGGATGGAATCTCGCCATGGACTGAACTTATTCACCTTACTGAAGATATTACTGCATGGACCGAGTACATAATCACCCTCCCTGACAAATCAGCAACTTACCAGATCGCATTTGAGGGGATCAATAATTACGGCCGGGCCAATGTGGTTGACCAGGTAACCGTTCAGGAGACCCCGCTATCCGTGCTTTCATGGTATAATCTTCAATGGCCTCCAACCGCGACCATTACATTGACTGAAAACGTATCAGTATACGCCCAATGTTGGGAACCCGGAGTAACCCCGGGAGCAGGTCCGGGCGTTGGCATTGAATGCTGGATTGGAATCAGTTCATCTGATACTGACCCAAGTACCTGGGATTATTGGGTACCTGCAGCATACAACACTGGTTTTGACCCGGGAAGCAATAACGATGAATATTTTGCTGAAATCGGAAACGCACAGGGCATCCCTCCCGGTACTTATTATTATGCCAGCCGGTTCAGGTACCTTGGCGGACCATTCACCTATGGCGGTATCGGAGGCCCCTGGGATGGCACAACAAATGTTTCAGGGATTCTCACTGTTACCCCGTGCAATGCTTACACGGTTCCTTTCAGCGAAGATTTTGAAGAATCATCACCCAACCTAGGGTGCTGGCTGACATATAATGCTGATGAAGGCGGAACTGCCTGGACATTATCAAATATATACAACAATACTCCCGGCGGTCAAAGAAGTGCCCTGCACAGTTACGGAGACATTGGCTATGATGAAGATGGCTGGCTTGTCAGCCCGCCCGTAAGCATACCATCGTCCGGTCAGATTGATCTTGCTTTTTGGTCATATAATGAGTTCCCTGATGATTATGGCAAAAACAGCGTACTAATTTCCACAGGATCGGGAAATCCCGATGATGGCGAATTTGTTGAAATCTGGTCACCTGCTAGTGTTACAGATGCCTGGACAGAAACAATTCTGAGCCTCGTAGCTTATGCCGGGCAAGATATTTTTATTGCCTTCAGATACGAGGGAAATTATGCACACGAATGGTATCTGGACGATGTGTTTGTCGGCACCCTTGCCCCTCCTGTTAAAACCCTCAACCTGAAAGCGTACATTGAAGGTTTCTGGAACGGCGTTTCAGCCATGAACCAGGCTCAGGATGTGGATCAGGATGAGAATATCTTCAACAAGTTCAGCGGAACCACGGTTGACACCCTCAGTGTTTACCTGGCCGAAGCCGATGCCCCCTGGGCATATCTCTTTGCCGCACATGAAGTCAACATCAACACCGACGGCTCCATGATTGTATCGGTTCCTGCAGCCTTCTCGGGCAGCTATTATATTGTAATTGACCACCACAGCAGTGTAGAAACCTGGAGTGCCCTGCCCGTTGATTTCAGCGGTACTACCATTGACTATGACTTTACCACTGCTGCCGGACAGGCTTACGGTTCCAACCAGAAATCAATGGGTACGGTGTGGGCGCTCTATTCAGGCGATGTAGGAAATGATGAATACATTGAATTCCTTGATGTGATTGCCATCTACAACCTGGGTGTAACCGGATTCTTCGGATACACGCTCTACGACCTTGACGGTAATGGCTACATCGAGTTCCTCGACTACATCATTGCATACAACAACAGTGTAAACAGTATAGGCATGAACACGCCGCCCAACCCGGCCAAAAGGCCCGGAACGTCAAATGTACAGCTCACTGAATAACAACAGGGCATTAACATATTTTCAACAATAATCCCAAGTCAATTTAAAACCAAACATTATGAAAAAATCAAAACTCTTCCTAAGCATGAAAGTGCTTCTGACCTTGTTGGCTCTTTTTGCCTTGGCCGGGGCACAGGCTCAGCCTGTTGCTTCCTCCGAGGTGATTCTTGCCAATGATGAGATAATCAGCCCCAATGTGATTGAATTTGACCTGTATGTCAAGTCAACCAACAATGTCGATTTTCCTGACGGCTTCCCCTATGGCGGGGGGCAGTACAGGATTAACTTCAACCCGGCCATCCGCAACGGGGCCAATACCCAGATCTTTTTCGAAATGATCCCGGGCACTACCGGGTTAACGAACACGGCACAGGCTCCGCCTTCTGTTACCAATCCCTCTCTGGCCCAGAGTTTTGTCAGGCTTACCGGGCCTTTACCGGTGGCCTACGGCGCAGCTTCAATTATTTCACCAACCGGTAACGGTACCAGGATCATCAGGTTAAGGATGACCAGCAGGGATAACACAAACCAGACTCCGGTTCCATTTACTCCAGGTATCGCACCATCCCTTGTCCTTTCAACCTCGGCTCCCGGGGCTACAACAACCTCCTATGTTATTCCCGCGGGAACCGTATTGTTCTGCAGCCCACAGGTATTGACTACCTTACTGAACAATCTCCCGCCCAACCCGGCAGGAAGCCCGCCCCTGGCCTTTAACGTGACAGGCGGAGGCTCATACTGCCAGGGCCTCGCAGGATTACCTGTCGGACTGGAGGATTCAGAACTTGAGGTCAATTATGAACTGCTGCTTGGCGGAGCCCCCATGGTTCCTCCCGTTATTGTTGGCGGAACCGGTGAGGCCATCACTTTTGGCGATCAGCTGGCAGGAGTCTATACGGTCACCGGAACCAATGCTTTCGGATCAACACCGATGACCGGTGAGGCAGTCATTACTGAAATGCCGCTGGTAACGTCTACCGTAGCGATTGCTGCAGATCCGGCCGGACCTGTCTGCCAAGGAACTACGGTAACCTTTACCGCAACCCCGGTAAACGGCGGCGACCAGCCGGCCTATGAATGGTTTGCAGGCGGCGTTTCCCAGGGCATCGATTTTTCAGGTTCATTCTCTTATGTTCCGGTTGACGGCGATGCCGTTTATGTTGTAATGACACCCGACATTCTTTGCTCGGCAGGCGATGCCACTTCAAATACCATAGATATGGTGGTTGAAGAACCGCTCCCGGTCAGCGTAAGCATTGAAGCCGACGATACCGAGGTATGCGCAGGCACCAGCGTTACATTCACCGCCACACCGATGAACGGGGGAACCCCAGACTACCAGTGGTACCTGAATGGAAACACGGTCGGCAACAACAGCGCCATCTATAGTGTTACCCCGGCAAACGGAGATCAGGTTTATGTGGTAATGAATTCAAGCCTGGGATGCACTACCGGTAATCCAGCCACTTCAAATACAGTTGCAATTACCGTGAACCCGGTGCTTACACCTTCGGTAAGCATTGTAGCCGATCCCGCCGGCGCCGTTACACCGGGAACAAGCGTTACATTTACAGCTACCCCGTTAAACGGAGGTGTACCTACCTATACCTGGTTTGTTAATAATGGTTCGGTAGGCAGCGGGAATCCCTATACCTACATCCCTGAAAACGGCGATTTAGTTTATGTTGAAATGATCTCCTCTGAAGAGTGCGTTGACTCCCCGTTTGTTTTTTCAAATCAGATCACCATGGTGGTTGAAGAAATCATTCAGCCGCCCGTTGCTTTTGAAATGACAGGCGGAGGCTCATACTGCGAAGGAGAGGATGGCGTTGTGGTCGGACTATCGGGATCTGAAATCGGGGTAACTTACACCCTCTATCAGGATGCCGTAGCAGTGGCTTCGACACCCGGGACAGGCGCTGCCCTTGACTTTGGGCTCAGACTCGAAGGCGTTTATACCGCCAGCGGAACCAATTCGGGAGGGACTACAGATATGACCGGAAGCGCCATTGTGATCGAAAATGCACTGCCGGATGTTACCTGTCCCACCGATATGGATGTTTGTATCAATGCAGGCGGTCAGACGCTTGCCGGCGGCAGCCCCACAGGCGGGGTGTATTCAGGCACAGGTGTAACTGACGGTATTTTCTATCCCGCAGTTGCAGGTGTTGGAGCACATACCATAACCTATACCTATGAAGATATGGAAACCGGATGCTCCGATTTCTGCACCTTTACAATTACCGTTCTTGACATACCTGCCGCTGCCGGACTTATTGCTGGCCCGGCCACGGTTACCGAAGGAGATATGGGCGTAGCCTATAATGTCGGCGTCATAGCCAATGCTACTTCCTATAGCTGGGCTTACTCAGGAACCGGAGTTACCATCAACGGAACCGGCAACATGGTTACCCTCGACTTTGCCATCGGGGCAAGCAGCGGAGTATTATCCGTTTACGGTGTAAACGGGTGCGGAACGGGCGCCGGGTCATTCTTTGATATCGTCGTTGATCAGACTGGAACAGGCTGTGCAGCTACAACATGGACCGGTGCAGAAGACAGAAACTGGTTTAACCCGGCCAACTGGAATCCGTGCCTTCCTACAGCAATAACAGCTGTAACCATCCCTGGGGGAGTGCCTAATTTTCCAACACTGTTTTTTGATGCAGCGTGCGCAAGCATTGTGATTCAGGACGGAGGTTCCTTTATTGGTGCGGAACATCTCACTGTAGCTCAGGCAGAAGTACAACGTAATATTGACAATGCAGCGTTCCATTTGCTGTCCTCACCAGTTACCAGTATTAATTTCGGCACTGTATTTCCACTGAACCAGAATGCGGTATGGGCCCGTCAATACGATGAACCCTCAGGTGACTGGATAAACCTGTTCATCAATGATTTTATGGAACCAGGTATTGGCTACTCCATTGAAATGGATGAACCACAAATGGCTTTATTCCCCGGCATCTTTAATACAGATGATGTTACACACAACTTATCTTATGCCAATACCAGTGGCGATCCTGACCGTGTAGGATGGAACCTGCTTGGCAACCCATTCCAGAGCGCAATAGACTGGGATATCGTCCTGAACGGGCCAGGCTCCACACCTGTTGTGGATGCAGCAGTTTATGTATGGGATGGTGCGCAGTATGTTTCTTACAATGGTTACGCCGGAAGCCTGACAGATGGTATTATTCCGCCTCAGAACGGTTTCTTTGTCAAGGCAATTGGTGACGGATTGTCACTTACCATTCCGCTTTACGCCCGGGTTCACAGCAACATTGAATTCTACAAGGCAAGCCAGGCTAATCTGCTGTCGCTGCGTGCAAATGGTAATGGCTATAAAGATGAAACCTTTATCCGCTTCAACAGCGCTGCAACCCCCTTGTTCGATGGTCAGCACGATGCTTATAAACTGTGGGGGCTCAGCAATGCACCCCAGCTGTACAGCATTGTTCCCGGCGATGTATTGAGCATCAACGAACTGCCCTTCGAAGGCAATGAGGTGGTCAATATCGGATTCAGGTGCGGCGTTGGCGGGACATACAGCATTACCGCTTCCGGAATGGAAAGCTTCAACGCCAACACCCCGGTTATGCTCGAAGACCTGAAACTCAATACCATCCAGGATCTGCGCCAGAACCCGGTTTACAATTTCACTTACAATACCAGTGACAATGAAAACCGCTTCAGGGTGCACTTCAAGGCTGCTACCGGAATCAACGATCCTTCATTGGGCGGAATCTCCGTTTACAGCTATAACCATACCGTGGTGATTACCAATACCACCGGCCTTGCAGGAGATGTCCGCATCTATGACCTGGCCGGACGCGAACTGATCAACACCAGCATCGGAAGCCGGATGACCACCCACATTCCTATGCAGGCTGTTATCGGCACCTACATCGTGAAGGTGATTACCGAAAAAGGCACTGTCAACCATAAAGTGTTTATCCGCTAATCAATTTTCAACGAAGCTCCCCGGCCTGGCCGGGGAGCAAATATTAACCACTATAATCTGCTGAATATGAAAAAAATCATGAAATACATAGCCGCATTCACCGTGTTGATGGTTCTGAGTTTCTCTGCCAGTGTGCTTGCCCAGCCCAGTCCGGGCTCAAACTCCGGAGGTGACCCGGTAGGCGGCCCTCCCATCGGCGGGGGTACCGCTCCCATCGGCGGCGGAATCGTCCTGCTGATCACCATGGCAGCCGGCTACGGTATCAAGAAAGCCTTCGATGCGAGGAATAAATTCGAATAACCTGAACAAACCCGGGCCAGATCTGAAAAGCAAGATTTCTTCGCTTCCAGCCGGGAGAATTCAATTTGCCGTACTGTTTGAAAACAGTAAGACGTATCAGTTTCAGCGCTGGTTATCGAACAAAAGATAACCAGCGTTGACTGCTGATTAAGTAACAATCGCGGGAAGCTGGTGACATCAGCAAAGATTAATATTTCAACGTGTCATTTATTCAAAAAGGCAGTTAATGCAACAACCTGTCCGGAATTCCTAAATCCACCATCTGATAATGAAAAAACTTCAATCTGCTTCATTAACAATTTTTCTGTCAATATTCTCACTGACTCTGACTGCGCAACAGGAAAGCATAATAAATCCTACCGGATCGCAAAAGCCAACACTGATTACATCATCAGAACAAGTTGTTTCGGTGCCTTCCATTGCGGCGCAAATAGCAAACGGCACCTTCAGGCCGGCAGAAGACGAAAAGAAAGAATTTAATCCCAAGCGCTGGGGCTCGAACAATTCCGTTCCGGGCAAAGGCCTTCCCGCCGGAAATGACCCGCTTTGGGAAATGCAAACTAAGTCTCCTTTAAGGTCAGGTAAGGCGCCCATCCTGACTTTTGAAGCAGCCAGCGCATCGTCCACACCTACAGATCCTACAGGTGCAGTCGGGCCGAATCATTTTGTAAACTCCTGGAATACCGCATTCAGAATCTGGGACAAGAACGGCAACCCGTTAACGGCCGCTGCTTCTTTAGGAACGATATTCCCGGGAACTTTGGGAGATCCGATCGTTGTATACGATCGTTACGCCGACAGATTTATGCTGACCGAATTTTTCTCCAACGGTTTTGATGTAGCCATCAGCCAGGGACCTGATCCGGTAAACGACGGATGGTATGTTTACAGGTTTAATACCAATACCTTCCCTGATTATCCTAAGTTCTCCGTATGGTCTGACGGATACTATATCACAGCCAATAAGGACCAGAACACAGCAGGCAGCAGCCAGGTGGTTTTTGTCCTTAACCGGGATCAGATGATTGCCGGAAGTGCATCGGTACAAATGCTGGGCTTTCCGCTGACCGGAATCGTTACCAGCGGATTTTACAGCCCTCTTGGCTTTAACTGCAATGGCCCTTCGCTGCCACCGCCGGGCAACGCACCCATCGTATACATGCAGGATGATGCCTGGTCGGGGGTATCAACCGACCATCTGAAAATATGGACGATCAATGTCAACTGGTCGGTACCTGCCAATTCAACCATTTCCAGTCCACAGATCATTAACACACAGGCATTCGATGGTCTTTTCGACGGCGGGTCCTTCTCCAACCTGCCCCAACCATCGGGCGGCGACATTGATGCATTGCAGGCCACAATTATGTATATGGCCCAATACCGGAGATTCCCAACCTACAATTCTGTAGTTTTCAATTTTGTGGTTGATCTTAACGGAGCCGACAACTATTCAGGCATCCGTTGGTATGAACTCAGGCAAAGCACCGATGGTGCGCCCTGGACCATTCATCAGGAAGGCACCTATGCCCAGCCCGGCGGACACAGCGCCTTTTGCGGCAATATGTGCATGGATGCCAGCGGCAATATAGGTCTGGCTTATACAATCGTCAGCGCATCCCAATTCCCCTCCCTGCGTTTTACAGGACGTTACGCTTCTGATCCTCCGGGGCAGATGACCCTTGCTGAGGAGATCATCGCTACAGGCACCCAATCCGACCCTTCAACCCGCTACGGAGACTACGCCCAAATGACCATTGATCCCACAGACGATGCAACCTTCTGGACCATCTCCGAATATTTTAACGGGGGACGGAAAAACCATGTGGGGGTATTTCAGATAGCTCCACCGGCGCTTACAGCAGATTTTTCCGCTTCTCCCACAACCCTCTGCAATTCAGCATCCGTTACTTTTACTGACCAGTCCTTGTCATCCCCGACCTCATGGAACTGGATTTTTCCGGGTGGCATCCCTTCCGTTTTCAGCGGACAGACCCCACCCCCGGTCGCGTATCCGGCATCAGGCGATTATGATGTTACCCTGACAGTTTCTGACGGTACCAATACCAGTATTGAAACAAAGACAGCATACATACATGTCAGAGACCTGATTCCCGATTTTACAGCAAATTCCACAAACCTGATTGTCGGCAACAGTGTAATTTTCACCGACAATTCGGAATGTAACCCGACAGGATGGGAATGGCTGTTCCCGGGAGGAAATCCATCCTCCTGGTCGGGCCAGGTTCCTCCTCCTGTTACCTATAACAGCACCGGTACCTATGACATCACATTAACCATTACCAAATCCGGTTTGACAGAAACGATTACAAAAACCGGTTATATCAATGTTATCCCCCCGGTATACTACATGACCAACGGCAACATAACTGCCTGCAGCGGTGATTTTTACGACTCAGGCGGGCCGGGTGAAAATTATCAGAATAATGAAGATTTCACACTGACCTTTTTACCATCCACCCAAGGGGCAATGATTACTGTTTCATTCAGCTCTTTCAACCTCGAATCAGGTTATGATTATCTGAGCATATACAACGGTAGCAGTTCAGCCGCTCCACTGCTGGGAACATTCAGCGGAACCAGCCTGCCCGGGTCATTCACCGCAAGTAATCCCGACGGAGCGCTGACATTCAATTTTTCTTCTGACAATACGGTGGTCAGGGCCGGATGGGCAGCCACCATCGGCTGCTTCAGCTTAACAGATCCGCCCGTTGCGGAATTTTCGGCATCTACCACAACCACCCTTGTAAATACAGGCATCACGCTTAACGACCTCTCAGAGAACATACCAACTTCATGGCTCTGGAGCATTTCACCGGATACGTTTACATTCATCAACGGGACCAATGCCAACAGCCAGAATCCTGAAGTTGAATTTGACGCAACAGGAGCCTATACTGTTTCTCTCACCGCATCCAACGACTACGGATCAGACACAGAGACAAAAACCAATTATATTAATGTAATCCTTTACGAGTATTGTATTCCCACCTATACATCAGGCTCAGGGGCAGGTGATTACATTTCGCTTGTACAACTCGGTGATATCAATAACGCCAGTGGTGCATCGGCTAGTCCATATTACACCTACTACAGCAATCTTACCACCGACCTGAATCCCGGCTCAGATTATACAATCACGTTAAGCCCGGGCACATACAGCAACGGGAATAATATCTCGGTATGGATTGATTATAATCAGAACGGAGTTTTTGATACTGCGGAAAAACTGGGTAATATCAATATCCCACCGACACCAGCCACCGGCTCTATCAACTTTACTGTTCCGGAAAATGCAGCTCCGGGAACCACCCGTATGCGTGTGCGGGAAGTATGGAACAACAGCAACTTTGATCCATGCTCTGCATATGGATATGGTGAAACCGAAGACTACAATGTGTATATTTTAAGCACAGAGAAAATACTCAATTTCACGGTTTACCTCGAAGGATTGTATGCCGGCAACGGCACAATGAATCAGGCCTTTAACACTACAGGGCCGCAGTTCAGCGCGGGGATCGCCGATCAGGTCTCCTTAGAATTGCATAATGCAACGGATTATAACATTCTGGAATATGTGATTCAAGAAATCAATCTTGGCACCAATGGTTCAGCTTCAGTTACATTTCCGGCGCAGTATGCCGGAAGTTATTATCTCACTGTGAGGCACCGTAATTCGCTTGAAACCACATCAGCCATTCCTGTTTCCCTGAGTGGCCCGGTAACTGACTATGCATTTAACCAGCCATCGGCCATTTTCGGAAACAACCTGAAACAAATGCCTGACGGACAGCATGCAATTTTCGGCGGCGACGTTAACCAGGACGGCCTCATCAACCAGGTTGACATTGATGATGTAAACACCAATGCCTCCATGTTCATTTCGGGTTATGTAGTCTCTGACGTTAATGGCGACGGCCTCGTTGACATTCAGGATTTCCAGATTATTGACAACAACCAGTTTAATTTCACCGGCTCTGCATTGCCTTAATGCAGGATACGGATTAAAAGAATCCGGCATGCTTGAGTTCAAAATCCTGATTATGCGGTAATAATCCGAATAAACCCAATGAAATTATTAACAACTCAAATACTTCAGACAATGAAAAAAATCAAACACGTTTTATTACTGTTCTCAATTATGTTTGTGATTACCACAAACTTATCTGGGCAAGTAGTTATCAGCCAGGTATATGGAGGCGGAGGAAATACCGGTGCACCATATACACATGATTTTATTGAGCTGTTTAACAAAGGGACAAACGCAGTTGACCTGAACGGTTGGTCGGTTCAATATGCGTCTGCCACAGGATCCACCTGGAGTGTAACGAGCCTTACATCGGTCACACTTCAACCCGGGCAGTATTACCTGATCCAGCAAGCTCAGGGATCCGGAGGCACCAGTCCACTTCCAACTCCGGATGCCATTGGTACAATCGCGATGTCCGGCACAAACTGCAAAGTTGCTTTGACAAACACCACCACAGCCTTATCAGGCGCCTGCCCCACCGGAACCGAAATTGTTGATTTTGTTGGGATTGGAACAGCAAACTGTTATGAAGGAACAGGAGCTAGTCCCGCAATGAGCAATACAACGTCCGTTTCACGGGCTTCTTCAGGATGTACAGATAACAATGATAATTCAGCAGATTTCACGGCAGGAGCACCTAATCCAAGAAATACCTCTTCCCCGTTAAATGTCTGTTCTGCCAATGCTGCAGCAACACCTGTATTCTCGCCGGGCAGCGGTAATTATTTCAATCCGGTTTCGGTAAGCATTACCTGCCTGACTCCGGATGCCATAATTTATTACACATCCGATGGCAGTGACCCTGACAATACCAGCACAGAATACACCGTACCGGTAAATGTCAGTACCACTACCACCCTGAAAGCCATTGCCTATGCCGACGGATTTGACCCAAGTGCGATAGCCACTGCGATATACACTTTCCCGCCAGTCACCGAGGTAGCGGATATTGCAAGCCTGAGAACAGGGCTGACAGACGGAACAATCTACCGCCTGACAGGAGAAGCCGTGCTTACGTATCAGACAACCGAACGACATGTTAAGTATATTCAGGATGCAACCGGCGCCATTTTAATTGATGACTTTGCCGGAATTATTTCCACCACATACAATCTGTACGATGGCATCACGGGAATAACCGGCGCCCTTGGCTCATTTAACGGCATGCTGCAGTTTACCCCGGTTACCGACCCCGGTGCAGCCAGCAGTTCAGGAAACACGGTTACCCCGGAAGATGTTACGCTGACTGAACTGACTGCCGGTTATCAGGCCCGGCTTGTAAGGGTACTAAATACAACCATTACAGGCAGCAGTCCGTTTGCTGCCAATACGAGTTATGCGCTTTCCGATGCAAGTGGCAGCGGAGTTTTGCGCACACAGTATGACGATCTGGACTATATCGGAACAGCAGTTCCAACGCTCCCGCAAAACCTGACCGGGGTAGTTCTCGAGTTTAATACTAACATGCAACTGGTTCCGCGCGGACTTGCAGATTTCGAGGAAATAATCCCCGAAGATCCGACCATATTTGTCAGTCCTTCGGCGCTCAGCGGTTTCAATTATGTGCAGGGCAATGGTCCTTCGGCAGAGCAAACCTTTATTGTTTCGGGAGAAAACCTCACCGCCGGCATTAACATTGCCGCATCCGCAGATTATGAAATTTCCCTTACTTCCGGTACGGGATATTCATCCCCGCTTACCCTGACACCAACTACCGGATCGGTTGGTGAAACTACCATTTTTGTGAGGTTAAAAGCCGGATTAACGGCAGGAGATTATAATGATGAAATCATCAGCCTCACTTCAACGGGAGCTACCGATCAATCCGTAACATGCAGCGGCTCCGTAAGCCTGCCTCCTCCACCGGATGCACCTGTTGCGCTGGCCGCAACCGATGTCACAACAACTGGTTTTACGGCCAACTGGCAGGCTGTATCAGGTGCTTCATCTTACCGGCTTGATGTTTATGCCACCACCATAACTCCGGCTACCGATCTGTTTTTCTCCGAATACATTGAAGGAAGCAGCAACAACAAAGCACTGGAAATTTTTAATGGCACAGGCAGTGCCGCCGACCTCTCCGATTACACCGTTTACACATACTCTAACGGGGCTGTTGACCCATCTTATACATTAGAATTATCCGGCACATTAGACAACGGGGATGTATATATTATAGCAAATGCGTCAGCCAATGCAGCAATCCTGGCGCTGGCAGATGTTACATCCAACGTTACTTTCTATAATGGTGACGATGCTGTCGTTTTATACAAAGAATCAACAGCATCCAATGTTGATATCATCGGCCGGATTGGCGAGGATCCCGGTTCTGCCTGGGGCACACCTCCCCTTACAACCCTCAATCAGACCCTTGTCAGGAAAAGTTCCGTTATCTCAGGGGTGACTGTAAATCCTGCAAGCGGATTCCCGACCCTGGAAACAGAATGGGATGCTTATGATATAGATGTGATCACCTACCTGGGTAGTCATTCGCTGGCCGGAGATATCATTTATGTAACCGGTTTCCAGGACCTTAACGTAGGGGATGTCACGAGTTACCCGGTTACGGGACTTGCACCCGGCACAACGTATTATTATGTAGTACGGGCTGTGAATGACAATGGCGCCAGTGCAAATTCGAATGTAATCGAAGTAACTACCGGAGGAATTATTCTCACCCCCCCTGTGATTATCTCCCCGACGGCTACCGGAATAACTGTAAATTCAGCCATACTGGGAGGAAATATCACCTCTGATGGCGGCAGCCCGGTGACTGAAAGAGGAACGGTATGGAACACGACCGGAAGCGTTACCATTGATGACAACAAACTGGCTGAAGGGGGCACCACAACGGGAATTTTCACCCATCTCAGAAGCGGCCTGCCTGAAGGCACACAGATATTTTACTGTGCCTATGCCACCAATGCCGAAGGAACAACACTGACCAATGAAGCGAGCTTCTACACCCTGTTCAGCGAGCCGGACAACCATGTTACCAACTTCACTGCCGGCACAGCCACCGTTACCTCCATCCCGCTTACGTGGACCGATGCGACCGGAACAGTATTGCCCGAAGCATACCTGATCAAAGGGAGTTCAGTAAGTTTTGATGATATTGCCGATCCGGCCGACGGCGTACCTGAATCCAACGGAGCGCTGGTCAGAAATGTAATCCAGGGGACACAGGCCTATACTTTTGAAAACCTGACTCCTGAAACACCGTACTTCTTCAAAATCTATCCCTACACCAATTCAGGTACCGCCATTGACTACAAAACCGATCCGGTGGTTCCTACTGCAACAGCTGTAACACTTGAAATACCTGCCGGTGCATTGGTGTACGAGCCTTTTGATTACCCCGCAGGAGAAACATTACCGTCACAGACAAACTGGACCGGTATTAATACTGGGGATGACAATATTCTTATCAGCGAAGGTAACCTGACATACAGCGGCTTGCAGGTATCAGCCGGTAATAAAGTTTCATTTGCCGGAGGCGGAATTGATGCATACAGAACCTTCGTCAGTCAGACTGCCAATATTGTCTACTATTCATTTATCATGAATGTAACCGACCTGAATCTGTTAAACGCCACCGGAGGCTATTTCACCGGAATTGCAAGCAATTCAACCAATTTTGGCGCTACAGTATGGACCGGGCTTGACGGAGATGGCTACAGGATTGGTATCAATCCAAGGAGTACCACGGCAAATACCGTTTGGGCCACAGGCACGCAAACTATAGGGAATGCTGTCCTGGTTGTTGTTTCATACGAATTTGTCGAAGGTACAGGCAACGACGTGGTTAATATCTGGGTGAATCCGGCAGCGGCCTCCCTGGGAGCAGCAATACCCCCGGCAGCAACAGCCACGGCTACCAATACCGACGGCACAGACCTCGGCAGTATATCACAATTTTTTATCCGGCAGGACAGTGATTCGGAAACCCCGTTCATCGATATGGATGAATGCAGGGTCGGCACCTCATGGGCGGATGTCACACCGGCAGGTTCAGCCGGAAAAACGCTTAATTTAAAAGCATATATTGAAGGTTTCTGGAATGGATCAGGCATGAACCAGGCCCAGGATGTGGATCAGGATGAGAATATCTTCAACAAGTTCAGCGGAACCACGGTTGACACCCTCAGTGTTTACCTGGCCGAAGCCGATGCCCCCTGGGCATATCTCTATGCCGCGCATGAAGTCAACATCAACACCGACGGCTCTATGGTCATTTCAGTACCTGCAGCCTTCTCCGGCAATTATTATATTGTAATTGACCACCACAGCAGTATTGAAACCTGGAGTGCCCTGCCCGTTGATTTCAGCGGCACCACCATTGATTATGACTTTACCACTGCCGCTGAGCAGGCCTACGGCTCCAACCAGAAATCGATGGGAACGGTATGGGCGCTCTTTTCAGGGGATGTTGGCAATGATGAATACATCGAATTCCCGGATGTGGTTGCCGTCTACAACCTGAGCGTAGCTTCTTTCTTCGGATATACGCTTTACGACCTTGACGGCAGCGGATACATAGAATTCCTTGACTACATCATTGCTTACAACAACAGTGTAAACAGCGTTGGCATGAACACCCCGCCCAATCCGGCCAAGCGGCCAGGCTATTCAAACACTAAGCCAACAAACTGAAATGATTATTTCATAAGCCTGCTATAACAATCACCCGGACCTGACAGTAATTCACAGCTGTCAGGTCCGTTTTACCTCTGCTGAATTATTGACCGGTCCGACATGCCCTTTTCAATCCATAAACAGGCATTAATTGAATTTTCCAAACATAATATTATCCTGCCAAATGGTTAAAAACACAATGGAACTTGTACAGGGCAATTTTTGCCGTATATTTACCGATCATTTCCTGTGTATCCAATTCCTACACTAACCCTTGTTAAACGCTTTGTTCATGTTGCAAGAAGCCCCTGTTTCAGGATTAAACCTTCATGTTTCCGTCGATTGTGTGGTATTTGGATTTGAATTCGGAAAACTGAATGTCCTTTTACTTGAAAGAAAGATGATGTTTCAGGGACAGGAGTACAAAGACCTGAAATTACCCGGCGACCTGGTGCGCAAGGATGAAGATCTGGATACTGCTGCGGCAAGAGTGCTTAAAGAGTTGACGGGTCTTGAGAACATCTATCTTAAACAATATGCCGCCATCGGCACTCCTAACCGTCTGACGCGCCTGGAACGTGATATGGAATGGCTCAGGCAGATCGGGCACCCTGAAGAAGTGGTGGTAACCGTGGCTTATTATTCCCTGCTCAACATCGACCAGGAAAGAATCAATAAATTTCAGCTGCAGGAAGATGTAAAATGGCACCCGGTTTCCCAGATCAAAGAACTGGCTTTTGACCACATGGAGATTCTTGCTGATGGACTTGAAGCACTCAGGACAGAACTCCGGTCAAACCCTATCGGATTTGAACTGCTCCCTTCAAAATTCACCCTCAGCCAACTGCAAAAACTTTATGAGGTAATCCTTGGGGTAAACCTGGATAAAAGAAATTTCAGAAAAAAGGTCACCAATATGCCCTATGTGATCCCGATCAATGAAAAGGAGCGCGGTGTCTCACACAAACCGGCGAGGTTTTACATCTTTAATAAAAAAATTTACGAGAAAACCAGGAAAAACTCTCTGGACTTCTCCGTTTAAACTTCGCAGATATTCATAACCCTGAAGTGAAACAAATTTCAGTACATTCCGTTAATTCACCGGATAACATACGCTTTTAGTCCGATGCACGACATTGAGCCGTTTTATGCCTGGCGAAACCTTTACGATGCCGCTGATGACATCCATTCTCCGTTCTATGGACGAACATACAGCGAAACCCAATGCATAAATTCTGTTTACAATTATTTTATTCACCCGCTCTGGGATGAAATGGGCTCAGCAACCCTTTACATAAAAATACTCTATGCTGACTACAGGGCAGGTTTTTGTGTGATAGAGTGCCTTGGTGAATGGAACGATACTCTTTACAATGACATCATGTACCTGTACCGGAATGTAGCAGAAATCCTGATGGATGCCGGTATCCGGAAATTCATACTTATCGGTGAGAATGTGCTTAACTTTCACGCCGATGATGATTCCTATTATCAGGAGTGGTTTGACGGCATTGAAGACGGGTGGATTGCCTGTATAAACTTCCGGGACCATGTGCTGGATGAAATTCACCGGGGGCGACTTGATTATTATCTTGCCATTGGCGGTAAACTTGACCATATCAATTGGCGCACACTCAATCCTAAACAGCTTTTTACTCTGATCGACAGCCTGATTATGAAACGTTTAACAGCCTGAACCGGTCTGCCATGACAAAAAACATCATTATCCGGGTATATGGAAGGGTTCAGGGCGTGGGATTCCGCTATTATACGAGGGAAATGGCAATTAAGAGCGGGATCACAGGTTATGTGAGCAATGAAGCCGACGGATCCGTTTATATTGAAGCCGAGGGAGCGCAGGAACAGCTTGATGTATTTATCCGTTTATGCAAAGAGGGCCCTGCCAGGGCCATTGTTACTGACTTCAGGAAGTTTGAAGGCACACTGATGAATTATTCTTCATTCAGAATCAAATAACCACCCCGGATTTTCACGGATCATCCCTGCAACTACCCTGTCGACCGGCAATGTAAAAAGCTCAGGTTCAATTTTATAAGGATCGATCCACCGGAATGCCTGTGCTCCTTCCACTGCATCAATTTCAAATGATTTCTCCGCGGCAGGAAAAACCGGGTTACCCTGTAAACCTGCCAGATAATAAACATTAATGATCTGACTGACTTCGGGCAGAAAATGCGAAGGCTGAAAATAATCAGTTGTGTAGAAATGCCTGCGGATTAGCACCTCCTGATTTAATTCCTCCCTGCATTCCCGTTTCAGGCAATCAAGCGTTCCTTCCCCGAAATGAAGGCCGCCACCCGGGAATTTGGTCATAAACATGCCTAGCCTGTATTCGTCGGTAACCAGTAACCGGTTTTCGAAAACGATCAGTCCGTAAACACGGATATTAAACCTGCACTTTTCCATTGGTTATAATTTATTAGCTGTTGCCCGGAGCATTTCCCGTTTGCCCGGCGGGCCCGGCAGTCGCTCCGTCGAAAAGCCTGCCTCCTGCAATGTTCTTCGCACCCTCCCCTTGGCACAATATGTGACCAAAATGCCTCCCTGATCCATACTCATGCGTAGTTTGCGGAAAATCTCCGGCTCCCATAGTTCCGGAGCCGTTTCGGGCGAAAATGCATCAAAATAAACCAGGTTATATTTTCCAGATCCCGGATAAGTGTCTTCTAACCGGCTTCTGCTCAGGCAAAAGGTGAAATTTTCGCGCAAATGGATTTCTGTATCAGGCACAGCATGATGCATTTTCCGGAAATCGTCAGTAAAACCCTCCAACCCGCCAAGGCTGCAATAATTGATCGTTTCAATAACTGACCAGTCAGGGAGGAATGGCTCAAGGGCATGATAGCGCGTGTTCACACCGGTTTTATCAGACGCATCAAGGGTCAGCAACGCGTTAAGACCGGTTCCGAAGCCAACCTCTAAAATACTGATGTCCCTTAATTTATTACAGATGTATCTGTATCCGGCTTCCAGAAAGACATGACGTGACTCCTGAACCGCTCCGTGAATGGAATGATAATGCTCTCCCAATTTACGGTTTAACAATGTATAAGATCCATCTTCTGTTAACACAAACTCTGTGCTGTCATCCATCATTATCGGTTGTATAATAACAATAAATCTGCTGTTTCACCCTGCACAGCCACAGTCGCAATGCTGACCTGATCCGGAATCCGGTACGTTTCTATGTTGTTTCCCGCGGCAACAAATACCCTGCCCGACAATGCATCATACTGTACTGCATGAATTTCATCAAAGGTAAGATACCTTACCGTACTTCCTGTTGCCGGACGGTACCACCACAATTCGTTGCCGGAAGCAATAAAACAGTTCCCTTCTGATGGCCCGGTCACCATGCTGATGTCAGGAAATGGAAATATCCTGAGCTTAACCATCGTGTTCTCTGTGACAGAAAAACGGAACACGGCCGATGCCGCATCACTATTTACAAAAATCATCACCCCTTCATCGTCATCCGGGTCAAGGTGCACAGCTTTCCCCTGAAACTGGAATTGCCTGAATACGGTTCCGCCGGGATAATTAAAAACAACCAGTTCACTCAACACACCATTAAAAGGCTCAAAAACGGCAATCAGCCAGTTACTGAGCCTTACAAACCGGGTAAATTTTCCATTCGGGAAAGCCTGACTTTTGAAGGATACAAGTCCTTCGGCAGTATAACCCCTGATATAGCCGTCGCGGTCCGATACAAAAACTTCATTTTCATCGGAGCAGAGATGATAAAAATACTCCAAAGGAGGATTTACAATGGCCTGGACAGTCCAGTCGGCCCTCTTCTCCGCAAGGTTCCAGGCCTGAAGATTGCCGTTAATCCTGCCTGCAGTATATAACTGCCGGTTCGCTGAACTCACCGCCGCCCCGGAATAGTCTCCCTGAAGCCTGAAAAGTTCAGAGAGCTGGCCAGCCAACGGTAACTCAGAGACAACATATTCTGAAGATGCCAGTTTGCTGACTGACAAAACAGACACCAAATCCCTTTCCAGGGCTGAATACTGCACCTTAACGGATTCAGCACTTTCCGACTCTCCGTCACCCGCCCTTACCTGCACATAATATGTGCCGTCGTCCATTTGCGGATCATTCAACGGAATGGATGCAGTGAGCAGATAATTGTATTCATTCACATTAAAATTCAGCGCAGGCAAGACCAGCACATTATTTGCGCTGATCAACGATACCCTGGCATACTGTATGGCCTTGTAATGACTCAGTTCTGCCTGCAGATGGATGGTATCACCATAACCGCAGGCCCGGCCATCATAAGGCAGCCGGATTCTGATTTCAGGCGGAGTCACATAATCATCTCCATTGCTGCATGCAACAATGATTGACGACATCAGCAGGATTAACAATCCGGAAAAAAGATTAACCGCGCTTTTCATACCTCAAACCTAATTCAAAAAACAAGATCAAATCGGAAAAGTTCCGTTTTTTTCGTCATTCTTGTTACCCGGATCAATTCAGGGTTTGCTACCGGCAGGCAATAAGTTTGCGCTGACAAATCTTTCCGAAACAACAACATCACGACAAATGCTTCCTGCAAAAGTTCTGAATCCGTTCAGTTAAACAACCCGTTCTTATCATATATAGCGGTTGTCAAAAGGTAAAAACACAACTTTTACATATTCGGGAACCCCTTAATCTGCAATTTAATTTTGACTGTTGGCGTGATTTTAATACCTTTAGCATCGGAAAACGTATTATCAGGATATGTAATTATTTATCATCGGTAGCCTGTAAAAAAATAGTTTTGTCGGTTATTAAAAAACACATTTATGCTTGACCAGGTTAACATTGAGAAGGTATTGTTTCTTGACATTGAAACAGTTTCCCAGTACCCGGAATATGAGATGCTTCCGGAAGAAATAAAGAAGCTATGGGATCACAAGGCGCAACGGATTGTCGCTGCTGATCAGGGAGAAACGGCCGGCAATCAGTACGAACGGGCCGGTATTTATGCCGAATTCGGCAGAATCATCTGCATTTCCGTTGGATTCATCAGGAATGGTAAGCTCAGGATCAAATCCTTTTACGGGGATGATGAAGCATTGTTGCTGAATGATTTTGCGGATTTATTGAATCAAAGTTTCAGTAAGCCCGATATTCTTTTATGTGCCCACAACGGTAAAGAGTTTGATTTTCCTTACATAGCCCGGCGTATGCTGATCAACGGTATCAGGCTACCCGCCCTGCTGGATATAGCCGGCCGCAAGCCCTGGGAAGTGCAGCACCTTGACACTATGGAGCTGTGGAAATTCGGAGATTATAAAAGCTATACATCCCTGGCATTACTTACAATGGTATTCAATATTCCTACGCCTAAGGATGATATTGACGGAAGCCAGGTTGGAAGTGTTTACTGGAAAGAAAAAAATCTTCCCAGGATAGTGGAATATTGTCAGAAGGATGTGGTAGCTGTTGTGCAACTTCTGCTCAGGTATAAAGGAAAGCCGCTTATAGAGGCTGCTGACATAGTTTTTACCTGAAAACCGTTAAAAATTGATAATTATTGATGTCAGCACACAACCGAGACAGATGAATCTTTACTTTTGTTTGCTAATTTTAAAACCAATCCGATGAAAACATTCTACGGAGCAATCTCCATGCTCCTTATTTCCGCGCTATTATCAGGTTTACCGGCATCAGCCCAGAAAGCCGGTAAAAAAAACAAAAACGACAAAAATGCCGGTGAGCAGGCGCTTATAATGAAATCAAGACAGGATTCAATCAGTTACATTATAGGCAGGGACATTGGCAAGAATATGGTGACCAATGATATCAACGTGAATGAAGCACTGCTCTATCAGGGATTGAAAGATGGGCTGAAGGGAATAGACAGTATCATCAATGAGGAGGCAACAGAAAAAATCATGATGGCTTTTCAGCAGGAAATGATGATGAAACAACAGCAAAAAAGCCAGGCTGCCGCTTCGGAGACCCGTACCGCAGGCGAGGCTTTTCTGGCCTCGAACAAAAGCCAGCCGGGCGTTATTGCCCTGCCCAGCGGCCTGCAGTATAAAGTAATTACCGAAGGTGAAGGCGAACATCCCAGGCCGGAAGATGTTGTTGAAGTGCACTACACCGGATCACTGATTGACGGAACCGTTTTCGATTCATCAATAGAACGGGGAGAAACTATAAAGTTCCCTCTGAACGGCGTTATACCCGGCTGGACCGAAGGTGTTCAGCTAATGAAACCCGGCTCAAAATACATGTTCTACATTCCGTCAAATCTTGGTTATGGCGACAGAGGAACTGGTCCTATCCCGGGAGGATCCGTGCTTATTTTTGAAGTAGAACTGATTTCCATTGAAAAACAATAAAGGTTTTGGCTGAAAAGGGGCATACACTTTCCAAATCCACGTTTATCCGTGGTGTACAGTGTCTGAAATCCCTTTACCTGAACAAGCACAGGCCATTCCTCCGCGACAGGCTTTCTCCCGAACAACTGGCAAAGTTCAGGAGAGGGCATGAAGTTGGTAAGCTCGCCTGGCAATTGTTTCCCGGGGGCATAAACTGTGCGCCCGGACACCCGTCACAATACACGGCAGCGCTTGAAAAAACCCGTAATCTTATTGTTGAAAAGACACCGGTAATTTACGAGGCGGCTTTCAGTCATCATAGCGTGCTTGTCCTGCTCGATATCCTCGTTAAAAACGAACAGGGCTGGCATGCTTACGAAGTAAAAAGTTCAGCCTCCATCTCAGAAACCTATATCACCGATGCCGCGCTGCAGTATCATGTTATAACCGGCTCGGGTCTGAGCCTGCAGTCATTCAATATCATCCACCTGAATCCTGACTTTATACGGGCCGGAATCCCCGACGTTCATAAATTGTTTTGCATTCAGGTGGTAACGGACCAGGTTCGGGGATTGGGATCATTTATCTCCGCCCAGATCGAAAAATCGAGAGAGACCCTGTCGCTGAAGCACTCCCCTTCCATACCAACGGGTCAGCATTGCTACAAACCCTACCCCTGTGATTTTATCGGCCATTGCTGGAAAAAGACAGACAAGGATTCCGTGTATTCCCTTACCGGAATTCCCTTCGAAACAAGAGCGCGTTTGGCTGCAGCCGGACATCTGACTATTCCGGATATCCCCGACGGCCTGCTTGAAGAAAATGATGCCGCCATCCTGGCATCACACCTTTCAGGAAAAGATATTGCCGACAAGGATAGGATCAGAAAGATGATCGACGGAAACGTGACACCGGTTTTTATCGCATTTCTGGTCGTTCGGCCGGCGGTACCGGTCGTCGATGGATTCAGACCTTTCGGCCCCATGATTGTTGGTCTCAACCGGGTTGACATTCAGGGCAAAGGAGAATCCTTTATTGTTGAGCCGGGCGAAAATCCTGTTTATCAGATAAGAAATAAACTCGGGCAATGGGCTTCTGAAAGCGGCATGATCGTGCATTCGGGCGGCGAATGGGTTAAGGACACGCTCAGCCAGCATTATCCGGATCTGACGGAGAAATTTATCTTCCTTGACCTGGAAGAGGTTTTCTTATCCGGATATTTTTACCGTCCCGGGCTTATACCGGATGCCGGAATCAATGATATTGCAGCATTTCTGAATCTAACCGGCCCGGATCAGATAAATATTTCACAGGTAATGGCCGGAGTGAAATATATGGAAGTAAAAAAGGAGAACATGAAGGAAACGCTGAAAGAACTCGGTGCTGCCATATCTGCAGAGGCGGATTCATGCCGGTCAGTTTACAATTTTCTAAAAAGTATCATCTATAATGAAGCCTGAGTCTGCAAGCTCAGAAGAAACCTGATCACCCGGCATCAATTATTTGCCGAAGATCTCTTCTAATTTGCGCTCGAGCGCTTTTCCACGCAGGCGGCGCGCGATAATTTTTCCATCCTGGTCAATCAGTACCGTGTGGGGGATCGATTTCACCCCATAAACCTGAGCGGCCTGGCTCTGCCAGTACTTCAGATCACTCACCTGAGTCCAGACGAGGCCGTCTTTTGCAATCGCATTCAACCATGCATCCCGGTCCCGGTCGAGCGAAACACCAAACACTTCAAATCCATTATCCCTGAAACGGTTATAGATTCTGACAACCTCCGGGTTTTCCCTCCGGCAGGGACCGCACCAGGATGCCCAGAAATCGATCAGTACGACCTTTCCCCTGAGGGATGAAAGTTTTGTTTCCATGCCATCAGGGGCTGGCAGTGATATTTCAGGGGCGGGATTTCCCGCTGCCAGTTTACGCTCAAGGGTGACTTTTTGCTTCAGATCCGCAGCAGGTTTAAAAGACGGATACTTTCTGCTAGTAGCATTGGCTACACTGTCATAAACATCGAAATCAGCGGTGATATCCAGTTTCTCAATCAGCAGCAAAGCGGCAGGCGAGTCAGCATTGGCCATCAACAGATTGCGCATCTCATCGCGCTTGCCCTGCTCCAGCTTATTATATTCCTGCTCGATTGAGGGGATTATTTCCGCAAAATCCGGCCGTCCCTGCGAGGCTGTATAAAGTCTGGTAAGGCTGTCCATCTTCTTTTCAAAGATGGCAGATTTTTCAGCCATCTCATAAAGAATCCTGGTATCCGGGGAACCTTCCACCACGGGTTGCCTGCCAAGCCTCTCCCTGTTCAGTTCCAGACTGACCTGGTCATCAGGCCTGACAAATAAAAAAATGTAATTGTCAGCCGTAATTGCAAGTTTAAACAAAGTCAGCTCTTTTACCTGCAAATCAAAAGCGAATACCCCATCAGAAGCTGTGGTCGCTGAAACAGGCGCTGATGCCATCACAAGGGGATTGGTCATATTTAAAACAATACCTGCAATTCCTTCCCCTTTAAGCATCCCGCTGATCCTTGCCGGATTTTGCCCGCTTGCAATTGAGAACGGGATTATCACAAAAATTATAAGAAGCAATCTGATTATCCTGAGCATCGTTTCACATCGATTAATGCAGGCAAATATATCAATATATTCCTTAGGGATGATTGCTGTTTTTCCGGCCGGTCACAACCTGAAATTCAAGTGCATATAATTGATTATCTTTTACTTAAATAATTTACTTCTTTGTTAATAACTAAATAATACAAAGGGGTCTGCAGGCTGAACAGTATTTTATAATTTTGGATTATGGAAGAGAACGACAAAATGGTGGGAGACACCAGAAAAAAAAAGCAATACAAACCCAAAGCGCTGAGTGAAATCTTTGAACATGGCAAGGTTCCGCCACAGGCTACAGATCTTGAAGAGGCGGTTCTTGGCGCTATTATGCTTGAAAAAGATGCCCTTGCCTCCATCATTGACGTTATCAGGCCGGATGCATTTTACAAGGAGGCGCATCAGATTATTTTCATGGCCATCACCCGGCTTTTTGCCAAAGGAGAGCCGATTGACATACTAACTGTCACCAATGAACTGAAATTTACCGGTGAGCTTGAAACTGCCGGAGGACCATTTTATATTGCCCAGCTTACAAACCGTGTAGCTTCCGCCTCAAACACTGAATTCCATGCACGCATCATTCTGCAGAAATTCATACAGCGCGAACTGATCAGGATTTCTTCCGAGATCATCCACGATGCCTATGAAGACACTACGGACGTTTTCCAGCTACTGGACAAGGCTGAGAATCAGTTGTTCAGTGTCGGAGAAACCAACATGAGACGAAATTACCTCGACATGCAATCGCTGGTGCGCGATGCCGTAAAGCGCATTGAAGCCGCCAAAAACCAGACCGGGCAATTCAGCGGAGTACCATCGGGATTCACCGAACTTGACCGGGTTACTGCCGGATGGCAGCCCTCGGATCTGATCATTGTTGCTGCCCGTCCAGGTATGGGCAAGACTGCATTTGTGCTTACCATGGCCCGCAATGTTGCAGTGGAATTCAAAAAAGCGGTAGCAGTTTTCTCCCTTGAAATGTCGTCAGTTCAGCTGGTAACCAGGCTTATCTCCGCCGAAGCGCAATTACCGGGAGATAAACTGAGAAAGGGCAATCTCGAAAACTATGAATGGGAGCAATTGAATGCCAAAATCAGCACGCTGATTGATGCACCGCTTTACATTGACGACACCCCTTCCCTGTCGGTTTTTGAACTCCGGGCGAAGTGCCGCAGGTTGAAAGCCCAGCATGATATACAAATGGTAGTCATCGACTACATACAGCTCATGTCTGCCGGCATCGACCGCAGCAGCGGGAACCGCGAGCAGGAAATCAGCACCATCTCAAGATCATTGAAGAGCCTTGCCAAAGAACTTAATATTCCGGTTATTGCACTTTCACAGCTAAACCGTTCAGTCGAACAAAGGCCCAACAAAAAGCCGCTGTTGTCCGATCTCCGTGAATCCGGAGCTATTGAGCAGGATGCGGATATGGTTGTATTTATCTACAGGCCTGAATACTACAATCAGAGTGTGGATGAGGGCGGTGCCAGCCTGGTGGGACATGCTGAAATCAGCATTGCCAAACACCGTAACGGTGCACTGAAAGATGTGCCACTGAGGTTTATCAGCAAATATGCAAAGTTTACCGACCCGGAACCCGGCGACTTCGACATCTCAGGAGCGCTTGCGCCCAACGGCAAATTCGAAAATGGCATCAACACGCTGACCGTTCAATCCAAAATGAATGATATGCATGAAGACCATGATGTTCCATATTAAAGTTTAAGCATAATTACCACTTCTGCGTTCATTATTAAAATTAAAAGCCGGATAACAAAACCGGCCCATATTGCGTTTAACATGCAGAATTATTCATGGCTCAACCGATGAGAAAAGCTTTATTTTCGATTACCATGATGCTGTTCCTGAGTCTGACTGTTCAGGCAGCTTACCTGCTGCTCCCGATGGACAATACTCAGAAAAACCATCTGAAAGCATACGGCATTGCTTACTGGACGCTGCAGCAGGATGTTGAAGTCAGCTGGCTGCTGAATTACAGAGGGGGCAGTTTTATGTTCCGGCATCATCCACTACTGGAATCAGAATGCCTGATAAGGGGGGTAACTTTTCAGGTAATCGCGGATGTGCAGGCTGATGCTATTCTGGCTGAAATCAGCGACCCTGCTGTTAATATGGATGAGATGCGACTTCAGAAAGCGCCTAAAATTGCCGTTTACACTCCAAAAAATAAACTTCCCTGGGACGACGCCGTTACCCTTGCGCTGACCTATGCCGAGATTCCGTACGATATTGTTTACGACGACGAAGTGATTGGCGGGGTATTGCCGTTATACGACTGGCTTCACCTGCATCACGAAGATTTCACCGGACAGTATGGAAAATTCTGGGCCGCTTACCGTAACGCACCCTGGTATCAGGAAGATGTCAGCAAAACAGAAGCTGCCGCAGCCAGGCTTGGATTCAGCAAGGTATCACATCTTAAGAGGGCCGTAGCCCATAAAATCAGGGAGTTTACCGCGGGCGGAGGTTATTTGTTCGCGATGTGCTCCGCCCCTGACAGTTACGACGTAACCCTGGCAGCCGAGAATCTTGACATCTGTGATGTAATGTTTGATGGCGATCCCGCCGATCCGCACGCGAATGATCATCTTGAATATCATAACTGCTTCGCATTCACCGATTTCAGCCTGGTAATGAATCCCTATGAATATGAAATTTCCAACATCGATGTAACGACAACAAGAAAAGTCACCCTGGCCAACGATTTCTTTACTTTATTTGATTTCTCGGCAAAATGGGATCCCGTCCCGTCGATGCTTACCCAGAATCACGAAAGGGTGATTAAAGGATTTATGGGACAAACCACGGCATTCAACAAGAATTTCGTCAAGCCTAATGTCATTTTAATGGGAGAAAACAAGGCGGCCAATGAAGCCAGATATATTCACGGGACTTATGGCAAAGGGACCTGGACTTTCTACGGCGGACACGACCCTGAAGATTATCAGCATCTGGTGGGCGATCCACCCACTGATCTTAACATGTACCCCAATTCGCCCGGGTACCGCCTGATACTGAACAATGTATTATTCCCGGCAGCAAAAAAGAAAAAACAAAAGACCTGATTTGCAGGTGCTGGCCTGATTTTTGACTTAACAAGCAATCCAGACACTCATCCATACGCCCTGTATGCAAAAAATAATACTATTATCCCTTCTGCTCTTTATGTTGCAGGAGTGCTCCCTTTATGCCCAGCAAAAATATTCCGTGAGCGGGTATGTCCGTGAAAAGAACAGCAGAGAATTGTTGCCGGGCGTAAATATATATATTCCTGAAATCCGCAACGGTACGGTTACGAATAATTACGGTTTCTACTCTGTTACCCTGCCTGCCGGCAAATACCTGATCAGCTATTCCTATGTCGGCTACAAATACGAATCCAGGGAAGTTAACCTGAATTCAAACCTGATGATCGATGTAGAGCTTGATCCCAGCCTAAACCTCAGCGAAGTCATCATCACCGCCGAAAAAGCAGAAAGGGTCAGTGAGAGCAACCGCATCAGCATGATCACGCTGCCGGTGCAGCAAATACGGGATATTCCTGCCCTGCTGGGTGAAAAAGATGTTTTCAAAGCGCTTCAACTGATGCCCGGAGTTCAGAAAGGCTCCGAAGGAAGCAGTGGCCTTTATGTGCGCGGAGGCGGTCCCGATCAGAATCTTATCATCCTGGATGATGCTCCGGTATATAATGCCAGCCACCTTTTCGGATTTTTCTCCATCTTCAATGGTGATGCACTTAAAAGCGTGGAGCTCACCAAGGGCGGATTTCCGGCCCGTTACGGCGGACGGCTTTCGTCAGTGGTTGAAATGACCATGAAGGATGGCAATAAGCAGAAATTTTCAGGAGAGGCAGGCATAGGTCTGATTTCTTCAAGGCTGGTGCTGGAAGGGCCATTGAAAAAAGACACCTCTTCATTTCTTATATCAGCCCGGAGAACCTATCTGGATGTCATTATAAAGCCTTTCGTGCCATCCGAAAGCCAGGGCGGATATTACTTCTACGACCTGAATGCAAAACTGAATTATGACTTCGGCCCCAGAAATAAACTATACCTGTCGGGTTACTTTGGAAGAGACAAATTCCAGTTTGTGGACAGATACAGTTATGACAACAACAGTTACAAGAACAAAGGTGGATTGTACTGGCAAAACGCGACCGGCACCCTGCGCTGGAACCATCTCTTCACCGAACGGATTTTTGCTAATACTTCCCTGATCTTCAGCCGGTACAACCTCACGATCTTCAATGAAGAAAAAGATAATTCAGGTACTTATACACTTGACTACAACTCTGGTATCCGCGACATTGCCTTCCGGCACGATCTCGAATATCATTTATCAACATCCTACAGGCTCAGGGCCGGATTACAATCCACAACCCATTTGTTCACACCTTCGGCCATCGTTGAAAAAAACAGTCAGACGCTGCTTGATTACAAACAGAAAACGAAGTACAATTCACTTGAATCCGGTGTTTATCTTGAGAATCATTTTAACATCAACAACCGGTTTCAGGCTAATGCCGGCATACGTTTAAGCCATTTTATCGCCGACGGCAAACATTACTTTTCTCCCGAGCCGCGCCTTTCTGCCAATTTCTTAATCAAAGAAGGGTTCTCCGTGAAAACCGCCTTTGCCGAAATGAACCAGTACATTCATTTGCTCAGCAATACCGGCATCGGATTGCCGACTGATCTTTGGGTACCTTCTACCGACAGGGTAAAACCACAGAACTCGAGGCAAATTTCAGGTGGTCTGGCTAAAGACATGATCAGCAAGAATCTGACAGTGACCCTTGAGGGATATTACAAATGGAGCAGGAATATATTGGGATATAAGCCCGGCGCGAGCTTTCTCCTGCTTGACGACCCTACCGAAGCCCAGAATTTCACCTGGCAGGATAATGTTACAGCCGGAGAAGGTCAGTCGTACGGCGCAGAACTGCTGATACAGCGAAAAACCGGCAAACTGAGCGGCTGGATAGGTTATACCCTGTCATGGACCCGGCTCAGGTTCGATGAAATTAATTTCGGCGAATATTTCTGGGCCAGGTACGATCGCCGGCATGACCTTTCTTTGGTGCTGATCTACGACCTTAAGGAGAATATCACCCTGTCAGGCACCTGGGTATACGGAACCGGCAACGCCATCACCCTGCCACTGGGAGAATATCCGGGAATCACCCACAATCCGTTTATTGATTTGATGGGAGACGAAAATCCTTACTATTATGAGTATTACAACACCATTACCGATTATGGCGAGGTAAACTCTTACAGGATGAAGGCCTATCACCGTCTCGATTTTGCGATTCAGTTCCATAAAAGTAAACCGGGGTATGAGAGGACCTGGGAACTTGGCGTGTACAACGCCTATAACCGGAAAAATCCTTTCTTCTATTTTATCGAAAATGAGTACAGTGAGTCAGGGAGCATCAGCAAGCTCAAGCAGGTCTCAATTTTCCCGCTGATTCCATCTGTTTCCTATAACATTAAGTTCTGAAAAAAATGAAAATCAAGACAATAAGGCTGATTCTCATCTTTGCCACAGCCCTGCCCATTACAGCCTGCGAAGATATGATCTCAGAAGTGGATGTGCCCGAATCGGATCCCAAAATCGTAGTCTATTCGGTAATTTCCCCTCAGGATGAATTCATCACTGTAAAGGTATATAAAAGCCGGGCATTGTACAGCCTTACACCCCAGCACTCCTGGGAAGAATCATTCCCGGTAATTCCGGATGCAACTGTCAGGATTTCAAACGGAGTCGATTGGTTGCAGTTACCCTACAACGCTGAAACAAGGTCATACCGGATTTCTTCGGTAAATATGCCGGTGCAGGCGTCACAAACCTATTATCTCGACATCAAAGCTCCCGGCGGATACGCTGCAGAAGCCAACTGCACAGTTCCTGCCGGCATCCCGCCTGACATTGAAATTACGGCAACAGAATATGTCGAAAATTATGGAGAGCAGTCTGCTATGGTTAGTTTCAGGTTTAAGGATATCCCTGGAAACGGGCACTTTTACAGAGTTTTACCAGGGACGTATTTCAGTGATGAATACTACGGAGATAATTTCTTCAGTGAAACCGGCCTCAGCAGGGGCGAAAGCGTTTTCTCGGATAAGAACCGTGAGGGTGCTTTTTTCAATTTCAGAACATCAGAAATATACAATGGGAACAACCCGGATAACAGGTTGCTGATATGGTCTTCGGTTACCGATGAAGATTATTATAATTATCACCATTCGGTGATGTCATTTCAGGGTGACAATCCTTTCTCAGAGCCTTCACCTGTTTTTACAAATATTGATGGAGGGCTGGGCATTTTTGCCGCTGTCAACGGAAGGTTGCAGGAATTCAGCCTGAATCAGCAGTAATCCCGGTTCAGTCCTGCTTCCGATCGTAAGTCACATAAGAGTAGCTAAATCCCAGTGATTCAACGGCATCCACATCGGTTCTTTCCACTTCGGCCCATTCATCGAAGTTTATTTCCGGATAGAAAGTATCCGCATCAAACTCCTTGTGCACAAGTGTGAGGTAAAGTTTATGGGCAAGGGGCATAAACTGCTTGTAAACCATGCCACCGCCAATGATGAAATTCTCACGGCCGTCTTCCATTTTCTCAATGGCATCATCAATGGAATATGCCATCACACAACCGGGAATCTGCTCTCCCGGCACATCCGTAATCACAACGCTCCTGCGGTTAGGCAGGGGGCGCAATGGCAATGATTCGAATGTGCGTTTACCCATTACGATGGTGTGACCGGTAGTAAGGGCTTTGAAACGCTTCAGGTCTTCGGGGATATGCCAGAGCAGGCGGTTATCTTTTCCAATGGCCAGATTGTCGGCAATGGCGACTATAATTGAGATGGTTTTCATAAACTTCAGCGCAGGCTATACAATAATCAGTTGACTAATCATCCGGTGCTGCATCAGACAGCCACCGGAGCCTTGATATGGGGATGCGGATTATAATCAACAAGAGAAAAATCCTCAAACCTGAAATTAAAAATATCTTTCACTTCCGGGTTAATAACCATACGGGGGAGCGGCCTTAAGTCACGGCTCAGTTGCAAGGCAACCTGATCGGTGTGATTAAGATAAATATGCGCATCGCCGAATGTATGAATAAACTCCCCCGGCTTCAGCCCTGTAACCTGAGCCATCATCATTGTCAGCAATGCATAGGAGGCTATATTGAAAGGCACACCAAGGAAGATATCCGCGCTGCGCTGGTAAAGCTGACAGGATAGTTTCCCATTGGCAACATAGAACTGGAAAAGCACATGACAGGGAGGCAGCGCCATCTGTTCCACTTCGCCGGGGTTCCAGGCACTCACCATCATCCGGCGCGAATCCGGTTTTTCCCTGATCAGTTTCAGCACTTCACTGATCTGATCAATCGTTCTGCCGTCAGCAGTTGCCCATGAGCGCCATTGCCTTCCGTAAACCGGGCCGAGGTCGCCGTTCTCATCGGCCCACTCGTCCCAGATGGACACTTTGTTGTCATGCAGATACCTGATGTTGGTATCTCCTTTCAGAAACCACAGCAACTCATAGATGATGGACCTCAGGTGCAGCTTTTTGGTCGTAAGCACAGGAAAACCCTCTTCAAGGTTAAACCGCATCTGGTAACCAAAAACACTGATCGTACCTGTCCCGGTGCGGTCATCTTTGCGGATGCCGTTATCCATTACATGCCGGAGCAGATCATGGTATTGCTTCATTGCTTATTGATATTTATGCAAATTTAAATTTTTACAGGTAAAAAATGCTGGTTCATCAAAGGTGGGCAGAATAAATCTTTTCCGTTGTCACTTTCTCTCCTTCAGAGGAACAACTGGCTGTATGGCTCCGGCTGCTTACCCGTATGACTGCAACCTGATTCAGGGTAAAGGACCGGTTCAGTTTCTCTCCTTAAAATGAAGTGAATCCCCCCACTGATCATAGCCGATTTTATTCCCTGACATGTGGATCCTTGCTTCGAGGCAATTCTTGCAATCGGCAGCCTCCTCGTCGGTGCAGGGTTTATTCTCATAAAGTTTATAATCGTCGCGGTATACACCGGGGGTTATGTTCGGCATGATGATATTGGCTCCTATCTTGAGGGCTTTTTCCCTGCCGATGGGATCAATGGCCTGCAAAGCCGTTGCCGAGGCGATATTAATTGTTTTCATCATCAGCCGCAACACTGCAATCATTTTAAGTGCCAGGTCAAATCGGGCTTCGAGGGGCAGTAACTGATCACGGTATTCCCAAAGCGGTGTATCGGCATGTTCAATGTACGGACCCATACCGCACATATCAATGTCGAGCGCTTTCATAAAAAGAAGATCACCGGCCAGATGATCAGTTGTTTGAAACGGAAGGCCTATCATCACGCCGGTACCTACCTGGTAGCCGGTATCCCGGAGATCATATAATGCCTGCAAACGCCTTTCAAAACTGTGATTTTTATCCCGGGGATGTATTTTGTAATACAATTCGCGGTCAGATGATTCAATGCGGAGCAAATAGCGGTGAGCACCGGCCTCATACCAACGCCGGTAAACTTCCCTGGTCTGCTCTCCGACTGAAAGTGTAATGCCCAGCCGGCCATCCGATAACTCCTTGATCCGATGCAAAAGGCGCTCAATTCTGAGGGTAAAGGCCTCGCCCTCGAGTTCACCCCCCTGAAGCACCACCGAACCATAATTGCTTTCATAGGCAAACCGGGCGGCTTCAAGGATCTCATCATCCGTCAGATTGTAACGATTCGCCCTTTTGTTTCCTTTCCGGATGCCACAATAGAAACAGTTCTTGCCACAAATATTGGAAAACTCAATCAGCCCCCTGAAATAAACGATATTTCCCACATTTTCTTCCTTAACCTTTGCCGAACAGGCAAAGAGGGCACTTCTGTCCTCATTCTCAGAGGCAAGCAACCGGATAATTTCTTCACGGGAGAAGTTATCCTTATTAAGAATCTCGCTGATCGGAATCATTTAAAAATTTATTACCAATGGCAAAGTTAGTCTAAAATCCCTTACTACCTGCGCCAGTTTGAAACGGCCATGTGCCATGGTGTACGGTAGGTCTCCGACCTGATCAGAAAATACTCGGACTGGTTATCCGGGAGTGTCTCAAGGTTGAACAGGAATCTTAAGGACAGCGGATTCCCTGCTTCACCATAAGTCCACTGCTCCGACAAAGTATTGCGGTAAACAAGATTCGGCGGCCCAAAAACCATGTATATCATTCCACGGTCCGATTTCCATCCTTCACGGCTTAAACTGAAAAAACGGTTGGCCTCCTCCACCCTGCCATAGTATCTTCTTATCTGAGACAAGGCCCTTTCGGAATGCCCGGTAAGTTTAATCCAGAACTCATCAATGGCAGCCCGGGGCGGCAACTGACTCATTTCCCTGTATTCTGCATCGGTTGAGATATACCTGAGCGATTCCCGCATCTGACCGGTTGAACCGATATCTGGAAATCCGTCGTAGAACCTGTGTATAACCATCACCGGACTTCCGCCACCATATAATAGATATCTGCCTTCTCCCGGCACTGTGCCGGAAGAGGTGACACCATCCCGGAATTTAACTCCAAAAACACTGTCAGCAGCATTTATGGCTATGTTATCCGGAAAGCCAAAAGGCGGAGTTCCCGGCAAATACTTTTCAGTAAAGTATTTAAAGTGCAGGGAATCAGAAAGCCTGTTTGACCGTATCCGAACCTTTTCATTTCTATACAGGAAGTTGCGCATCAATGGTATCCCTGACTCATCCAGCAGCAGAAAATCATGAACATTATAGATCTGCCTCTTTTGCAAACTGAGAAATGCACCATAATTATTACCTGCATTAAGATCAAGCAACTCTATACTAAGCACATAATCATTTCCAGCCAGGGCCCGGATGGGAACTGAATCCATAAAGATGGCCCTACCCGTCAGGGAATCCATGCCGGTAAATGAAGCAGAATCAATCAAAACGCCCTTTTCAAAGCCATCAAACAACTGATAGCTAAGTCTGAACCGGGATTTGCCAGCCCCGTTATCAGGAAGGTATCTGAGGCCTTTCATCGGTATGCGGACATATAGGTTGGTGATACTGTCGTTCAGATTGAACAGGGCATAAGATAATCCGGCCAATTGCAGGTCAGGCTTGTAAAAGTTGGAAATATTTCTGTAAGAAAGCTTCGCAGGGCCTTTACAGTATGCCAGTGCCATAGCGGTCAGAAGCGTTGCAAAGAAGAACGTCAGTCGGGACTTCATCCGTGTATATTAAAAAGTTCGGCAATTAAACAGATTTTCTAACGATGCATGGTTTGCAATCCAACAACCGTATTAACCGGAAAATCAAAAAATCTGACTAACCTTAATGAATGGTAAATTTAATACATTTTGAGCAGTAGACCAGGCTGGTTCTGCAGATCAGGAAACAATTAATGCAGGAAATGATTACGCAACCCTGATTCGTGAGCCGATTCTGAGCACTTTGGTTGGTTTGATGCCGTTAATTCTGCACAATTGGTTTACCGTTGTGCCGTATCGTCTGGCTATTTTCGAGAGGGTGTCTCCCGACCTTATCGTATGATATTTACTTCCGGATGAAGCCGTTCCATCATTTGCCAAAGATGAAGCACTCCGCCCTAAGCTCCAGAATTCTTTGGATATCAGCAATGTATCCACCCGAAGGGTGTAATTCTCAAAATCGATAATCTTGCCGGGATTAAAATGCTCACCGCGAAAACGGGTTTCGAAATGCAGGTGGGTGGTGCTCGCCCTGCCTGTTCTGCCACCCAATCCGACCGGCTCTCCTGCTTTGACTTCCTGATTGATATTTACCAGAATTTTTGACAAGTGGCTGTAAACCGTCTCCAGACCGTTATGATGCCTGATCACCACCATTTTTCCGTATCCGCTCATCACCCTGGCAATCCTCACCTTCCCGTCAAAAGCGCTCACTACGGTGTCACCTGTCTCAAGCTTTATATCCATACCGGCATGAAACCGGCTTCCCCGCTGCCCATACTTAGAAATAAGCTTTCCTTTATGCGGAAAAGCAAAAGGTGTTTCCGCCGGATTATTCAACAGCAGCAGCACCGAATCAGACATACCGGCCGCATCAATCCTGCCTGTCCTTATATACAGCGTATCCCACCTGTTATTGTATAATACATCCGAGGGCACAAAAATCATATCTTCCGGCACAAAATTGTCACCGTCCTCTTCAGTAAGCAACTCCTCTTCATTAGTTGATTCAGCGTCATGCTCCGGCATCTTTTGTATTCTCAGATATTCCCGCTCTTCATTCAAAAAAGCACTGGTATCAATGGTAAATGATTGTGCAAAGCCGGGAGGTGGTAATACAGCCAGCAACAAAAAAGCGGTCAAAATACTCTGATATCTGAAAGATATGCCAGATCGATCAAGAACCGACCGGAAGAAAGGATACAGCTTTCCATATAACATGCAGAAATATCTGTGCAGGACGCAAAGTAGAAATTTCTGATTTATTTCCGGATTAGCTCTCATGGCATGTTATCATGTCACAAAAGTACTATTTTGCCGGAAAACGCGACACCCGCAATCCGGATACTGAGCATTACACAAAGATTGTCATTATTATAATAAATTAATTATAAAGCAATTACAAAAAAAAGACCGGCCCTTTCAGGGCCGGTCCTTAGTTAAAAATTAACTTTTTTTTAGAAACTGATATCGACTCCAAGCGCCACGGTGAAGGCGCTGCGGTTATAGGTTTCGGTGTATGCAGGCAACGGAGCTGCTGCCGGGAAATCTCTGGTATCTTCAACATAAGAAGTGTTCATAGCGCCCAGGTTGATCCCGATTTTCTCGTTAACCATGTAACGAAGACCGGCAGCAATACTATTTGTTGAAAGACTATGACTCAGGTCGGTCTGATACAAATCCATCACACCGGTCTGGGTGCGCAGATAACCAGCGCTGACCAGCCATTTGTCGGTAAGGGCATATTCAAGTCCCAGGGCAAATTCCCAGAAATTCTTATCCATCACTTTATCATTCTTCACATATTCGCCCTCAAGCTTTTTGCCGTATTCTGCACTTTTATCAAAATAATAATGCAGGCCGGCGCTTATATTAAGCTTTTTGGTTGCCTCAAAGCCAATTCCGGCAGTAAACATTGCCGGCAGATCACTTGGCACTTCTGCTTTATCAGGGTACAAACCGACATCATCCACTTTGGTGCTGTTCTTTACCTTAATGCTGGCTTTATGCTCATATTTCAGTCCGACATTGAACCGTTCAAACTTCAGGTTTACACCGATAATGGGAACGATGCCGGTTCCGCTCTGCGATGCATCCACTTCTTTATCCTGGGTTGCTGCAGCATTCCCGGCCATTGCCTGCTGCTGAGCTACAAATACAGGTGTAGCCGCACTGTAGGCACCCTGAATCTGCTCAACCGACAGAGTCATCGGATCGATGGATGAATTGATAAGGGCAAAACCTCCTGCAATCGATTCTACATCTTCAGATGTCAGATATCCGGCCTGCTGAGCCTGTTCGAGTGTGAGGCTCCCACCGCCACCTGCTACCAGTGGTTCCAACGACCCGGCTATTCCTGAAAGTCCCTGAAACATAACTGACATTGCATCGAAGAAATCTTTTGCAGGCACCATCTCACCGGTATAATTCAAAGCAGGAAATAACGGATTGATCATAATATCTGATAAATGGCCTTTGTAGTTGTTGTTAAGCATTACGTAACGCAATCCAAGGCTGACAGAGAGTACCTCGTTCACCTGATAGGAGGCTCCGGCCTGAATGCCATAAAATACAGACTTGCCTTCAAATTCCGTATCGAAACTATACTTTGTTGTTTGGATTCCTCCATTGCTCAATGCACCTGGAATGCCGGCTACCTGCATCTCAAAGGAAGGCAGACCGTCCTCAAACAAGGCACTGCCTCCACCACCAATCGGATTGAAACCGAGTGAGAATGCGAGTTTACCGGTTTTGTAAGCTGCATAAACCGACGGAAACAGCGGAGCAACAACATTTCCTTCAAAACCATCACGATTAAGCCCTGGAAAACTGGTATAAATTTTCCTGGTCTGTATAATATACTGATTGTTGAGAGAAAGGTGGAATCCATCCTTAAGCTGCGTAAGTCCGGCAGGATTGTAATACACACCATCCAGACCCAAAGAAGCATCCCTCGCAGGCATGCGGATAAAAGAGGCACTCTGATTCGTGTTGTGCACTATACCGCCGGCAAATGAAGCGATAGCAAAGGCACCGAATGATAAAATCAGTAATGTTTTTTTCATGTGGTTCGTATTTGGTTAGGTTAGCTAAAATATTGCAATTATTAAATATTTCAAAATAATTTACTTCCTAACAGAAAAAACATCCGGGTGACGGCTTAAATCCTTGGAAAATAGTCAATGAAAATGCTTTAAAACCTGCTTTAGGAAAATATCAGAGCAGTATTAAAGAACGGAAGTCTTAAACGCTGGACAGCTAATCAAGTTTCCAGTCAACCGGTGATAAACCTGAATCAACAAGAAACTGGTTTGTCAGGGAAAAATGCCTGCACCCGAAAAATCCTCGGTATACACTCAGAGGAGAGGGATGCGGAGCTTCCAGTATAAGGTGTTTTGATGTATCGATAAGAGATCTCTTATTCTGTGCATATTTTCCCCAGAGAAGAAATATTAGTTTATCCCGTTCAGATGACAAGGCGCTGATTACAGAATCGGTAAATGTCTCCCACCCCCTGCCCTGGTGAGAACCAGCCTGATTGGCCCTGACCGTGAGTGTTGCATTCAGAAGAAATACACCCTGATCAGCCCATTTCGATAAGTCACCGCTTTGCGGGTACGGATAACCAAGATCGGTCTGCAACTCACGTAAAATGTTTTGCAGCGAAGGAGGAAAAACGGTACCTGCCGGCACCGAAAAGCAAAGCCCGTGCGCCTGACCCGGACCATGATAGGGATCCTGCCCCAGCAGCACTACTTTTACCTTGTTAAAAGGAGTCCGGTTGAAGGCTTCAAAAATTTTTGATCCGGGCGGATATACGGTATATCGGGATTTTTCTGAAACCAGGAATGACTTGAGTTCACCGAAATATGGCTTACCAAACTCAGCAAAAAGTATTTTCTTCCAGCTTTCTTCAATTTGTGGATTAATTTCTGACATCAGGCGTTACTTTTAAGCATTTCAAACATAAACAATATAAACTTGTTTTTTAAGTTACTTTATCAGGCACTTTATCTTTGCAAAAAAAATGTCACTCAACTGAGTAAAATTATGAAAAAAATTGTTGTATCACTACTGGTTGTAGTTTCTCTGGGATTAATTCTGTCTGCGTGCCAGTCGAGTAAGAAGTGTGCTGCTTACGGCGAAGCAAGCAGATATAAGATTGAGAGAAACCGTTGATGATTTCAGATCATCCTGCTACAGCCTGTGATAAGTCATGGGCTTTTTTTGTTTGATACGGCATATTGTTTGTGTACTTTTGCTTAACCCTTATCCGGATATTAATGAATCGTTTCTTTTATCTTTTCCCGGCGGTGTTGCTGCTTCTTTTCAGCAAATCCGATCTTCATGCGCAGGTCGATGAGGAGTACGACAGTATTGCAGACAATGTGCTTTTCCGGAAAGAGATGAATGGAAGCCTGATCATTCACAGCAATGGCTGGGGACTTGAATTCAGGGCCGGCAGGAACCAGAGCATTTTCACGAAGTGGATGTTTGAAGCCAATCTGCTTGAAATGAAGGACAGCAAGGAGATAAAATCCATCAATCCGTTTTTTACCAATACACGCAGCTATTACTACGGAAAACTGAATGCCATTTATATGATCAGGGCCGGAGCGGGACAGCAACGGATGCTCAACAGGAAACCTTACTTCGGCGGCGTTGAGCTCAGGCTCTTCTATTCGGGAGGGCTTTCAGTTGCGTTTACAAAACCTGTTTACCTTAACATCATCAAGCTTGATGAAAGCACCTATCGTTACATCACGGTCACAGAACGTTACGATCCCGAAAATCATTTCCCGGATAATATTTATGGCCGGGCTTCTTTCACCAAAGGTTTCAACCAGCTTAAGCCATATCCTGGCATTTACCTCAAAACCGGTCTGAATGTAGAGTTTGGCACGATCAATCAAAAGCCAAAAACCGTGGAAGCCGGCATTGCACTGGATGTATTTGCCAGACCGGTTCCCATCATGGCCTTCCGCGATCCGTCTCAATTCTTCTTTACACTCTACCTTAGTGCAGGGATCGGTAAAAGATACGATTAAGCTTATCAGGAATTATTATAGTTTAAGAAAAAAAAACTGAAACCGGCCCCAAACAAAAAAGCAATCCTGATATATTGTGTGACAACACACATTGCTCATTGTTTTAACCAGCTATTAGCCACAACCGGCCTTATCAGCCATTGCCGGCAAGCAGATTTCTCCTGCAATCTACATCCTGCCTGAATCGTCTTTAAAACAGAGAACTGATTAATCACCAGTAATAAACCTGAATTACTCAATAGGAAGGCTGGAAGGTTTATACGATTGATTTTATTAGTGTAATCCTGATTAAGTAGTGTCAAAAGCTTGATCCGTGGTAAAAAAAAGCCCTGGCTGAATAAACAACCAGGGCCTTGAGTCAGATATTTTTATTAATGCCTTACAATAATTTTGGTCGTGGCAGCAGATCCTCTCATTTCCATCAGGAGCATATAAACACCATCGGGCAATGGACCAAGATCAAAGTTACTGATTAATCCGGCTTCAACCTGAACATCCCGGCTGATGCGGGTTTTTCCAAGCAGGTCTAGAACCTTGATGGTCGCTGTACCATTGATGGAATTTTTCATGCGGATGGTCACGAAATCATTCGCCGGTGCAGGATATACACTCAACCCAGAAACCGAACCAGGATCATCGATACTAAGCGCGACGCAACGGAAATTCCATGTTTCGCTCCATTCCGTGGTATCGCGGCTGCTGATGGCATTGACCCTCCAATAATATGTACCTGCACTGTCGAGAACATGAAGGGGCACTTTAAACTGCTCATCCCCGGCCGACGTAGTTGCAGTAATGCTGTAATTCCTGGCATCTGTAAATCCAGCATTTGAAGCAAGTTGTAGTTGATATTTGAGCACTCCTGTCATTTTTTTCCAGGCCAGCGAGGGTTGCAGTACAACATTCGTGGAATTGTTGAGCGGTGAAGTTAAGGTAACCGAACTTACCGTTGTAAAAGACCTTGATGCTGAAAAGAGAGTATCTTTTGAATGATTGGCAGACATTTTCCAGTAATACGTAGTACCAAAAAGCAAAGTATCAGGCCTGGTGCGGGTGGCTGTCGCCAAAACATTATATACATCATAATGGATCATTTCAGGCTCCTGTGAAAGATAGATATTGTATTTATTGATGCCTTTCACGGCTGTCCATTGAAATTCAGCGTCAGGAACCACATCGATGGCATTGTCGTTTGGCCTGCTGAGGTTGAAGGTACTTGTAACGTTGAAAAAGGTCGTTGCTGTCCAGGCGGAAGTGTCAGCAGCATGCCTTGCCCTGAGCCTGAGGTAATGGCCGGTTCCGAACAGCAGGTTTGCAGCATTCACCTCTTTCAGTGTTCCGTTCACGGAAGTGATATAGGCAAAGGGACTGTCAAAGTTGGCGGAAGTATCAACCTGATAGTCAAAATTACTTACTCCGGTAATGGCATCCCATTGCAGCAGCACATTGGCATCCTGGTTATTTGCATTGTTGGCAGGGCGCCTCAGGATGGGCCGGGCCACCACGGTGAATGCGCGGGTTTCAGTCCAGTCTGATGTACCTGTCTGATCCACGGCCCTCACTTTCCAGTAATAGGTCTGACCAAACATAAGATTTGCCATATTGTACCTGGTGAGATCGGTTGAAAATTCCACCGGATTGGTAAATGCCTCATCCTGACTGAGATGAACGATGTAATGAAGTCCTGTTGTTCCAACTACGGCATTCCAGTCGAGCAATACATTCGGAGCAACGCCGGTTTGGTTGTTGCTGGGGGAAACAAGTTCAGGGGTATAGATGGTCGGAGAAGCAAGTATCACCTGACAACTGATCGCTAAAAACAGCAATGAGAGAAATATTTTTTTCATTTTCCTTGAATTTTTCTGATTTACAAACTTACGCCGATGGACGGCTTCAGCTAATGCTATTTGGTTACAACAAACTTGGCTGTTTTAACAGATGAGCCTTCTGTTACCTTCATAAGATAGGTTCCGTTGACCAGGTCAGAAGCCGGAATAGTCAGCTGATGTTCTCCACGGCCGGGCATGCCGAAATTAACAGACTTAACGAGCTTTCCTTGCAGGTTGTAAAGGCTGACCTGAAGTGAGCTGTTCCCGTTCAGACTGACATTGAAATGAATCTCTGACTGAACAGGGTTGGGATAAACACTCAGTGTGACTGATTTTCCCTGCGGATCAGGACCGGGGCCGTCAATCCCCACAAACATGCGGTTCTCAAAAATTCCGTTTCCGTGTGAAGCCAGGTAAATAGCCCCGAAGTTACTGACACCGGTAATTCCATCTATCCAGGGTCTGCTAACCGTTTGCTGGCGAACCATCATTACCGGAATCTCACCAAGACCGGTATTCTCAGCGGTCCATGACGGACTTGAGCCAAGTGATTCAGTAGTAAATACGCCAAGATCAGTACCGAGGATAACCCTGCTTGAACTGTTCATTTCGATCAGGCAGGAGTAAACCGGCATGGCCGGGAGGTTACCCTGGATCGGGTTGAAATCAGGAAACTGAGCCAGCGCGTTGGTGGAACGGAAAACATATTCGCTGTTTCCATAATTACCCAGGGTAACAATAACATGATTGTCGTCGTTGGGATCAACAGCGATTGAGGTAACGAACCGGGCCCCGAAATCCTTAACAATACCGGATGAAATGATACAGGCAGAACTACGCACATCGGCCCGGAGTGAATCGTAAGCCAGGGCAATATTGGCGATCCTGAGCAGTTTGCCATCGGTAGTTCCGACATAGAGGTAATTTGCATCCGAGGAGTAAGCCAGGCATGACGGCACTCCGGTAAGGTTGGCAATGCGGTCCCATGAAGGCAGTTTGCCGAAATCCAGCACATCTCTTGACATATAAACGGCGTTCGTCATCCCGACAAAGAAGATTGAGGAAACGGGATCAACGATATGCAGCGAGTCTCCGTTTGCAAGCGGTTGTGTCAGGGTATAGCGGAAGGGGAACTGGGCATTCTTACTCTTGAGCGACAATACATCACCGGTGTTGTAATTGGCTTTGGCATGAAAAGTAATGCTGTCGCGCGAATTCGGGTTATTGAAGTCTTCCCAGATTCGGAATGGCGTAATAAACACATTCCCGTTATTATTGGTCACTTCTCCGTTATATATAAAATTATTTGCTTGCGAAACACCAAGGTCGGTTGAGCGCCAGAGGCGACCACCGGTAGAGGAATAAAAAACAGCGCGAGGATTAATCATCGACATTTCAACTGTCCCTCCAACAAACAAGTTAATGGGTATATTATTCTCATCAACAGGAATAATCTTGGTTCCGGTTTCAGGTGTATTGCCTTCCTGATCAAGAAAAACAACGCCATTGCCCTGGGATCCTCCTACTACGCGGCCCTTGTCATCATATGCCACAGAATAAAACATGGAAGTAACATAATTCTTGTTAATCAACTTAATGGTGACATAGTCATCTTCAGTCAGGGCAAGTCCTTGGTCTGAAGCCATATATGCATTTAATTCATTTGCCGGGTTAATAAATATCTGGTGGAAATAAAGCCCTGCATTGCCCAGGGTTTTCTGTTGCCACTGGTAAAAACCATCATCAAGTACTTTAAGGCCTTCCCATACATTGACGCCGCCGACATAAATTTTATCGGGATTCGTCGGGCTTACCACGATGGAAGCAGCATAATCGCCATAATGTGTTGTATTGGCGGCATTGCCGAATACATTGAAAACCGGGCTGGCTCCGGGACCGACAAGGCGCCAGGTTTCACCCTTGTTTTTCGAAACAAAAATTCCTTTCAGCTGGCCGCGCAATGTTCCGCTAAGGGTACCGTCAGAAATAAGCACTGCATAAAGTGTGGAAGCATCGGAAGGAGCAAAAGCAACCTCAATGCGTGCCACGCCTTCTGCAGGCAGGCTATCCTGACCCGCGCCCGTTGAACGCAGAATAAAACCATCGGCAGAGCCGGAAGGTGAAACATATAGTTTATTATCAACCGAAGCAGCGATGGCACCATCGGGACCAATCTTTACTTCGTTGCTGGTTCCGGAAAGATTTTCGCCACCTGACTTTGCCATCGACCAGGATTGTCCTCCATCGGAAGAATATTTCAAACCGTAATTGGTTGCGGCTATCACCCTGTTGTTATCACCAGCGGCAATTTTGTTGACAAAAGCCCATTCGGCAGTCGGGTCATTATAGGTTCCCGGATCAGTTGAAGCCAGTTTGGTAAAACTGCTACCATCCGTTGATTTATAGATTCCCTGACCAATAAAACCGCTGAAAAGGTTGAAACGGTCACTGGCAAAGGTCTCTCCGGTTCCTACATAAATATCGCCGCTTTTTGACTGGGTAATGCAGCTGACATTTAGAATTACCCCGCCTGCCTGAATCTGATTCCATGTTAGTCCACCTGAAGTGGATTTCCATAAACCACCCGAAACGCTTCCGGCAAAAACTGTGCGGCCGGAATTGTCCCTGTTGTCCAATATCACAGCACGGGTGCGGCCTGCAAAGTTATCCGGTCCCATCGATGACCAGTTAAGGCCGATCGCCCCTGACTCTCTTAACCCTGAAGCCTGGTTTCTGGCTTTTAAAACATCAGCAGGGTTTACCTGACCGGTACTGTAATTGCCGCGGATCTGCGACAGGTAATCCCAGCCGTTTTCAAGCCCCTCCGCAAGATTTCCCTTAACAGAGCTACTGACAATTTGCCTGAATGAGCCTGAAGTAGTCAGCAAAATCATTCCGGCTCCAAAAATTAAAGCAAGAAAGCCAAAGAGTAATCGTCTATTTTTCATATTCTTGTAGTTTATGGATATTACGATTTCAAGTCAACAAAAACAGTGGCACAAGTTACATCTTTTTTAAAGATGAACAAGATTCACCTCCTTTTTTCCAAACAAAAATAAACCAAAAATCCAATACCGACCCAACTTTCAGCAATAAAATATATTGAATTGGCATCCGGTATCAGGCGGCAAATGTAGGAGAATTTGACAATTTAAAAAAGACCGGTTAAATCTTCGGAAAAAAATAATGTGTCTGACAAAAATATTCTGTCTGAAATGCCGTTTGAATCGCTTTTTTCATACGTTTGCCGGTAGCTTCACATAATCCACTACCTGTACAGGCTATTGTTTGACGGCAAGAATTATGTAATTATAAATCAATTAGTTAAAAACCATGAGAATTATTGCACTGGTAATCATGTCCGGGCTGGCGGCATCCTTTTCCTTTTCATATGCCCAACAGGACAGCGTAAAGAAAGAAGGTTTTCAGTTTGAAATAATCATAAACAATCCGGCTACTCCCGTTAAAGACCAGTACCGGTCAGGAACCTGCTGGAGTTTTGCGACCGTTTCGTTTGTGGAATCAGAACTTCTCAGGCTGGGCGCCGGAGAAAAAGATCTTTCGGAAATGTATTTTGTTAACCATGCCTACCGCGAAAAGGCAGAAAGGTATGTACGTCTTCACGGATCTTCAAATTTTGGTCCCGGTGGCCAGGCCCACGATGTTATGAATACCATCGCGAAGTTTGGTTTTGCCGGAGAAAATGACTATCCCGGACTCCTTGCCGGCGAATCAAAGCATTTACACGGGGAACTGGATGCTGTGTTGAAAGCATATCTTGATGCGGTTTTGCAAAAGAAAGACGGTAAACTGTCGAAGGTATGGCCCCATGCCTTCGCCGGCATCCTCGAGGCCTACCTGGGCCCTGTGCACGATCAGGCCAATGGAAAAAATGCCGGCGCATTGCCTGTTTATGCTCAGGCAGCAGGTTTTAATCCTGCAGATTATGTTGAGCTCACTTCCTATCTGCACCATCCGTTCTATCAGAAAATCAATCTTGAAATACCCGACAACTGGTCGCAGGACCTTTATTACAACCTTCCGCTCGATGAGCTGATGGATGTGATGAACCATGCCATTGAGAAAGGTTACACTATCTGCTGGGACGGCGATGTGAGCGACAAAGGATTTTCCCATGCAAAAGGCGTTGCCATCCTGCCCGAGATTTCAGGCAGCTCTCTTGAAGGAACTGAACGGGCCCGCTGGGAAAAGCTTACCGAAAAAGAGAAAAATGCCGAGCTTTACAGCTTCAGCAAACCAGTGACGGAAAGAATCATCACCCCTGGTATCAGGCAGGAAGATTTCAATAACCTGAAAGCTACCGACGATCATCTGATGCATATTACAGGACTTGCAACTGACCAACTCGGCACCAGGTATTACATTACCAAAAATTCGTGGGCAGCCGACAGCAATAAATCAGGAGGTTACCTCAATATGTCGGAAGCCTATGTACGCCTTAACACCATAGCTGTGATGATTCATAAAGATGCCGTTCCGCCGCTGATCAGAAAAAAACTGGGCATCTGAGTTTCCTCTTTTATTCAAATTTTCAGGGAATTGAGGATTGCAGAATCAGCAAAGTCCCTGAAAGCCTTATGGTTTAACAATTTTTAACACCGGTTCTGCACTCCGGCAGCATTGGTAGTAATACTTTTGCAAAAAAAACATTGCCATGATTGAAACTGATATCAAGGAACTGAACGACCGCATCCAGAAGGAAAGTGCTTTTGTTGATCTCATTGAGATGGAGATGCACAAAGTTATCGTAGGTCAGAAACACATGGTGGAACGACTCCTGATCGGATTATTGTCGAACGGGCATATTTTGCTGGAAGGAGTTCCGGGTCTCGCCAAAACGCTGGCCATTAAGTCATTGGCCAATATTATAGATTCCAGGTTCAGCCGCATTCAGTTTACCCCCGACCTGTTGCCTGCCGACCTTATAGGAACCATGATCTACAGCCAGAAAAAGGAAGAATTTCTGGTCCGGAAAGGCCCCATATTTGCCAACTTTATCCTTGCCGACGAAATCAACAGGTCTCCTGCCAAAGTGCAGAGTGCACTGCTGGAGGCAATGCAGGAAAGGCAGGTTACCATCGGAGAAAATTCTTATCCGCTTTCAGAACCTTTCCTGGTGCTTGCCACTCAGAACCCCATTGAGCAGGAAGGAACCTATCCTTTGCCGGAAGCCCAGGTTGACCGTTTCATGCTGAAGGTAATCATTGGCTATCCCAGCCGTGAAGAGGAAAAACTCATTATGCGTCAGAATATGTCGGGTAGCTTTCCGGAAACAAAAACAATCATTTCACCTGAACAGATTCTGAAAGCAAGAAATCTGACCCGGGAAGTTTACCTTGATGAAAAAATTGAAAACTATATTACCGATATTGTTTTTTCCACAAGATTTCCTGCAGAAAACAAGCTTAAAAAATTTGAAGGACTGATTGCTTACGGAGCCTCACCCCGTGCAAGCATCAACCTGGCCCTGGCCGCCAAAGCCTATGCCTTTATCAAACGTCGCGGTTATGTTATCCCTGAAGATGTCCGTGCCGTTGCCCATGATGTAATGCGGCACAGAATCGGGCTTACCTATGAAGCTGAGGCCGAAAACATCACTACCAATGATATCATCAACGAAATACTCAACACGGTTGAAGTTCCCTGATCGGGACGATACTGACCGGAAACCAGTTTCTCATTAAGCTAAATTCTGATGGAAACCAGCGATATCCTTAAAAAAGTCCGCAAGATTGAAATCAAGTCCAGAGGCTTGTCCAACCAGATTTTCTCCGGACAATATCATAGTGCGTTCAAGGGTCGCGGTATGGCATTCAGCGAAGTAAGGGAATACCAGTACGGTGATGACATCAGAAACATCGACTGGAATGTTACGGCGCGGTTCAATCATCCTTATATTAAAATTTTCGATGAGGAACGCGAACTTACGGTTACTTTGCTGATAGACGTGAGCGGATCCAACGAATTCGGCAGCCGGCAGTGGCTTAAAGAGGAAATGATGACCGAAATTGCTGCTGTACTTGCTTTTTCGGCAATACAAAACAACGACAAAGTAGGGGTCATTTTTTTCAGCGATAAGGTTGAAAAATTTATTCCGCCCAAGAAAGGGCTGAGCCACATTCTGCGCATCATCAGGGAACTGATTGATTTCAAGCCGGAAAGTCAGAAGACCAATATTTCTGAAGCCCTGAGGTTTCTGACAAATGCCATGAAGAAGCGTTGCACGGCGTTTCTTATTTCCGATTTTATGGACAGCGGATTCGAGGATGCCCTCAGAATAGCCGGAAACAAGCACGATCTTGCAGCCCTGCATATCATCGACGAAAGGGATTTAAGCATCCCTGACATGGGTCTGGTAAGGATGTACAGTAAAGAAGCCAATAAAGCAATCTGGGTCGACACTTCAAGCCGGGCCGTCAGAAATGATTATGCCGCTTACGCTGAAAGCAGGATGAAGATGCTTGAACTGGCATTCCGGAAAAGCGGGGTGGATGTTGCGCGGTTCAGAACCGGTCAGGATTATGTAAAACCTTTGCTGGGACTTTTTAAAGCAAGAGAATCGAGAAGATAAGCAGACCACAGTTAATGCAGGATGGAGATGAAGGGAGCGTTAATCATAAAAAACACCGGTAAGCTGACGGGATTGTTTATTCTGCTGCTGCTTTGCCCGTTTCACGGCATAGGGCAGAAAGCGACACCCGATACAACCAGATTCCTGATCGGGCAGCAGATCAACGTTACACTGGAATTGCAGGTGCAGGAAGGCACGCTGGTTAACTGGCCGGTTTTCGGCGATACGATTACAAAGTCACTTGAAATAATATCCGTCTCCGGAATCGATTCGCTGAAGCAGGAAAACACCAACGATATTTTACTCCGCCAGATAATCAGAATTACATCATTCGACAGCGGCTATCACGTACTCCCTCCTGTTTCATTTGCGATAAAGGAAGCCGGATCAAATGAATTTAAAGATCTGCTTTCAGAAGCATCCCTGCTGGAAGTAATGAATGTGGCCGTTGATTTATCTGCCGATATCAAAGACATTAAACCGGTGCTGAAAGCGCCTTACACGCTCCGTGACTTTCTGCCGTACTTTTTAATACTGCTTGGGCTGGGGCTTGCGGGGCTGCTTTTATGGTACTACCTGCAGAACCGGAAAAAGAACAAACCTCTGATCAGATTTCCTTTGAAACCGGACAAGCCGGCCCACCTGGTTGCCATTGAACAGCTTGAAGAGCTGAAAAGAGAACAACTCTGGCAAAAGGGTCAGGTAAAGGAGTATTACACCCGGCTTACCGATATTCTAAGGACATATTTTGAGGCACGTTTTCAGGTGGATGCCATGGAAAAGACCTCTGATGAGATTCTTGATGCCATGCGTGATCACCTTGCCGATGCAGGAAGAATGGAAGATCTGCGAAAAATTCTGACGCTTTCGGATATGGCAAAATTTGCCAAAGCCCGGCCGTTGGGCGCTGACAATGAACTCAGCCACACCCTGGCCGTTTCCGTTGTCAACAGCTCCATTCCTGCTCCATCGAGACCGGAGACGGGCTCTGTTCAACAGCCTGAAAGAAATGAGCAATCAGATACAAATATCAATCACTGACAGTCATGTTTGAGCACTTAAAATTTGCCAATCCTGAAGCGTTGTATCTCCTGCTGCTGATTCCTGCTGCCATTGTCTGGTACTGGTTCAGGGGACAGGACACCAAAGCACGGTTACAGGTCAGTGATTTCGGGGCGTTTCTCAATAAGCGGAAAACCCTGAAGCAAAGGCTCCGTCATTTAACCTTCATCCTTAAAGTAATCGCTTTCTCGCTGCTGATCCTCTCGCTGGCCCGTCCCCAGTCCACTACATCACGCCAAAACGTCAGTGTGGAAGGTATAGATATTGTATTGGCGATGGATATCTCAGGCAGTATGCTGGCCGAGGATTTTAAGCCAAACCGCCTGGTAGCGGCCAAAGAAGTGGCGAAGGATTTCATCAAAGGACGGCCCAGTGACAGGATCGGCCTGGTTGTATTCAGCGGTGAGAGTTTCACACAGTGCCCGCTCACTACTGACCATGCAATATTATTTAATCTGCTTGATGAGATTAAAAGCGGAATGATCGAGGATGGCACAGCCATCGGCGATGGCCTGGCAACGGCTGTAAGCCGGCTCAAAGAGAGTTCTGCGGTTAGTAAAGTCATAATACTGCTCACCGATGGCGAAAACAACCGGGGCTTTATCGATCCCGCATCAGCGGCTGAAATTGCAAAGGTATTCGGACTCAGGGTTTATACCATCGGGGTCGGTACCATCGGCACTGCACCCTATCCGGTTCAAACCCCTTTCGGGATGCAATACCAGCAGATGGAAGTAAGGATAGATGAACCACTGCTCAGACAGATTGCTGAAATGACAAACGGCAGGTATTACAGGGCGACAAATGCCGGCAAGCTGAAAGAGATTTACCAGGAGATCGACCAGCTCGAAAAATCCAAAGTCGATGTGACTGAATTCCGGAAGAAAACCGAAGAATTTTTGCCTTTTACACTGGCAGCGCTGGTCCTGCTGCTACTTGATTTTGTCCTGGGTATCTCTTTTTTCAGGAAATTCCCCTGACAAAAAATTTTTAAATTAAAGACAGGAAGAGACAATGTTTAGATTCGAACATCCTGAATATTTAAACCTGCTGATGCTGCTTCCTCTGCTGCTCGTAGCTTACCTGTTCTACCTGCAATGGAAGAAACGCGCTGCGCTCAGGTTTGGAGAAAAACCATTGGTTACACGGCTGACACCGGATGTTTCGCCTGGCAGGTCACACATAAGGTTTTTACTTCTTTCACTGACCATCGCCTCAGTTTTACTTGCGCTTGCGAATCCCCAGATCGGCTCGAAACTTGAGAAAGTGCAGCGCAAGGGTGTTGATCTCATCATTGCCCTTGATGTGTCAAACAGCATGTTGGCGCAGGATATTCAACCCAGCCGGATTGAGCGGGCCAAACAATCCATTTCCAGGCTGATCGATGAACTGGAAAACGACCGGATCGGACTGATCGTTTTTGCCGGGAAGGCATATACCCAGCTCCCCATTACCACGGATTACGGTGCAGCTAAGCTCATGCTCTCTACGGTAAAACCCGACATGGTTCCCGTTCAGGGCACGGCCATCGGGCAGGCAATAGAAATGGCCATGGCATCGTTTAAAGAAGAAGAGGCGGGAAAAGCCATGATAATCATCACCGATGGTGAAAACCACGAAGATGATGCTGTGGAGAAAGCTTCCGAAGCAGCGCAAAGAGGTATCAAAGTGTATACCATCGGCATGGGCCTTGCCGAAGGGGCCCCGATACCGGTTTACCGCGACAATCAGTTGGCGGGATTTAAAAAGGACAGAAGCGGGAGTACCATCATAACCCGTCTTGACGAAACCATGCTTCAACAGATTGCGCAGGCCGGCGAAGGTATTTACGTGCGGGCAAGCAACACCCAGGCCGGGCTGCGTAAGGTATTCGAGGAAATCAGTAACCTTGAAAAAAATACTTATGACACGAAAAGCTTTTCCGATTACGAAGACCGGTTTCAGTATTTTGTGGCACTGGCAATTATACTAATGGTCCTGAATTTCCTGCTTAATGAACGTAAAAGCCGCTGGGCAGGAAAATTCCGGATTTTTAAACCCGAACAGCCTATCAGATTATGAAAAAATTGATCTTAATATCCTTTTTAGCTTTAATCTGCAATCTTTCTTTCGGGCAGAAGGAAAATCCCTTTATCAGAAAGGGGAATAAACTATATGATAAAGGTAAATTCAATGAAGCAGAAATCGATTACCGCAAGGCAATGGAGGTGGCGCCTGCTTCTGCCAAAAGCACTTTTAATCTTGGCAACTCACTTTACAGGCAGGAGAATTACGAAGAGGCTGAACGGAATTTTATGAATGCAGCCGGATTATTAAAGCCCGGTGATCAGGCAGCCAGAGCCGGCGCCCTTCATAACCTGGGCAATACCTACCTGAAAGCAGAAAAATACCAGGAAAGCGTTGAAGCATACAAACAAGCCCTGCGCCTGAACCCGGATGATGAAGATACCCGCTATAACCTGGCCTATGCCCAGCGGAAACTGATGCAGCAACAACAACAGCAGCAGCAACAACAAAAAAATAACGACAAGGAGGACAACAGGGACGAGAAAAATCAACAGCCTCAGCAAGATCAGTCAGATCAGCAGGACCAAAAGGAGCAGCAACAGCAGCAAAAACCCCAGATATCGAAACAGGATGCCGAACGCATGCTCCAGGCGTTGAAAAATGATGAGCAAAAAACCATTGACAAGGTCAATAAGCAAAAGGTAAAAGCAGTGCCGTCGCAGGTTGAAAAAGATTGGTAACTTGTGCCGGAAAATTAAGGTGAAATTCAATATCAGAACATAGTTATTTGGCCGATGAAAAAGATACGATTTTCTGCATTACTGGTTATGTTTACCTGGATTTCGTTTGCCAGCGGGCAGGATCTGGATTTCAGGGCCTCTGCCAGAGAAGTTGTTTCCGTCGGTGACCAGTTCCGGCTGATTTATTCCATTAACGGGCAGGCTTCCGGTTTCCGCGCCCCGGTTATCAAAGACTTTTCGGTACTTGCCGGCCCAAGCCAATCGACCAGCACCAGCATGCAGATTATCAACAACCAGGTTTCGCGTTCGGTTGAGTATTCATTTACCTACATCTTACAGGCCACCAACGAAGGAACCTTTACCATTCCGCCTGCATCCGTCAATGTGGATGGCAAAGCCTATCAATCCAATCCGGTTACCATCAAGGTGGTAAAGGGCAGCGCACCTGCATCGCCCGGAGCACAGCAGCAGACCCAGCCCCAGGGTGGAGAAATCACCGCAAAAGACCTTTTTGTAAGGGCTTCAGTGAATAAATCAAACCCTTATCAGGGGGAACAGGTAATTATTACCTACAAAATTTACACCCGTGTTCCGGTTGCTGAATACAGTATAACACGGGCACCGTCCACTGCCGGATTCTGGTCGCAGGACCTGATCAAAGACAACACAAAACTGAATCAATACCGCGAAACGGTTGACGGCAGCGAATACGTAGTGGCGGAGATTAAAAAAGAGGCGCTGTTTGCTCAGAAAAGCGGCAATCTCACCATTGAACCTCTTGAAATGGACGTGGTAGCACAGATTCAGCGGAAAGCAAGCCGCAGAGGATTCAATGACCCCTTCTTCGACAGCTTCTTCAATGACAGTTTTCTTGGAAGCACATACCAGAATGTAAGGAAAACACTTAGATCCAACCAGCTGAATATCAATGTACGACCATTGCCATCGGCAAACAGGCCCAGCGAATTCACCGGAGCTGTCGGAAATTTCAGCATCAGTAGTTCCATCGACCGGGAACAGCTCAAGGCCAATGAGGCATTAACTCTTAAATTTACCATAACCGGCAAAGGCAATATCAAACTGGTAGAAAAACCCAATCTGGTTTTCCCAAGCGATTTTGAAGTTTATGATCCAAGGATTACCGATAATATTGCTGCTTCTCAGGCCGGTGTTTCCGGGTCCCGTACGTTTGAGTACCTGGTTATTCCGCGTAATCCGGGTGATTTCACGATAAAGTCTTCCCGTTTTGCCTTTTTCGATATCGAATCAGGAACGTACAAAACGCTGAATTCTCCCGACTTCAGGATAAAAGTTGAAAAAGGAACAGGCAATGAAGCAAACGTGGTTGCCGGCAGCTCCAATAAGGAGGACTTTAAATATATCGGCACCGATATAAGATTTATCAAAACAAGTCCTCTGAAACTGAGACCGGTGAACAGTTATTTTTTAAGTCATCCGTTATTCCCTTTGTGGCTGGCTATTCCTCCGGTGCTGCTTGCGGCATTTATGCTGATCTGGCGGAATGAACTCAGGAAAAGAAACAACCTGGCACTTATGCGCAACCGGAAGGCTACGCGGGTAGCCAGGAAGCGGCTGAAAGCAGCGGAACATTTCCTGAAGCAAAAAAATCAGGATGCTTTCTGGGCCGAGGTCTCAAATGCTTTATGGGGTTACATCAGTGATAAATTCAATATCCCCGGATCAACGTTATCGATGGATTCGGTGAATCAGGCCCTGAAAAACAAAAACGTAAATGAAGACCTGATTACCCAGTTTATTTCTGCGCTTAACAACTGCGAGTTCGCAAGATTCGCACCCGGAGATAAGTCGCAGGTAATGGACAAACTTTACAGGGAAGCCATTGAGGTAATCACAAACACCGAACAGCATTTAAAATAAAGGCAGTCAACACAAGTTTAACGACATGAAACTCAAGACAGCTATCGTTATTGTATTTGCGGGTTTTTACCTCTCGCTTTCAGCCAATCCGCAGGCGGATTATGAGAAAGCCAACAAAGCGTATATGGCCGGGTTTTATGAGAATGCCATATCCATATACGAAAGAATCCTTGAAAATGGCGTTGCCGCCCCCGATCTCTATTACAACCTTGGAAATGCCTATTTCAAAATTGACGATATCCCGTCAGCCATACTGAATTATGAGAGAGCGCTGAAATCGGATCCGGGGAACGAAGATTACCAGTATAATCTCAGGGTGGCGAACAATAAAATTGTTGATAAAATAGATGTATTGCCCGAATTGTTCTATATCCGATGGTGGAAAGGTTTAAAACTACTGCTCTCACCTGACGGATGGGCAAAACTGGCTCTGTTTAGCTTTACCCTCATATTTATTACTGTTGCTGTCTTTCTTCTTTCGAGCCGGATGGGGGCCCGCAAGCTGATTTTTTCATTCGGTCTGTTGCTTCTTCTGATAAACCTGATTTCCGGAATAATTGCCTGGCAAACATACAGGGATGCCAAAGATCAGAAAACTGCCATCATCTTCACGCCTACCTTGCCGGTAAAAAGCTCTCCCGACGAAAGCAGCATCGACCTCTTTGTCATTCACGAAGGGCTTAAGGTAACGGTAATTGATAAAATCGGCGAATGGCAGGAGATCAGGATTGCCAACGGCAGCAAGGGCTGGATAAAGGCCGGCCAAATCAAACCCATATAATCTGAAACATGCTGCAGGCCGCAAGCTTCATTGCAGTTATCCACCTGCGCAGAACATGGCGTATTATCACTGCGCTCGGACTTTTCAGGACCATCTTCCTTCTGGTGCTGATCGTTTTCGGATTTGTTTCAACATTGAGACCTGGGATGCTTCCGCTGCAGGCTGCACTGATTCTATCGCTGATTGCACAGGCACATCTCACCCGGAAAGACCATAATTTACTGATGAGCCTTTCTTTAAACAGACCGGCCTTTTTCATCATAATATACAGCCTGATGGCCGGACCGTTTTTATTGCTGTATCTCTTTCTCCGGGATTTTAATGCATTTCTTATGCTTGCCGGTGGATTGTGTCTTATTTCGCTCTACAACAAACCTGTGAAGTTCAGAAAAAGAAAACTATATCTTTCCTTTCCCTTTATTCCTGTTGATGCCTGGGAATGGCGCGCCGGGCTGAAAAATTCATGGTTCATTATTTTGCTGTCATGGCTGATTCTGTTGATCTTCTATCGTCAGGATTTCCTTTTCCCGGGGAGTATCATATTATTCTCACTGCTGGCCGCGGGCTTCCAGATGAATCATGAAAGCGTGGCAATGGTCAGGGCTCTTGGATTAAGCAGCCGGCAATTTCTGATCAGAAAAATCCTTCTTCAGCTGATGCTTTTTATGGCCATTTCAGCCCCTTCTATCATTGTCGGCATGATTATTCATCCCGAAGGCAATATCGCTTTGCTGATGGTCACACTGAACAGCCTGCTGGTTCAGGCATTTGCAGTTACGATTAAATATTCAGGTTACCGGCAGGGGCAGCACACCCAATATCAGATGTCCATCATTTTCATTTTAAATATTGCATTTGCCATCCCTGTGCTTCTCCCCCTTCCAATGATTATGCTGGCTATTTATCTGCGAAGGGCCGGTTTACAGTTAAAAACAGTATTGTATGCTTAAACTGGAAGACCTCTGCTTCAGTTATGAAAAAGCGGTTGTTATAAACCATCTGAACTGGTTACTGGAACCCGGGAAGGTGCATGGACTTGTAGGCATGAACGGATCCGGTAAAACCACTCTTTTCAATGTTTTATCCGGGATGCTTGTGCCGCAAGCCGGCTCCGTAATTTTCAACGATCAACCCCTGCACCCTGATAAATGTGCAATGATGGAGACTTCTCCATTTTTCTATCCTATGATCAGCGGTAAAGAATATCTTGAAATCTTCAGGCTGAAAAATCCCGGCTTTGACATAGCCTTATGGAACGGTCTCTTTCACCTTCCTCTGACAGAGGTGGTTGACAATTACTCGACCGGGATGCAGAAAAGACTTGCCCTGCTGGGACTGATCGCTTCGGGCCGCTTACTGCTGATTCTGGATGAACCCTTCAACGGACTTGATTTTGAAGCAGTAAGAATGGTTCAACAGATCATTCCTGCACTTGCTGACAAAGGTAAAACCATTTTACTGAGCTCACATATCCCGGAATCACTGACTTCTGTTTGCCATACCATAAGCTTTATACGGGATGGAAAAATTGATTTCACCCTCCATAAGGATGAATTCGGAAAACTGCCGGAGCTTATTGATTCTGAAAGCAAAATACCCGGCGACATTCTGCAGAAAATGAACTAATCAGGTGCATTCACCCGATTCAGGCGGATTCCCGCTATTGACAACTGCGAAAATATCCTTATATTTACAAAAAATCCCTTATCCTGATGAAGTGGACCTGGTTCCTGATACTTTGTCTGTTCCCATGCTTTATCGCTGTACCTCAGGAATATATACATATTCAACCGGTAGGTGGCAAAGGGCAGCTCCGGCACTTTATTGATCAGGAACTGGTTTATCCTGAAACATGTCTGGCCTCAGGCACTGAAGGCAAAGTAATGATCGCGTTCAAAGCCTCGGAAAAAGGACAAATTAAACTTATCAGGTTTCATCAGAAACTCAGCCCCGCCTGTGATCGTGAAGCAATGAGAATATTCAGGATGATTGAATGGCATCCCGCGACGAATCTGGGCATCCCCGTCGCAGACTCAGGTATGTTTGAAATGGAGTTCAACATTAAGAAATACAAGAGATTGTGCAAAAGCCGGGGGTATTCCGGGCATTTCTACCCGTTTGAGCCAACCGACACTTCCGGAATAGTTTATAACTACCGCAACCTTGAAACAGCCCCCCACCCCATTTTTACCAACGACAAGATTAACCTGGCCGCTTTTATCGCCGCTAACCTCAGATACCCCGATGCAGCCATCAAACAAAACCTGAGCGGAGTTGTTAAGGTTGGTTTTATTGTTGAACCTCACGGAAGGCCATCAAACATTCAGATCCTTAATTCGCTGGGAGCCGGCTGCAATGAGGAAGCCATCAGAATTGTCAGGTTGATCAAATGGATGCCGGGAACGGTAAACCACTTGGCGGTCAGGACAAGAATGAGTATTTCAATCAACTTCAGCCTGGAACCGGGTAGCGACGGGAATACAGTACCTAATATCAGATCAAGTTACGGAGGATAAAAACCATTAACTAACTAAAAACCAAGACTATGCGAAAAACATTGTTCTTATTGCTGCCATTGATTTTTTTTATGTCACCGAACTCCTTCTCCCAGAAGGCTGACACTACCGGCATCTGGACCCGGGGAATGAAAGCTTCCTTTGCCTTTAACCAGGTATCACTTACCAACTGGGCTGCCGGTGGAGAAAACAGCCTGGGCGGAAATTCATTCCTGAATCTTTTTGCCAACCTGAAGCAGGGCAAGTCTACCTGGGACAACTCTCTCGACCTCGCATACGGTCTTGTTAAACTGGGAGATGCAAAAATCAGGAAAAGCGATGACAAGATTGATTTCGTTTCGAAATACGGGCATAACGTAATTCATAAGAACCTGTTTCTGAGCGCTAACCTCAGCTTCAAATCTCAGTTTACCGAAGGCTACAATTATCCGAACGACTCCGTGATGATCTCCAACTTCATGGCCCCCGGTTACCTGATGCTCGGTCTTGGTATGGACTGGAAACCTTTTCCTTACCTTTCGGTATCCTTTTTGCCGCTTACCGGAAGGCTTACCTTCGTTACCGACCAGACCTTGTCAGATGCCGGCGCTTATGGGGTTGACCCGGGCAAACATGTCAGACCTGAATTCGGCGCCGCCTTCAAAGCGGTATTTGATAAAGACCTGGTTGCCAATGTAAACCTCAAAAGCAAGCTAGAGCTTTTCTCTAATTACCTCAACAAACCCCAGAACATCGACATTAACTGGGAGGCAATGCTTATGCTGAAGGTAAATAAATTTCTTTCTACCTTTATCGGATTGCAAACCATTTATGACCATGATATCCTGATTGCGGACAAAGACGGTAATCTGGCACCCCGCACCCAGTTCAAACAGACTTTTGGCGTCGGACTTACCTATACCGTATCGGGAACACATGCCAACGTAAAACCATAACAAACCCAATAAAACCATCTATTAACCCTTAACACACACAAGATGAAACTTTTAGACGAATTCAAATCATTTGCCATGCGTGGTAATGTTGTTGACATGGCTGTAGGTATCATTATCGGTGGTGCATTCGGCAAAATTATCTCATCGTTTGTAGCCGATGTGCTGATGCCACCTCTTGGGTTACTGCTGGGCGGCATTGATTTCAAGGACATGACTTATGAAATGAAAGCTGCCGTTTTGGAAGGAACCGAGGTGATTACCCCTGCCGTTACAATTAACTACGGGTTGTTTATTCAGAATGTTGTTGATTTCCTGATCATTGCATTTGCAATATTTATGGCCATCAAAGCAATGAATTCCATGAAGAAAAAGGAAGAAGAAGCACCCGCTGCACCGCCGGCTCCCACCAAGGATCAGGAACTGCTCTCAGAAATCCGTGATCTGCTCAAAAATAAATAAACCCGTATTAATCATTAGGAAGCCTTGAAGGGCTGAACTGTTGATTCTAAGAGGGTAATCAAGGTTAAGTGTTTGTTCAGTGCAATACTGATTGTGCTGATTACAAACACTTAATCGTTTAAACATTGCCAAATGCTTAATCCGGGATAAACTGCTTCCGATGATTGACCAGCCTGCTGAAAAGCAGGCTTATTTTTTTTGCGCTGCAACACGCACTGACTTTATAAATCCGGCAATTAATGACGACATAATCCTTATACACTCTGATATGTAAGATTTTCTTAATTTTGTACAAAACACCGGGTATGCAGTTTCTGTCTTTTGATTTTACCACCTTTTCAGCGTCAAATCATAAATTAATACAGTATATCGTTGTCGCGTTGATCATCGGTTTGGTTGCTGTAATTCTTTCGCGTATTTTGCAGAAACTGATGAAGGTCTACTTTGAGCGCTCGAGCAGGGTGCTGAAGGTGGATCCGACAAGGTACAAGTTCCTCAGAAACGCGGTAAGTTTCGTCATTTTTATGCTGGCGGTAACGCTGATTTTTTATACAATTCCCGGGTTGCGCACCATTGGCATTACATTATTTGCCGGAGCAGGAATATTTGCCGCAATTATAGGATTTGCATCCCAGGAAGCATTTTCAAATATTGTAAGCGGCATCTTTATTGTGATTTTCAAACCTTTCAGGGTCGGCGACAATATTAAAATAGGAGATCTTCACCAGGGAACCGTAGAGGATATCACCCTGAGGCATACCATTATCAACAACTTCGAGAATCGCCGGATAATCATCCCGAATACGGTCATCAGCGGGCAAACCATTATCAACTCTACCATTGAGGATGAAAAGGTGTGCACATTTATTGAATTGGGCATCAGTTACGACGCCGATCTCGAAAAAGCCATTGAAATACTGCGCGATGAAGCTGAAAAGCATCCCTACTGTATCGACAACCGCAATCAGGAAGACAAAGAAAAAGGTATCCCCAAAGTTGTTGTAAGGGTGCTTGGTTTTGGCGATTCGGCCGTTAACCTGCGTGCCTATGCCTGGTCAGCCAATTCTGGTGAAGGGTTTGAAATGAAATGTGATATTTTTGAATCGCTTAAAAAAAGGTTCAACGCTCAGGGAATCGAAATCCCTTACCCGCACAGAACTTTGGTTTTTAAGAATCAGCCCCCTCATTCAATTCCCTGAACATGGCTGCAGAAAAAATAAGAAACTACCGCAAGAAAGCTGGTCTCCCGCCCGGCTCCCTTGTCTATACCGGTTCGGTTGAAAGCGAATCAAAACTGGATCTCTTCAGTTTTGATTCAGAATCAATAGAAAGAATGCAAAGCGATGATGTTGAACAAATTATCAACGGAATTTCACCGGCCAGAAATTACTGGATCAACATTACCGGCCTGAACAATACAAGCATTATCAGCAAGTTGGGGGCCCATCACAATATTCATCCGCTGCTGCTTGAAGATATACTCAATACGGAGTCGGTCCCGAAAATTGAAAATACCGGCGATATGCTGTTCATCTGCATGAAGATGCTCACCTGGGATCAAAAATCTGCAGGTATAGATGCAGAACAGATCAGTTTCATCATAGGAGAAAAGCACCTGTTGTCGTTCCAGGAACGCGAAGGGGATGTATTTAATCCGGTGAGAGAGCGGCTGCTCAACGGCCTCAGCAAAGCCCGTGAAAAGAGTATCGACTTTCTGGCCTATATTCTGATAGATAAAATTATTGACAACTATTTTCTTGTTCTTGAAAAAATCGAAGACCGGATAGAGCAGGCTGAAATGGAGTTGCTGCGGGATACTGACCGCATAACGCCCCTGGAGATGATGCGCCTGAAGAAGCAATTGATTCTGCTCAGGAAATATGTTTATCCTTTGCGCGACGAAATCCGTAAACTTCAGCACGACGATTCAAAACTCATTGACCGGAAGACGATTAAATATATCAATGACCTTTACGATCATCTGCAAAACATCGTTCAGAACATAGAGGGATTTCGCGATACCATCACCGGATTGATGGAATTATATTCTGCCAGCCTGTCGAACCGCATGAACAGCGTAATGAAAACCCTTACGATGATCGGTGCGATTTTTATTCCCCTGACATTCATCGCAGGCATCTACGGGATGAATTTTGATTACATGCCCGAACTCACTTATCCATGGGCTTATCCGGCAGTGATGCTGCTGATGCTTGCCCTGGCTTTGGGCATGTTTTTCTATATGAAATCCAGAAAATGGTTTTGAATACCCATGAAAAATTCCCGGAAAAACAGACCAATTGAACTAATTCTGTTTTGCAATTTTTAACATCCATCCGGAACGATTTTTGCAGAAATCGCTGATAATTCGTAATTTTATCCGTCAATTATTCCTGATATGATACATATTCGTTTTCTGGTTGCACTGTTATTTATTCCGGCTTCATCGCTGCTGTCACAGACTTTTAACAGCAGGGCTTTCAGCCCGTTTTCCCCGGGGGCCGGATTACCGCTGTGGACAGCACAAACCATGCCTGCATTCAGTTTACAAACAGGGGCGGAATTCGGCATGTTCAACAACGGAAGCATGCTTAACACCTATCTGGCCCCGGTTTTCAGCCAGCCGTTGGGGAAAAAGCTGACCTTGTCGGCAGGTGCCATGATCAGTAATACGACTTTTCACAATGTATGGATGTTTGATCAGGCAGGGGAATTATCGGATTTCAGTGGCAATCTGACTACTATGACGCTGTTCGGAAGTGGCTCTTACCAGTTAAACGACCGGGTTACGGTGACGGGTGCCGCTTACAAAACCATCAATCCTGCTTTCAACAGCCGGCTGAGCCCCGACAATCTTCGGATGGAAGCACAGGGAGTCAGTATGGGCGTGGGATACCGGATTAACGACAACCTGCATATAGGGGCTGAAATCAGGATGCAACAGGGAAATTCCAGCTTTTACACACCATTTGCTAATCCTGCAACTCCCTTCAGGAATAGCTTATTTGGTTTCTGAATAGTCCATCATTAACATTAAAGTACGTCAGATGCTGATCATTATTTCTCCCAGCAAAACCCTTGATTTTGAAAATAAAACAAGCATCAGAAGTGGTGCTGAACCCGAAATGATCTCACGGTCGAAAAAGCTGGTTTCGTTGCTGAAGAAAAAAACGCCCCGGCAATTGGCTGAATTAATGGATATCAGTCCGAAATTAGCCGAACTTAACGCGTTGCGCTACAGCGAGTGGACGTTTCCCTTTCCCGAAGGGAAAAGCCGGCCGGCCCTGGCAGCCTTCAAGGGCGATGTTTATGAAGGGCTCAAAGCATGGGAACTGACAGACGGACAAATAGACTTTGCTGACAACCATCTGCGGATACTCTCCGGTCTTTACGGCATCCTGAAGCCGACTGACCTGATACTGCCCTACCGGCTTGAGATGGGCACTGCATTGCAAGGGAAAGACTACAAAAACCTTTATCAGTTCTGGGGCGAATCAATCACAAAAAGCACCCGAAAGGCTTTGAGAGATTCAGGTTCTGATATACTGATAAACCTGGCCTCTGACGAATATGCAAAAGCAATAGATTTCAAGGCGCTTAAAGCAAGGATAATAACGCCTGCATTCAGGGAATTCCGCGACGGTAAATATAAGTTTGTCAGTTTCAATGCCAAGCGCGCCCGCGGCCTGATGACCCGGTTTGCGATCGACCGCAGAATCAGCGACCCTGATGATTTCAAGCATTTTGATTATGAGGGCTATGGATATATGGAAGGGCTTTCAAAAGGAGATCAGTGGGTATTTGTCAGATAGCATTTAATAGCTGCAATGGTCGGTTTAAGCAGATAAGCGCATAAAATCCTTCGGGAATTCCCTCTCCCGAAACACAACTGTAATTCATCAGAATTTTAAGTTCAACCAACCCAGGCGAGTCAAAACGTATATAAGATAAGGACATCAGCCCCCGGCTGATGTTTTAGTTTAACAGGCAGAAGAAACAAGAAAAAATCACCAGTTTACAGGGGATGACCTGCGGTTATCCCCCGGGGGGGCTTCAGACAATCAGGACATCAGCCCCCAGCTGATGTTTTAGTTTAACAGGCAGGATAAACAAGAAAAGGATCACCTGTTTGCGGGGGATTACCTGCGGTTATCCCCCGGGGGAGGGCTTCAGACAATCAGGACATCAGCCCCCGGCTGATGGTTTAGTTTAACAGGCAGGATAAACAAGAAAAGGATCACCTGTTTGCGGGGGATTACCTGCGGTGATCCCACGGGGGAGGGCTTCAGACAAACAGGACATCAGCCCCCGGCTGATGTTTTAGTTTAACAGACAGTTGAAACAAGAAAAGGATCACCTGTTTACAAGGGATTACCTGCGGTGATCCCACGGGGGGAGGGGCTTCAGACAATCAGGACATCAGCCCACGGCTGATGGTTTAGTTTAACAGGCAGGAGAAACAAGAAAAGGATCACCTGTTTGCGGGGGATTACCTGCGGTGATCCCACGGGGGAGGGCTTCAGACAAACAGGACATCAGCCCCCGGCTGATGTTTTAGTTTAACAGACAGTTGAAACAAGAAAAGGATCACCTGTTTACAAGGGATTACCTGCGGTGATCCCCCGGGGAGGAAGCTTCAGACAATCAGGACATCAGCCCACGGCTGATGTTTTAGTTTAACAGGCAGTAGAAACAAGAAAAGGATCACCTGTTTACAAGGGATTACCTGCGGTGATCCCACGGGGGGAGGGGCTTCAGACAATCAGGACATCAGCCCCCGGCTGATGTTTTAGTTTAACAGGCAGGAAGCTCAGACGAGTCTGACTTACTGCCTGTTAAACTAAAATGCCCCGCTTGCGCGGGGCATCCTGATTGGCTGGCGGAGAGAAAGGGATTCGAACCCTTGGTACCCGTAAGGGTACAACGGTTTTCGAGACCGCCCCATTCGACCGCTCTGGCATCTCTCCGGAATCGTTTGGGATTGCAAAATTAGCAAATTATTATTAGTACAGAACCAAATAATTCCTCACTTTTACCTCTTTAAAAATAAGTGTGGCACAGTTATTGAAATTTACGGCAGAAATAAACCCTGATCTTATCACCAAGCATCTAAACTATGTATAAAAAAATCCTTCTTGCAACACTGACTCTGCTGGTATTTATTGGCAGTCTTTCCGCCCAGGATATCATCATGAAAAAAAACAATGATCTCATTAAATGTAAAATCAGGGAGATCGGACTGGATGAGATTAAATATAATCTACCGGAATATTCAGCTGACGTTTTATTTTCAATTGATAAGGATAAAATCATCAAGATTATTTTCGAAAATGGCCAGGAGATGGAGTTTCAGAAAGAAATGACAAATCCTGAAAATTACCTCGACAATAAAAAGAATGTGCTGAAAATTGATTTTCTGTCTCCGCTGACCGGCAATACTACTTTTGCTTACGAGCGCAGTCTGAGACCCGGCCGGAGTGTTGAAGCCACCCTGGGCATCATCGGTCTCGGTGTGGATGCCGGCGACAGAAACCCGGGCGGAGTTTTCACCCGGTTCGGGTACAAGTTTATCAAGGACCCGGACTTTTATCTGCGCGGGATGCGTTATGCCCATATCCTGAAAGGCAGTTATTTAAAGCCAGAGATTGCTGTTGGATTCTTTAATCACGACACATGGATGTACAGAGATTATTCAAGCAGTTATTATGAAGAAAGCAGGGAAAGCGTTTTCTCGGGAACCATACAACTGGTAATCGGCAAACAGTGGATTGTTGACAATGCCTTTGCTGTTGATTTTTTTGGAGGCATCGGCTACGGGTTTACCACCGACGAGTCATACACCCCTTACCATTACGGCTACAGTGTGATGGACGAGAGCTTCCCGATGGCCTTTTCTGCAGGACTGAAGATCGGGTATCTATTCAAATAGAAAAAAGACTTTCAAAACCCATAACAAGATAAGTCCGGCCGGCGCTACCACCCCTAAAGCTGCAGGCCGGATTAATTCTTTTTATTCCCATCCTTACCGGCAATGAATCAGCGCTTTCTGTCCGGGGTTATAAATGCCACCGTACCCTTAGATAGAAAATGATTTTTTTTCAACGCAAACGTTTGCATTTTATTTTATTCAGGCATATTGAAATCCAATCAGTTACATGTATAGAAATAGCTCACTACTTACTTAGACTGTGTATAATTAGAAGATTGTCATCACTTTATTGAAAACTTTTTTTGAAAGATTGTGTTTTGTGCACTAAATTCGCATTATAAGAACTGCCGGAAACTGACACACACAATCCGGGAATCCGAATTTTTACATGACGTCTGACTACACACTGGGACTGCATTTTTTTTTAGAATACAATGCCGGAGTTTTTCATCTGCCGGCTGACGAATTATAGTATGGTTTGATCCTTCGGGATCAAACCATTTTGTTTTTAAAGATATTCCGAATTGAACCATAACACACAGCAAACCGCTATGAGGCACTCTATCGCGACATCCATCTTCAGAAAGGCAATTGCCGGGATTCTTCCGCTCTTTGTTCTGTCGATATTTCTTCCGGCCGGGTCAATGGCCCAGAATGATGGTAAAAAGTTGTTTGAAAAGCATTGCACGGTTTGTCACAAACTGGGCGAGGGTAAACTTGTCGGGCCTGAACTGGTTGGAATCACCAAGGTCCGCGAAAGGGAGTGGCTGGTAAAGTTTATCAGAAATTCCAAGGAACTGATCGATGCCGGTGATCCGATCGCCGTGAAGGTATTTGAAGAAAACAATAAAATTCCGATGCAGGCTTTTACTAACCTGTCTGATGCCGAGATCAACGGCATCATCGATTACATCGAAAACTGGGAGCCCCCGAAAGCACAGGAATTTACAGCTGATGTCAATAAAAAGGACGGTTTTACGGAAACTGAAATTCTGCGGGGTGAGCGGATGTTTTACGGCCTGATCCCTTTTGAAAACGGAGGAACTACCGCCTGTAATTCATGCCATTACACCAAAAACAGCGACAGCCTCAACTGGAATCCTTCAGCCATGGATCTGGCACATGCCTTTATGGAAAAGGATGGGATGAATATTTATGCCTCAATGAGCGAGCCGGCTTCATCGGTGATGGAAAAAGCCCACGCGGATTATAAACTGAATGAGCAGGAGATATATTACATCTCAGCCTATCTTTCTCATTTAGTACACAAGGAAATTAAACCATTCAAAATTTTCCCGACCCGCTTACTGATATTTATTTTGTTTGCAGTCCTGATGACACTGGCACTGATCGACCTGATTTTCACCCGTAAAGTCCGGTATCGGTTCATTCATGTCATCATTCTGATGGTCGGCATCGCTGTTCATTTTAATATTGCCATGGTTGAAGCACAGAATCTGAGCCGTACAAAGGATTATGCACCCGATCAGCCCATAAAATTCTCTCATAAAATCCATGCCGGCGACAATCAGACCGATTGCCAGTATTGCCATCATATTGCCGACCAAAGCAAATCGGCCGGAATCCCTTCAAACGATGTTTGCATGAACTGCCACAATGTTGTTCAGGAAGGACGGAATTCAGGCAAATTTGAAATCAACAAAATCCTCCGTGCACAGAAAACCGGAAAACCCATTGAATGGATCAGGATTCACAATATGCAGGAACATGTGTTCTTCAGCCATGCCCAGCATGTGAATGCCGGGAAAATTGCCTGTGAAACCTGCCATGGCCCGGTGGCTGAAATGGATATTATGCGGCAGTTCTCCGACCTGTCGATGGGCTGGTGTATTGATTGCCACCGCAACACCAGGGTGAATTTCAAAGACAATGAATATTACTCAACCTACATGAAGTTGCATGACGAACTGAAATCAGGCAAAATTGACTCTGTCACCGTAGAACAGATCGGTGGACTTGATTGCATGAAGTGCCACTATTAAAAGCATTTTCTGAAACCTGCATTATCAGGCATTTAATAAAAAGATTTAAATGGAAAAGAAATACTGGAAAAGCCTTGAAGAGCTGAACAATCAGCCCGAAGACAATAAATCAGCCGATCGTATTCCACAGGGAAAAAACCTGCTGGATGTGATCCATGATGAAATCGCCGATAAACCTTCTTCAAGAAGGAATTTTCTCAAATTCTGCGGTTTTGGCTTTGCATCCGCCGCCATCATAAGCAGCTGCGAGAACCCGGTAAAGAAAGCCATCCCCTACCTCAACAAACCGGAAGATGTAACCCCCGGCATGGCCAGCCATTACGCTTCCACCTACTTCGATGGCTCGGATTACAGCAGTATCCTTGTGAAGGTCAGGGACGGCAGGCCCATCAAGATTGAAGGAAATGCCCTTTCACCCCTCACCAAAGGAGGAAGCTCTGCCAGGGTGCAGGCTTCGGTGCTCAGCCTCTACGACGGCCACGCCAGGCTCAAAAACCCCTCGAAAAGCGGAGAAGACATCGACTGGCAAACACTCGACAATGAGGTTATTTCAAAACTGAAAGAAATCAGTGATGCAGGGGAAGCCATCGTGCTGCTCACCTCCAGTATTATCAGTCCTTCTACAATAAAACTGATAGAAGAATTTAAAACCTTCTATCCAGGAACCCGTCATGTAATCTATGATCCGGATTCCTTCAGCGGCATGCTGATGGCAAATATGACAACATACGGACAGGCTGTCATCCCTGATTACCGCTTCGAAAAGGCAGAAGTCATTGTTTCCTTTATGGCCGATTTCCTCGGCACCTGGCTGAACCCTCAGGAGTTTGCTTCCGGATATGCCGCCATGCGAAGCCTCACCAATGGAGAGCAAAAACTTTCCTACCACATCCAATACGAAACCGGGGTGAGTATTTCGGGCAGCAAGGCCGACAAGCGCGTGCGCATCAGACCTTCAGATGTGGGGGGCCTGCTCACCGGCCTGTACAACAGCATTGCCACCCTTGCCGGAGCCGAAACACTTCCCGGCGGCACCGCACATGAATCCTTCGGTGAACTGGCACCAAAGCTCTGGGAAAACCGGGGCAAGTCGGTGGTGATTTGCGGCACCAATGATCCGGATGAACAAATCCTGGTAAACGCCATCAACAACCTGCTTGGCAATGAAGGAAATACCCTCAGCTACGCCACTCCACTGCTTACCCGGCAAGGGTTCGACAGTGAAATGGAAACGCTTGTTGCTGAAATGAAGTCCGGCAAAGTGGGCGGTCTGATTCTGTGGGATGTAAACCCTGCCTTTGATTATTACAACCCTGAAGCTATTAAAGAAGGGCTTAAAAACCTGAAAGTCAGTGTTTCCTTCAATACCTCACTCGACGAAACCCTCGAAAATATCCTTTATTCGGCACCAGCACACCATTATCTGGAGTCGTGGGGAGATGCGGAACCCAAAAAGAGGTATTTCAGTCTCGCCCAGCCTGCCATAAGACCCATTTATAATACGCGGCAGGCACAGGAAAGTTTGCTGAAATGGATGAATTCCGACAGGGATTACTATACTTATCTGAAGGATTTCTGGCAAAGCAATATCCTGAAATCCGGAGAATCTGCATGGCGGAAGGCCTTACAGGACGGGGTATTTCAGCTTGACGCAGCCGCAACTGAACCAGGCTTTACCGGCTCAGGGGTACTTCCTGCCGCGCAAAAACTCTCAGAATCTGTCAAGACACAGGGATTCGAGATCCATCTCTATCAGACAATCGCCATCGGTACCGGCCGCTATGCCAATAATCCATGGCTGATGGAAATGCCCGATCCCGTGTCAAAAGTGTGCTGGGACAATTTTGCTGCCGTTTCGCCCGGCACCGCGCAGGAGATGGGCCTCATCAAAGGAAGCATGATCAAAATCGGCAACCTCGAACTGCCTGTGCTGATCCAGCCCGGACAGGCCGACAAAACGATATCCGTGGCACTCGGCTACGGGCATAACGCTTTTGGCAAAGTTGCCGATGGCGTTGGCGTGAATGTATTCCCGCTCAGCACCATCAGCAAAAACTGCCGGACTTATCGCATCAGCGGCGTTGAACCTGAAAAAACCGCAGGAGAGTATAAACTGGCCTCCACCCAGATGCACCACAGTATGGAAGGCCGGCCGATTGTGCGCGAAACAACGCTGGCCGGTTATCTGGAAAAGCCTGACTCAGGAAATGAGTTACATGCGGAATTTGAAAAGAAACATGTTACCCTCTATAAGGAAACCGAATTCAAAGGGCACCACTGGGGCATGGCCATCGACCTTAACAAGTGTATCGGCTGCAGCGCCTGTGTGATCGCCTGCCAGGCTGAAAATAACGTGCCTGTGGTTGGTAAGGAAGAGGTGATGAAATCACGCATCATGCACTGGATCCGCATCGACAGGTATTACAACGGAGACGGACAGGATCCTGAAATCGTCTTTCAGCCTGTGATGTGCCAGCATTGCGACAATGCTCCCTGCGAAAATGTATGCCCGGTTTCTGCCACCAACCACAGCAGTGAAGGTCTCAACCAGATGGCCTACAACCGCTGTGTCGGAACCAAATACTGCATCAACAACTGCCCGTATAAGGTTCGTCGTTTCAACTGGTTCCGTTATGTAACCAACGACAAGTTCGATTATAATATGAATTCCGATCTCGGCAGAATGGTGCTGAATCCTGATGTAACGGTGCGCGAGCGCGGGGTTGTTGAGAAGTGTTCATTCTGCATACAGCGTATTCAGGAGAAGAAACTTCTGGCTAAGAACGAAAACCGTCCGCTCGCTGACAACGAAATTCTTCCGGCATGTGCACAGGCTTGTCCATCCAAAGCAATTGTCTTCGGCGATCTTAACAATCCCGAAAGCCAGATATCGAAGATGTTCAGTGATCCGCGCAACTATCATCTGCTGGAAGAGCTGCATACCCTGCCTTCGGTGGGATACCTGACCCTGGTAAGGAACAAACCCGGAACAGAAGCCTGAAAACGTTGAAAATATGAAGCTAATGTATAACATCCTGCTCTATGTATAAAACTGAAGTGAGAGGACCACTGATTCTGGGCGACAAAAACTATCGCCAGATCAGCAGCGACATCATTGCCCCGATCGATCAGCCGATCCCCACCTGGTGGAAAGCGGTATTCGGGATTAGCATGCTGGCGACCCTGTTTGGCATATACGCCATGTATAAAACAGTGTCGGAAGGGATAGGAACCTGGGGGGTAAACAACTCCGTTGGCTGGGGATGGGAAATCATCAACTTTGTATGGTGGATCGGTATCGGACACGCCGGTACGGCTTTTTCCATCTTCCTGCTGATTCTGCGCCAGAAATGGAGAACATCCATCAACCGTGCTGCAGAGGCTATGACTGTTGTTGCCGTCGGCGCAGCGGCCATTTTCCCCGCGCTGCATATGGGACGTGTATGGCTGGCATTCTTTATATTCCCCTACCCGAATACCCGCGGACCGCTCTGGGTTAACTTCAATTCCCCATTGTTCTGGGATTTCATCGCCATTTCTGCCTACCTGCTAATTTCAGCATCTTTCTGGTATTATGGAATGGTGCCTGATTTTGCAACCATCAGGGACAAAACCACCTCAAAAATCAAAAAAGCCGTTTACGGATTCTTCGCTTTCGGATGGACCGGATCATCCAGGGAATGGCTGCGCTATGAAGCCCTCAGCTATGTGCTTGGTGGCATTGCCGCGGTGCTGGTAGTTTCTGTTCACTCCATTGTATCCACCGACTTCGCGGTTTCGGTGATCCCGGGTTGGCACACCACCGTATTCCCACCTTACTTTGTGGTGGGGGCAATTTTCTCAGGTTTCGCCATGGTAATGACCCTGATGATCATTATCCGAAAAATATATAAATTCCAGGATTATGTGACTGATTCCCACCTGAATGCTATTGCCAAGATCCTGATTTTCATTTCATTGATCATGGGAACAGCCTATGCTACGGAAATTTTTATAGCATGGTATTCAGGCAGCCAGTATGAGATGTTTACCTTCTTCAAAAACCGCATCACCGGCGATTACACATTCCAGTTCTGGGCTATGGTGGTATGCAATGCCTTTATTCCCCAACTGTTCTGGTTTAAAAAGGTAAGGCAGAACCTGACCCTGGCATTTATCATTTCGTTGTTCATCAACCTTGGCATGTGGTATGAGAGGTTTAATATCCTGATCACTTCCCTGTCGAAAGATTACCTGCCTTCGAGTTGGACAACCTACAGCCCCACCTGGGTGGAAGTAGGGGTTTACATCGGCACGCTGGGAATATTCGTATCCGGTGTACTGCTGTTCTTCAAGTACATCCCGATGATTGCCATCAGCGAAGTGAAGAGTATTTTAAAGGTGACCAGTATAAACAAGAATGACAAAAAACATATCAGCCATGAATAACAATCATATCATCGGCGTATTCGACGATGAAGACACATTGATGGAGGCTGTGCACGAAGTGAAAAAAAACGGCTTCGAGATCGGCGAGATATACACCCCCTACCCTGTACATGAGGTCATCGAAGCCATGGGCAAGAAATCAAGGTTCACGCTGGCAGCCTTTATTTACGGGTTTCTGGGTGCGGCGGGTGTACTCGCGTTTATGTACTACACGGCTGTGATCGACTGGCCGGTAAATTACGGCGGCAAGCCCACCAACGCCTTCCCATCGTTTATCGTTGTCACCATCGTGATCACCATCCTTACTGTGACCCTTGCCAGCCTTTTCACCTTCTCCGTCAGGGCGCAGATATACCCGGGCAAGGCATACATCCTGCCCGATGCAAGATCGACCGACGACAAGTTTGTGATGATTTTCGACAAAGCCCTGAGCGGCAGCAAAACCGGAGAACTGGAAGGAATTCTAAAAGAGAAAGGTGCAGTTGAAGTGTACGAAAAAGAGTTAAAACCACAAAAATAAGCGGCATGACAAAAAAACGAATCAACCGGGCTACCATTGCCGCCCTGTGTATAATGGTTATGACAGTTTCATGTGATCGCTCAAGAAACGACAAGGGTTTCGAGTATTTCCCAGATATGGCGCATTCGCTGGCCTACGAAACCTATGCCCCTAACCCCAACTTCGGCGACAGCATGACCATGCGTTTGCCGGCCGAAAATACCATTTCGCGTGAAATCATGCCTTATCCATATCCCAATACGCCTGAAGGCAGGGCACTGGCTGCCGTTGAACTTTCCAACCCGCTGGAGTTGACCGAAGATCATCTGAAGGCAGGGAAAGAAAAATATGCCATATTCTGCCGGAATTGCCATGGTGCGCTGGGCGACGGCAACGGCTACCTGCACACCAGCGGCAGGTATGCCATCAAACCGGCTTCGCTGCTCTCAGACAAGATGCTGGCAGCACCTGAATCGGATATTTTTCACGTAATCACAGCAGGTTATCAGGTGATGGGCGCACACGGGCATATGATCAGGCCTGAAGACCGCTGGAAAATTGCCATGTTTGTGAAAAACGAATTGCAAGCCAACACTGTAAAATAAAGGAGCTGAGATGGATACAAAAATCACGCTGTCAAAGGGCTTTCAATATACAGCCATTGCGATGATCACTGCCGGTGCGGCTGTGATTATCTACAGTTTCATTGCTGACCCTGCAAGGGCCTGGGCCAATCTGCTGCTCAACAATTACATGTTCCTTTCCCTGGCCATTGGTGCCAGCTTTTTCATCGCCATCCAGCATATTTCACAGTCAGGCTGGTCGTCTATGTTTAAAAGAGTACCCGAAGCCATGATGGCTTACATCCCCTATGCCGGTATTATCATGCTTCTTTTGTATTTCGGCATGCATTCGGTTTACCACTGGACCCATGCGGAAGCAATAGCATCAGACACGCTGATTCAGCATAAATCTCCCTATCTCAATATTCCGTTTTTCTTTATCAGGATGGTATTGTTCTTCATTGCATGGATGGTGATGACCCGCCTGATCAGAAATGCCTCGCTGGCCGAGGATACCCAGGGTGGCATGCTGTGGTTCGAAAAAAGCGAAACTTACTCGAAAATCCATATTTTCCTGCTGGCAGTAACCTTTTCATTCGCTTCCTTCGACTGGATCATGTCGCTGGATGTCCACTGGTTCAGCACCATTTTCTCGCTTAAGAATTTTGTCGCCGCATTTTTCCACGGTTCGGCAACAGTGGTCCTCGTGGTGATCCTCCTTCATGAAAAAGGCCATTTTAAAGCGCTTAACAAAAGTCACATGCTCGATTTCTCCAGGTATATCTTCATGCTTTGTATTGTGTGGGGGTATTTTGCTTTCTCCCAATTCATGCTGATCTGGTACGGAAATATCCCTGAAGAAACCGAATACTTCGCCCATCGCTGGCACAGCGGGTTCAAAGTGATTTTTTATGTCAATTTCTTTATTAACTGGTTCCTGCCTTTTGTTTTCCTGCTTCCCCAGGTGCTCAACAAGAACATCAGGGTTGTGAAAACAATTGCCATTCTGTTGATCGCAGGCCAGTACCTCGATCTCTATGAGCAAATCTTTCCGGCCGTGCTGCACCACCCTGTTTTTGGCATTACCGAGATTGGCTTTTTCATTGGTTTTGCAGGTCTTTTCATGTTTATAACGGCCAGAGCGCTGGCGGCAGCCCCGCTGATCCCCCGCAACCATCCTTACCTTGAAGAGAGTTTGCACCACCATGTACATTAGTACCTATTTTTGTTAACTTTGATTATCATGATTTCTGAATTCCTTTTCGTAATTAAGCCGGCTTACACGCACTGCACAGATGGACTGCAGATCGCTGAACACAATATAAGATGCTTTACGGGAAGGGTTTTCAATACGCAAAATCCTGAAACCGGTCGGGGTTGCGCAATGGTTTTGAAACGCTGTAATTTAAAAAGAGTAGTATGAAAAGATTTATTCCTATTAGCCTTATCGCGTTCCTCATCCCGCTGATGATGCAGGGACAAACCATAAAAGCAACTCAGGACATCAAATCTCCCGAACTGGAGATAGGCATTGTTGAACATCTGGATGAATATATTCCCGATGACTTGATGCTGATAGATACAACCGGCCAGGCGGTTAACCTGAAACAGCTGATTGACAAACCCACTGTACTTATGTGGGTATATTACCGCTGTCCGGGCATCTGCAGTCCTTTAATGACCAGCGTAGCTGAGGTGATCGGAAAAACCGACCTCATCCTGGGTAAGGATTTCCAGGTAATTACCATCAGTTTCGATGCACGGGAAGGAAGTGATCTGGCCATCCGTAAAAGAGAGAACTATCTCAATCTTATCGGTAAACCTGTTGATGAATCAGGCTGGATGTTCTATACGGCAGACAGCGCAAACATTGCCAGGGGAACCGAAGCCACCGGCTTCCGGTTTAAGAAAGCCGGGAATGATTTTATGCATTCAGCGGCATTGATCATGATCAGCCCTGACGGAAAAATAACCCGCTATCTCCAGGGAACCTACTTTCTCCCATTTGAATTCAAGATGGCACTTATCGAGACGTCTCAGGGAAAAAGCGGACCCACCATTTATAAAGTACTTCAGTTCTGCTATACTTATGACCCCGCCGGTCAGCAATATGTGCTCAATGTCACAAAAGTTGCCGGTAGTCTGATCCTGATCATTGCATTGATTGTTTTTCTGATTCTTGTACTGAAACCCCGAAAGAAAACCACAACAAACTAATGAGCAAACAACATATGACTGATTTTAACAACTCACATAAAGAGCCTAATTACCTGGAATACAGGGGGAAATATAAAGGCATACTCGGATGGATTACATCCACTGACCACAAACGGATTGGTCTTTTATATTTCTATTCGATGATGTTCTTTTTCCTTGCCGGCGTTGTAATGGGGCTGCTGATGAAATATGAGCTGATCTCTCCGGGTGAACAGATTATGGGCGCCCAGACCTACAATGGTCTCTTTACCCTCCACGGGCTCACCATGATTTTCCTCTTTGTGATCCCCGGCGTGGCGGCCGTTTTCGGCAACTTTTTCCTTCCCATCCTGATCGGAGCCAAAGACGTCTCTTTCCCGAGACTGAACCTGATGAGCTGGTATCTTTACATCATCGGCGCCATTGTGGTACTGATCTCCCAGTTTATCGGTGACGGCCCGCCCGATACAGGCTGGACCTTTTATGCGCCTTACAGTCTTAAAACCAACACCAACGTGGTTGCAGCCGTTACCGGCGCCTTTATCCTGGGATTTTCATCTATCCTTACGGGGCTGAACTTTATTGTCACCATGCACCGCCTGCGCGCCCCCGGCATGGGCTGGCTGCGCATGCCGCTCTTCGGCTGGGCACTTTACGGAACCGGCTGGATTCAATTGCTTGCAACTCCGGTGGTAGGCATTACTTTCCTGATGGTCATTGCCGAACGTCTGCTCGGTATCGGATTCTTTGACCCGGCCATAGGCGGCGATCCCATCCTGTATCAGCACCTGTTCTGGATATACTCCCATCCTGCTGTATATATTATGATTCTGCCGGCCATGGGCGCCATCACTGAAATCATCCCGACATTCGCCCGGAAAACGATCTTCGGCTATACCGCCATTGTAATCTCGAGTATGGCAATCGCTTTTGTCGGGTATTTTGTCTGGGGGCATCATATGTTTACCTCCGGAATGAGCTCTACTTCCCGCTGGGTCTTCTCCCTGCTTACTTTTTTGGTTGCCATTCCTTCCGCCATCAAAGTTTTTAACTGGACTGCAACACTTTACAAAAGCTCCATCAATCTTCAGACCCCGTTTTACTGGGCCATCGCCTTTGTATTTGTCTTTATGATCGGAGGCTTCTCCGGTCTGGTGCTTGGCTCTCTGGCAACCGATATTCATGTGCACGATACCGCTTTTGTGGTAGCTCACTTCCATTACATTGTATTCGGCGGGACCGGATTTGCCTTTTTCGGCGCCCTGCATTACTGGTTTCCCAAGATGTTTGCAAAGGTTTATAACTTTAAAGTTGCAAACATTGGTCTGATCGTTTTCTTTATCGGATTCAACATGCTCTATTTCCCGATGTTCTACCTCGGACTGCTCGGTATGCCGCGCCGCTACTACGATTACCTGCCCATGTTCCACTCGGCAAACATTCTCTCTACCGTCGGTTCGTGGATTATGGCAACCGGGCTGCTGATCATCATCATCAACCTGATCAGAGCACGCAAAGGCAGTGGCAAAGAGATAGATGATCCATGGGATGGTAAAACCCTGGAATGGACGATCCCTTCTCCACCCATTGTAGAAAACTTCGAACAGATCCCTGAAGTGAAACATGGACCTTACGAATACTAATCCGCGGATATTATGGAAACAATGACGCACCAACATCACGCTGATGCCCATCGCGACGACACAGCGTCCAAGATTGGCATGTGGCTGTTTATTTTTACCGAAATCCTGCTTTTCGGAGGGCTCTTTATCGTTTACTCTGTTTACAGGCACATGAATCCTGTTGCTTTTCACCTGGCTCATGAAGAGCTGAGTATCACTATGGGGTTTATCAATACCATCATTCTGCTTGTCAGCAGTGCCACTGTCGCCATATCTATATCGGCCATACAGAAAAATGACAGGAAACTGACTTTGCTGATGCTCGGCATCACCCTGCTCCTGGCACTCACATTCCTGGTTAACAAATACTTTGAATGGGGCGGTAAATTTGAGCATGGTATGTATCCGGGGTCAGAGCTGATGAAAAACCTGAGCAACGGAGATATGCTGTTTTTTAGCCTCTACTTTTTCATGACTGGTCTGCACGGGGTTCATATCATTGTGGGCATGGTGCTGCTTGGGATTACGCTGTATAAAGTAAAAACGGGAGCAGTTAACAGCGGCAGGTATGCCCTGCTCGAAAACAGCGGCCTTTATTGGCACCTTGTAGACCTGATCTGGATTTTCCTGTTCCCTCTGTTTTATCTGATACATTAATAACCGGCACCCATGGAAAACGAAAAACATCATATCGTACCGTATTTAACACACATCATGGTCTTACTCGGCCTGATTGTGCTGACTGTAATCACTGTGCTGATTACCAGTGTGGAACTTGGCGCCTACAATACCACCGCGGCCTTGATCATCGCATCCTTAAAGGGCGCAGTGGTGCTGCTGTATTTCATGCACCTAAAATTCGATCATAAAATATACTGGGTTATGGTGAGCATTGTTATTGCCATATTTGCTGCCGTGATCGTGGTTACCTTTTTCGATTACCTTTACAGATAGGAGAATCTATGTACTCAGGAGCATCAAACTTTGTTACAACAACCGATACAGCGTTTGCCGTAATTATCGGCATATCGGTAATTTTTCTGGTCGGAATCACGGCAACCATGCTTTGGTTCGTTTATCGCTACAATAAAAAAAGGAATCCGGTTGCCACACAGATTCACGGGAGTAATACCCTTGAAATCGTCTGGACAGTTATCCCGACCATCCTGGTCCTGATTATGTTTTTCTATGGCTGGTCAGGCTACTCTCCAATGAAAAAGGCGCCGGAAGATGCCATGAAGGTCAGGGCAACAGCCAGGATGTGGTCATGGCTTTTCGAATATGAAAACGGCATAAAGACTGACACACTCTATATCCCTGTCAATAAAGCCGTCGCTCTTGACCTGATTTCCGTTGACGTGATTCACAGCCTCTATATTCCCGCATTCAGGGTGAAAGAGGATATGGTACCCGGTAAAACCAATAAAATGTGGTTTATCGGGCAAAAGGAAGGGGATTATGAATTATTCTGCACAGAATACTGCGGACTTTCTCATTCTTATATGTTTACAGAAGTTAAAGTTCTCCCCCAGCCGGAATTTGATGACTGGTATGCGGCCATGGCTGACACCTCAAAGCAGTCAGCTGTAGCAGCCAAACCCGGGGCTGCCGGAAAACGGCTTGTACAGATAAACGGATGCCTTGCCTGTCATTCCGCCGACGGTACCAAGCTGATCGGCCCCACCTTCAAAGGCCTCTATGGCAAGGCCCATACGGTAATAACAGGAAATTCGGAACGCGAAATTGTTGCGGATGATGACTATATCATCAAATCTATTTATGAGCCAAACGAAGATGTAGTCAAAGGTTATGTTAAGGGTCAGATGATCTCATACAAAGAGCAACTGAGCGAAGAGGACATCGCCCATATTATTGAATATCTGAAGACACTTGAATGATTGAAAAAGCATATTCACGTTATGCTGCCCTCTCTCGTCTGTGTAAATTCAGAATTTCCTTACCGGTAGCTCTCACAACCTTTACCGGTTACCTGATTGGAATGGGGGGAATCGCTCCGGAAATAATCTTTCCGGTAAGCGGCGTATTTTTACTTGCAAGTGCCGCCTCTGCCCTGAATCAGATTCAGGAATACAAAACAGACCTGCTGATGCCGCGAACGCGCAGCAGGCCCATCCCTGCCGGCGAAATCAGCCGGAAAGCTGCGATGGCCTGGACGATTTTCTTTGCTGTCGCCGGCACCGCTATACTCTGGTACTTTTCAGGATGGTTGCCGGCTTTTTTGGGATTACTCACCTTTGTCTGGTACAACGGCATCTACACCCCCCTGAAACGCATTACCGCATTTGCGGCTGTTCCCGGCGGCGTGGTTGGCGCCCTGCCCCCGGTAATCGGATGGGTGGCAGGAGGAGGCGACATTGCCCACCCTGCCGCATTCGCCCTTGCCATGTTCTTCTTTATCGGACAAGTACCTCACTTTTGGTTGCTGCTCCTGCGGTTTGGGGAACAATACGAAATGGCCGGCATCAAATCACTCACTTCCCGGCTATCACATGTACAGATACGTCGCCTTACCTTCATTTGGATTGTTGCCACGGCAGTGTCGGCCATGCTATTGCCGGGGTTTTATGCATTCCATCATGAAATATCCGCCTGGGCCGTGTGGATACTCTCAGGACTCCTGGTGGCTGTGTTTGTAAAACTGCTTAAACCTTCACTGGAATCGGTGAGGTTCAAATCATCCTTTTTACTGATCAACCTCTACTATCTTCTGATCATGGTAACCTTCGGCCTGGATGTATTGATCTGACAATTGCCGTAAAGCAGAGATCTGTGTTCCATCCGGTAACGCAGCAGGTAAATAACCAGCGCCAGGGAGAGGAAAAGAAAAACCACCTGTAAAACTGCAGCTAAAGGCGGCGCCTCATCAGGCCAAAACCAGCCAGGTAAAACCATTGGAGGCGGATACCGGAAAAAACGCGGGACCGCCTGTAAATCACCAACTTCTATAAATTTACATCCCCAGTGACTTCATTGCTTCATACACCAGAAACGCAGGCCACACCAGGGCTTTGAGAAAACCAAGCACACCCATCCAGAAACCGGTGGCATGCGAAATAAAATAAACTGCTGCGCCAATCAGCCCTAATCCGTAAATGGCTCCGGAAGGACCGCTTTCATGCATCTGAGTCTTTGCCATAAGATAACCGTTTTATATTATAAAATTAGATGAATTTACTATGCGGATTACAAACATTACCAGAAAGTAAATCCTGAACTGAGTATTTCCGGATGCATAAAATTGTCTACATAAAAAAGTGTTCCCCAACCTCAAAACCAGGATTCTCCCCGGTAATTCATATCAGCAAAAAAGACCCGGCCGTTGTCAGCTAGCAAAAAAAGGGGGCCGGAAGCCCCCATTAAAACATGGTAAACGGTCTTCTATCTTTCAACGGTAATGTCCTTAACCTCATCAACGGTAATCAGTTTACCGTCATTGCCAAAATTCTTTAATACATAATTGATCACGGCAACCGCATCTTCATGATTATCCAGCTGAGGCGGCATGGGTGCGGGATAACTTACAGTACCGCCTGAAGCTACTTTCTCTGAACCATTCAACACCTGGGCCACAGCCATTCTGGTGTTGTTCAGCAGGAAGTCAGAGCCGGTAAGAGAAGGAAATACATTGGGAAGACCCTGACCATCAGCCTGGTGACAGGCAAAGCACTTCTCCTTATAAATCTGCTCTCCGCGTGCCAGCTGTACTGCAGGATCCACGGTTTCTTCAACCTGAGCAGACTCTGTGGTACCTTTCTGTCCTCCGCCACCACAGGCGGTGATCATTACGATCCCGAAAACCGATGCTAAACTTGCGATAAGTAAACTTTTTGCTTTCATAATATTTGGTTTAGTAAATTGTAAAGTTAAGAATAAAGAACAACAATCAGCCTTTCAGGGCTGCTTTTATCTGTAAATTAACAAAAAAGGCTGAACCCGAAGGTAACAGCCTCTTAAACGATCCACCCGGAAAGTTTTAATTCAATGGTGTATAGACTATAGATAATAACTCACCGGACTTACCGGGGATTACCGGACATTTATCAACAATGGTGGTCATCGCATCTTCCGGGATATTCGCCGTAACGGTAACTTTCAGGTTACCACAGTTACAACCGGTGTATTCTGCCATGAACCTGTTTGAAATCCAGACACCCTGATTAAACTCATTTACCCCCTGATATTCATACACATATCTGTTTCTCAGGGCAATATTATTCAAATAATCGCAGGCATATTTAAACCTTTCCTGGGTGGCAACCGTAGTATACTTGTAATTGACCCCGTTTTCATCGAAATCGTAAATATGGGCCACATTTGACCTGTTTTTGTTTTCTGATCTGTGGCAATAGAATACCAATCTGTTGGGAAATGATGAAACATCCCATGATTCATCGGGATTTTCGTTATTCCACCTGGCATATTCCATTTTTATAATGGTGCTGTCAAGCCCTAGCATCAGGCCCGGAGCTTTTGCTTTTATTTTACTTACAGGCTTCACTTGCCCGAAACACAAAAGCAGGGAAAGTATAAAACCAGATAAAAGAATGACTTTTTTCATAACGGTCCGGGTTAAAATTCAAGTTAAATGAATTGGTAAAAAAACCGGACCAGATAAATCTGGCATGACAACCGGTCCGGTTTTCTATGTTACAAAAATACACCCGGATATGGTCTTGTGCAATCCGTCAAAATACTACTTTTACGGGCACCGGAGATAAAACAGACCGTAAGTAGAAATACCCATAAGTCAGTATCTAAAGGCAATGCATAAGAAAAATCCGGGAAACTGATTCGTTAGCCCGGATAATACAACACGGTAACAATGCTTAAAGTTCGTCAGCCTGCAAAAAACGCACTTCATTCAGGCAACGGATGGAACGGTCCGAAAAATAATCAGCGGCCGGATACAGCAGAAACGCCCCCTGGGTTTTTATGCCGTACATCGGAACAATGAGCACTTCGGCCTGATCGTTCCGGTTAAATATTTCGCTGTAGGTAAACACGGCACGATAACCGTCAGGAGCCGAAACCAGCACCATTCCGGTCATCAGGTTCTGTTTTGATACAGGATAAAGGTCAGCGGTAAAATCCTTGAACATCACCCCGGCAAAAGGCGTTGTGCCGTGAATACCGGTACCCCTTCCATAAAAAACAGCGCCATACGAAACCATGTCACCGGTCAGTTTGCCTTCTTCAATGGTTCTGAGCAGCTTGTCACCGGCTTTGAACTGAAGTTCCGGTGCATACATATCAGGTATATTCCGGTCAATCTTAAATGCGATTTTCGAAGAGCGTACGGTGATTTTCACCGGATTGCTGATATTGCGTTCCGTGTATAGATCAGAAGCCACCACGAGTTTTGAATCTACCGGGAGTGGCCAGAGTTCTTTGGTTTTTGAAGGTACGATCCTGCGCACAGCAGCAGCAATGATGATCTCATGCCTGTGGATCGGATAATACAACTCACCCCAGCTGAGCACTACTTTTTGCCCGGAAGCATTTTCTACCTCCACAAAAAGATCAATGATGGGCGGAAACTCCGCTTCATTCTTTTTTTTCAGGATCGCAGCATTCAGGATATCGTAAAGCGAATAGCCCTCATAAAGATAGGCTCCGGTAAATTTCCCGTTTTCGCCTTCCAGCAGGGTCTCTTTTACGATCACCTCCCTGCGCTTCAGCGCTGAAAAATCAACCTCTCCGGGATTTGCCACCTCGCCGGCTATTACAACTTTGCTCATTTTAAGTTCATTCAAGGGGGCATCGTCATAAAAATCGTTGGTCTGTGCCTGCAAAAGACCGGTGAAAATCATTGCAATTGCTGTGATTATAATTCTTCTCATATCAGATGTTTTGTTTAAGGTGATTAAGATTCATGTTAAAAGAACCAGGCGGTATCCGGATGTTGTCAGAAACCAGCTTCCAGACCTGCTGTAATAAACCGTCCGGGCCCTACGTTAAATTTGCTGTCGTAGATTTTTTCGTCAAACAGGTTCTGCAGGTTCAGCGAGACTTTAAGGTGTTTGCCGACGGGCCTCCAGAACCTCAGATCAAGGGTTGGGTATCCCGGATATTTGTCCCGGTTTAAAATTTCATCCACGGTATTCTGATCATTTATATAAGCAGCCCCTGTATACCGGAATGAGGCTCCGGCATTGACAAACCTGTTTGTCCAGATCAGTCCTGCGTTGATGATGTGACGGGGTACGTCCGTCATGGTTTTGCCGGCAAGATCAATGGTATCATTTGCGGCGATCTTGACATAATCCAGTATTTCAGCGCTGGCAAAGGCGTATCCGGAATAGAAGGTAACAGCCGGTGTGATTTCAATATTTACGGATAATTCAGCGCCATAGATTTCCACTTCGCTGATATTGGCCCTGATAAGAATCGGACGTTCCCCGAAACCCATATCAATGGTCTGTCCGTTGGTTACATAGTACTGAAAATCGCTCCCCCTCGAATAATATGCGGAAGCTTCGAGGGATATACCATTGAGCGGGCCGTTGGCAAAAGGCCTCAGGTCGATGCCGGCCTCAAAATTATTAAGATACTCGGGCCTGAGGTCAGGACTGGCCACTTTGAAACCGCCTTTAATCCGGCCGCTGCGGCACATATCATCAAGCACTGCCGGCCTGAATCCCCTGGAATAACCTGCATAAACCCGGCCCTGCTCATTCCAGCGGTAATGAGCCGAAATACGCGGACTTACAGCGCTGCGTGTATGTGTGGGCATGGCCTTGTTCTGGTATGCTTCCATAAAGAACGACTCCTGTGTGGGCGCTTCCGTGTAAAATAAGCCATCATAGAAACGCGCAATATCGTAACGCACCCCGGCAAGAATGCGCACCCTGTCATTGAACAGGCCGATTTCATCCTGGGCAAACATTGACCAGGTGTTCATTTTCCCCGCATTGTAAATGATATCTGTAGAAGTGTAATACTTGTCATAAGCATCCACACTTCCGTTGCGCAGGTCGAAACCTCCCGTCAGTTTATGATTTTTGCCCAGTTCACGCGTAACCGTGGTAAGCCAGCCAAAATCCCTTCTGGTACTGAGCACCTCATACCAGGTGTAATCATCTTTGAGATACTCATTAACCTTTTTGTAGTCCTCATTCAGGAAATAAGCGGAGGAGTGCAGGGTGTAACTACCCAGGTAGCCTTTATAATTCAGGGTGATTCCGTAAGAGTCGTGGTCCGTGGTATTGCCCCGCGGCTGAAACACCTTTTCTCCGGTTCCGCGATTGTCGTTGTAATAACTGAGGCTGGCCCCGATGCTGTGCCTGCTCCCGATGTTGTAGTTCGTTCTGAACGAAGCCCCCCCTTCACGCAGGTCGCTTTTTACAATGTAAGGGTTGGCCTGCTGCTCGGCATCCGGCTGGGTGATATAGCCGTCGCTGGCACGGTAAAAGGTGTTCGCCGTCCAGGTCCAGGAATTGCCGGGTTGTTTAACTTTGATCGCTCCCCCGGCATTTAATCTCCCGCCCATAGTGTTGAATGATCCATATGATAAGCCGGCGTTGACAAACAGCTTCTCAACTGATTTTTTTGTGATGATATTGATGATTCCGCCCATGGCATTCCCTCCATAGATGGCAGAGCCGGCGCCTTTGGTCACTTCCACTTTCTCAATCTGCGCGGCATCAATCATGTTCCAGTCGAAACCGCCCCCATCGCTTTTATTCATCGGAATGCCATCCACCAGTATCAGCACCCTTCCCTGCTCCTTGCCACTCATTCCGCGCATGGTAACCGTAGCTTTGGTACTGAAGATTCCGAATGAACGGCCGTAATTCACCCCCGGAACAACCTTCAGCACCTCATCAACGCTTTGAAGCGGAAGGGCCTGCATTTTGGCCGGGCCAACCTGTTCTATCCTTACCGGGGTATTGGCGATCCTGCTATCGGTACGGGTCGCTGAAACCACAAAGGTTTCCATATCGGTGGTCGCGGGTGAAAGCAGGATGCGGAGACCAGTTGCATCTGCGGCAAAACGCCCGCGAAAGGTCTGATATCCAAGGAAACTGATGGTAAGGGTTACAGAATCCCCTTGTAAAGTACATAACCTGAAAGCCCCGTCCTTATCAGTAGTGGTGCCTTTCCCGGCCTTCACCAGTATGCTTGCTCCCGGCAATGGCGAGAGACTCGCGGCATCGAGCACGCGGCCTCCGAGGCAGGGCTGGGCAATTATACTTTCGGCGGATAACAGCAGGGCGGCAAAGGCCCAGATCATATATCGGTTTCTCATTTTTAAGAAAAATTATTGCTGAATCTTGATTTCGAGCAGCATGGTCCCTTGTTCATGCTCATCGGCCAGAACAATTTTAAGCAGGCCGTATTTACCCTGCTGGGTCTTGAAAGGGATTACCTTGCCTGAATAGGCATATTTGCAGTTACCGCTCACTTTCGTGGGATTGTAACCTGTGACCAGTAAGCTGTCATTTACCGCAGCGTCAAAAGCCGCCGGAGAAATCAGGTCGTTATCTGAAGTATTGTAGTCGAAGAGGGTTGAATTCTTCTCAGGCCAGTTATTGATCAACGGATAATATCCTACCACCGAGGTGTATCCGGGACAGGTAAGCGAAGGCGATGGCAATCCGGAAGTAAAATAGAAGTAAGGAACAATATCAATGGTACTCTCTTTGCCTGCGACGGAAACGTCATCGTAAACCAGACCCAGGTCGGCATCGAGGTATGAAGGGGAAGTGAAATTCTGCTGCATACCCAGCACTAAATCAGCATAGTGGCGGATCGGCCCGTAACTGGTACCGGCCCCTTTGCGCACCACGATACTGGCAGTGGCGGTATCACGGTCGGCATTCATCACCAGCACCCGCCAAACCTCTGAAGCGGCCTGACCCTTCGGAAAACTGAAGTCGGCATCGAAGCCCTCATTGCCGGCATATATCCCCTTATCAAGCTGAACAGTCGTATCATTGCCCGTAATGCGTTCAATGCGCAGGTACGTGAGCGGAGACCCGCTTCCGGAAGCAAGTACGCCGATATTGATCTTGCCGCCAGGGGAGACTTCCTCGCCCGGAGCCGTATAGGCACTCCCGGATTTCAGAATGACCGAAGCACTGTTGATTTCCTCTTCCTGGCTGCAGGAAGCCAGAAAAAATGAACTTACCGAAAACAAACAAAACTGCAGGGCCAGAATAAAGCCCCGCAGTTTCAACAAAGATTTTGTATCCATTTACTGTTTCTGAATTTTAACGGCTATTTCAAGGGTACCGGTTTCCTCTCCCGAAACTGCAATCACCTTGATCAGACCATACAAACCCGACTGGATCTTAATGGCATATACATCACCGGCGGTCAGCACACTGGCTTTTTTACGAGCCTCGTCTGCATTATAAGCATCGATGATAACTGCGTCATTCTCAATAGCATCGAACTGGGCAGCGGTGAGTTCGGTTTTAAAGAAGTTGGTCAGGTTTTTGGTGGTATAATTATCGGGTGAAGAAGCGCCTTCGAAAACTCCGGTAATGTTCGATCCGGGGGAGCCCAGTGACATCATGTTCTGATGTGACACCGTGTTCTCAAAAAAGCAGAAAATGTCGATTTTCTCCTGATTCTGGAAAGCGGTAGCCTGGAAATATTTCGTTGCCTGATTTTCGCTGAATGAAAGGAAACTCTCGGCATCAACATTATCCTGTGCACCCATCAGAATGGTGGTGTAGGCGTTGATCGGCCCGAATTCTCCGGTAATGGTGATGGTTTCTTCTTTTTTGTTGCCGGCGATATCGGTGGCTGTGAATACCCAAACCTCCTGATCGGCAATACTTTTCGTTGTATAAAAATTAAACACAAAGCTCTGGGTATTGATGGTAGAATCGAGCAATACCTGATCGTTGGCTTTGATTCCGAATTTTACAATATTGTCGGTTCCGTTGCCCTGAAGGATAATCCCGAACCTGAGGGTGTCTCCGTATGAAGCAGTAACATCACCGGTAACAAAACCCGCTTGCTGGTTGAAAGCAATTGCCGGGGGAACCGGCTCGTCTTCCTCTTTGGTACAACTGCTGAACATCAGTCCTGACAACAGGGCAAATCCGCATACAATAAGTAGTCTTTTCATGGATGGTGGTTGGTTTAATCGTTGTGAATAAAATTTCATATCGCAGGCAAAAATAGCAGGTGTTTTCCGATTATCAAACCTGTTCGTGAATTTAGAAGGATTCTAAAGACCGGAAATATATGCCATCAATGAAATACAAGAAGAATCAGAATTATTATCTCAGGTAACCCTGTTAATTCCCAGACAAGTGTTAACGCTTGCCAGGTCCTCAGGGCGGTCGGTCATCACCAGCAGGTTATCACCCGGTTCAATGATGGTAGTTCCCTTGGGGGTAATGTATTTTTTATTCCGCTCGATCATAACGATCAGCGCGGTTTGCGGAAACCCAACTTCTACCAGGGGTTTACCCGCTGCACTGCAATCTTCGGGCACTGTAATTTCAACCAGTTCGTTGTGAAATCCTTCGGTAAGATCAAGCTCCAGCGGATATTTCTTTTTAGGCGGTTCCCACCGATACAGTCCAAGCCAGCGGGCGACAGGGGCCAGCGTTGTTCCCTGAACGGCAACAGAAGTCAACACAACAAAGAAAACAATGTTGAAGATCATTTCGGCATTGGGTAAACCCGCCATCAGGGGAAATATCGCAAAAATAATAGGCACAGCCCCCCTGAGTCCGACCCAGGATATCAGCAATTTCTCACGGATCTGCATCTTAAAGAAAGAGAGACTCAGAAACACGCTTAAAGGGCGGGCGACAAAAATAAGCGCGAAAGATACCAGCAACCCGATTCCGATCACCGGAATAATTCTGGATGGATAGACGAGAAGTCCAAGTGCCAGGAACATAATGATCTGCATCAACCATGCCTGGCCATCGAAAAACTTCAGGATACTGCGTTTGTGGATAAAACTGTGGTTGCCAAGAATCACTCCTGCAATGTAGATGGCAAGAAAACCATTTCCTTTGAGAAACGCGGCCAGCGAATAGATCAGCAGCACCATCCCAATAATCAGCACAGGATAAAGGCCATCATAGTCAAGGTGAATGTGGTTAAGCACCCATACCATCAGCCGGCCCAGCAGGGTACCAACCAGGCCTCCAAGACTCATTTGCATCAAAAAAGACAATACACCTTCCCAAATGCTTGTATCCGGAACCAGCAGCAATTGTGTCAGGGTTATGGTAAGGAAGAAAGCCATGGGGTCGTTGCTGCCCGATTCCAGTTCAAGCAAAGGCCTCAGCCGCTTTTTCAGTCCAAGGTTCTTGGAGCGGAGTATTGAAAATACTGCAGCCGCATCGGTAGAAGAGATAATAGCGCCCAGAAGAAGTCCTTCAACAAGCGAAAAATCAGTAAGTTGCCAAACAATCAATCCGACCGTTGCAGCGGTTAACAATACACCGGCAGTCGACAGGATAAGCCCCTTGAACAGAACGGGCTTCACACTTTCCCACCGGGTGTCAAGACCTCCGGAAAACAAAATGATGATCAGGGCAAAAACACCAAGCAACTGAACCAGTGCGGTATTTGAAAAATCAATACCTCCGGGCCCGTCAGTGCCTGCAAGCATACCGATCAGCAGAAAGAGGAGCAAAGAAGGAACCCCGAGTCTCCCGCTTGTTTTACTGGCTACAATACTGAGAAGGAGCAGAATAGCTGCTGTAAGAATCAGGTAATCTATACTTATTGCGGTCAACATTTCTTCATTATGAAGCATTCAATATAAAATCCAAAGTAAAGAAAATTTGCTGAAAATTGATTGCACTTCTCTTCAGATACCCTTAAAAACAAACGGATTAATTGTCAGCACACAAACAATCCCTCTTTTGAACAATCGGATTATCAGATGTGTTCAGTTATCATTCCCGGACAGGCACAGTACTTTCACATCAGCGACCTGTCCTATATAATATAAACTCCATATCTGTCGTTATGAAAACCATTTCCTTAATAATCGCTTTCGCAGCGTCCCTGAGTTTACTTACTTTCTGCGCACAAAAAGAGGTGCGTATTGAACAGAGTCAATCAGCAACCGCCGACACCAGCATGGAGGCCATGCTCGCCCACGGAAAATACCTCGTTACCATCAGCGGATGCCATGATTGCCATTCTCCCAAAAAAATGGGTCCGAACGGCCCGGAGCTCATCGATTCCCTGTTATTGTCGGGATACCCATCCGGCCGGCCGGTCAGGGAAGCAGATGCTGATGCTGTAAAGCAGGGGTGGGCACTTATGAACGAGGACCTTACCATGGCTGCGGGCCCCTGGGGTGTATCTTTCGCCGCCAACATAACATCTGACGAAACGGGTATCGGAACCTGGACGGAAGAACAGTTCAGCAAAGCCCTGAAACAGGGTTGGTATAAAGGGATTGAAGGAGGCAGAAAGCTGCTTCCACCCATGCCATGGCAGAATTTCACAGAGATGAAAGATGAAGACGTCAGGGCGATGTATCTGTATCTCAAAAGCACCAGGCCGGTCAGAAATATTGTCCCTTCGCCTGTGGCTCCCCGGCTTTAAGCATTCACTTCCGGACTGGCAAATCCGGTTTCCCTTTTACGGCATTCCATCAGTGCAGCCGGTTCGGTAATGGACCGGATGCTGTTGCTTTTTAATTGAGTATCTGAGAAAATCATTACAGGTATTTGTTTGACCCCTAATCCATTCTGAAAAATGATCAGACCCGCAATCGATTGCATAAATATTTGTGTATCAGTCGCTTGAATTATGAGTATTTTTGCAGATTCAATCTGTTCCCAAATTCCGGCCAAGATGAAAAACGATAATCACACCACTGCTTTTGCCGAATCCGGCCGCTCATTGACAGCCCGGGACCTGATCCGGTACATCAACCTGAAGCTGGCGACCATGGGTCAGCCGGTATTCGACGACCAGCAGGCCACCGGCATAGAAACTCCCCTGGCAGATCCTGACTTTCTGGATCTCACATCAAATCTTGTAAATATTTACCGAAGCCGTACGCGACTGATTGCCGATGTTTATTCTCCGGTTGACAGGCGCATTCAGGCTTTTATCAACAGCTATCTCGAAGATCTCAGGCTGCCTGAAGTCCCCAGGCTGCCAGCCAACACCCTGGTAAGTGACAAACCCGGGGTTGCGCGGATGCTGAGTCTTCCTCCCCACGAAAACCATTACAGCAGCGAGCTGCTTGACTCATACCGCATCCGGCAGGGGGTGTTGCACAATCCGCGGAACGACCGCCGGACCACCCAGGGCTCCTTTCATATCGTGGAAGGCGGGCTTCCGGTTCCGCCCGACAAGATTGAAGTTCCAAAAATCACCTGGGCAAAATTCCTGGAATCTGCCTTTAATCCACCTGCCGCGCTCAACCGCCTTCCTTTCACATCTGCCCAGGAAAAGCAGGCGGAAGTATTCGTCTCCCTGCTCCTCCGTCCGGTGGTTTGCCCCGAAGTGAAAGGGGTGCTGAAACGCAAAACCATGGAAGTCCGTTTTTTTGCACCTGGCAGCCTGGTTGCCAACATCGACTTTGTGGAATCCATCTTCGGGAATGCCGGCAACCCGTCGAATCCGGCCTGTGATGCGGCCTTGGATCCGGAAAGCTGGACCGGCCATACAGGATGCATCGTGCTGGCCCCGCAATTGACGACATTGACGAAGAAAGCACTGGGTCTTCCCCATTACGACGAGGCCACTGAACGTCAGCGCCGCGACGGAGTATGCTGGAAAGATGAAAACGAACTCTACAACGGCGGACAGGCCTTTAAGATTACCTGCCGTGACGAACGCGGGGTGGTAATCACCCTGATCGCGGATAATTATTTCGGTTATTCCAAAAAAGAGATCAAGACTCAGATCAGCTATAGTGCCAACCTGTTTGGCCTGGTTGAAGAAGAGCATTCCGGAGGGGCCATCGCCTTCAGGAGAAAAAATATTGGCTCGAACTTCAACGGAGCGTTATTTATGAAAAACCGGCTGAAAAAGTCTTTCTATTTTTCTGAAGTGGTTGAAAAGTTCGGTCCACTGATGCACCTGAAACCTGAGGGTTATGGTGTAGACAAAAAATTCGGAAATATCATATACATTCCCGAGGATACGGAAATAGACCTCTACAAAGGCACAGTCCGGTGGAATTACAAAGGCAGCAGTCAAACCATCCCGCTGAGACCCGGGCATTACTATATTTATCCGTCAGGCCACAAGCTGCATATGGAAAAACATCCTTCAGCGCCCTCGTGGCGGCTGGTGAGCACCCATGCCCGTGGCACATTCTGTCACAAGCCCAGCACAGTTTCGGGAGGCGGAAAGTCAGAGATCTCCAAATCCCTGCTTAACGCCATTATTTACGGGTCTTTCTTTGTGGATAATTTTGATCGGGATATGAAAGCGGCCGATGAAATCATCCGCCGGGACTTTTCGGGAAGGTGGAAGAATCCTGAAGAGCACAGTGCGATTTCACGCCCCCTTCTTTCACCTGACCGTACGCTTGGTTCGGTGATCAAACTGCTGAATCCTTCATCCCAGTATACTGATGAGTACAATGATTTCGTCAGGTCGATACCGGCGCATGTCAAAGCGCTGGTTTTCTATGTAAAGCGCTTTTACCGGCCGGAGCGCACCAGTGACGACTGGAAGGAATTCTTCTCCACCGACGTTATCAACGGACGCAAAGGCCATGAACTGCTTTTCAGCAACCGCAAGTTGAGCGCAAGCTACCTCAGGGTGGGTTTTGCAGCCGACAATTCATGGTACCTTCATAAATTACGTTCCGACTTCATTGCCGCAGCCAAAATTCAGATGGAAGATGACATTACCGCTTCAGTCACCCTGCCGGTAAAGCATCTTAAATACCTTAACCCCGACTACACAAATCCCAGCGTTAAGATCACGGAAAACTGCGAAAGCAAGTTCTTCCAGCGACCCGATGAAGCCATTCACAGAGGTTACGACAAAGAAACCGAGGCAGACCTGTCACAGCGCAACAACTTCTGCAGCAATTACCAGCCATTGACTTCTGAAGACGGCAAACGTCTGATTGAAGATGCCATCAACTTTGACCGTTATACCCGTCCCATTCAGAAACTGATTATAGAAGGCAGTAATGACAGTACGGGGAACTATTTTATCACGCCTTCGCATCCAAGAATTGTTAATGGTGCACCTTCCAAAAATCCCCGATACCTTCAGATCAGGCCCGACCTGGTAAATCCCATAGATGATCATCTGGCAGAGGTCGGCATGCGGTTTTCGATGCGCATTCCCCTTTCCGAGCAGATTTACAATCCCATCCATGCCGTATTGCCGGGCCGGCGCAACAATCCGCCTGATCCTGCAGGCAATATCCGAGGGCTGAGTGTTTACGGCCCCATCCACTACCAGGAACTGCCGGAGTTGTTTATGGACTATATCTGCAGCCTGACCGGTAAATCACCGTCAACAACCGGTGCCGGTTCGGAGGGCGCGCTCACCAAAGGGCCTTTCAACATGCTGAGCCCTGTAACTGACCTGAACAATGCCCTGCTGAGCTACATCCTGACCGGATATAACGCTTTTTCGTCGGCTGCCGGGTTTATCGGTACCAAATCAAGGTTCGACCATGATATCTCCCTGCTGATTCCTGAATTATGGAGCCGCATGGAAGTTAAAGACCGGGATCCTGAAAAACTCATTGAAGAAGGATCACTCGAAAAACTGGAAGATTTTGATTACAAGGGCAAAAAAGTGCTTGCTTCACGCTTGGGTTACAGAATTACGGAAAATTTCACTTTCAGCTACCTGAAAAGCATTTTTGATGAACCTCAGGCTGTGTTCAATGAATTGATGCTTCGGCCTGAAAAACAGGACATGGACGCCTTCGTTGACGGAATCAACAATATTGTGGAAGCTCAGCAAAGGGTGGCCCGGGAATATTTTGAGGATGGGAGCGTTGAAGCTGCCATTCCCCCGCTGAAAGCCCTGCTCCATATCATGGCATGGGGAAGTTACGAAGGCAAAACAGCTGAACATCCGGATGTAAGAGGACTTTTTGACAGGGAATACGTGCTGAATTCAATCTGGTATCATGAAAGACTCCAGCGCAAACAGCAGATCGATATCAACTTTCTGGACAAGAGCCTGACCTACCTCAGGCATTTTACTGCACAGGGGATCAATGCCGAGTATATTGAAGCCCTGGACCTTAATGAAAGAATCAGCAATATTGAAAAGGAGCTGGAATTTATCAGTTCAGACGCCTATATTGAATTCCTCACAGGAACCATCGGTGCAGACCCGCTTTTCAGAAAACAGGAGCAACCGGACAACGTGAATGCATGAAATACCGTGAATCTTCTGTTCCAAACGGCACATGATTATTCCTTGATCAACACCGGAAGGTATTTGCGATCGTCTGGTTCCGGAAAGGATCATTCACTGGCCTTCTGCCTGGTCCCTGAAGGCCAGTGTCATATTTACGGACCGCCAGGTTTCACCGCTTTTGCTGAGTATTGACGATTTCAGCGGGTTACGGACGAAGCCTGCCTTTTCGTAACAATGAATGGCCGGGAGGTTCCAATCATAAACATTCAGTTCTATTTGATGAAATCCGAACTCCTCCCGGCAGATACGTACCAACTCTCCGACAAGTTCCTGGCCGAGTCCCCTTCCGCGTTGTCCGGGGTCCGCGATTAAAAGACGGCATAGCTTTCCGCGGGTAGCTGAAAGACGATAAATCTCGGCATGCCCGAGCGGTTTGCCTGAAATGCAGTCCATTACTACATAAGGGAACCTGCTGCTCTCAGCAAGGTATTGCTCAAGCTGAAAGTTATTCAGGGGATATTGAAAAACAGGACCGGCAAACTGATACAACAGCTGTTCGTTGTCGATCCACGCGATCAGCCTTGCAAAATCACGCCTTTCGAAAGGCCTGAGGCAAATATTTTTCATCTTATTACATGCTGAATAAGCGAAATCAGGTCTGCAATTCCCTGTAAATAATCCGTTTTTCTCAGGATAATATTTATCCGGAATTAACCGGGATAAAGATAAATAATCCGGTTTCATGGCACGTGGCATTTTCAGGATATGAAGCAATGCCTCGGTTCTCCGGTTGAACACTTCTGCTGATTCGCTGTTTAAGAACCGATGTTCAACAAAGATCAGGGTAATTTCCGTGTAAGCATTAATTCCATGAAAAAGGCACTGGCCATTTTATTGCTCTTACCGTCGCTCTGGCTGATCACCAACGGGTTGATCAACCGGCATTTACACAGAATGCCGTCGGGACTGATTGTAGAACATGCCCACCCTTTCAAAAGCACCGGAAACACACCTCTACAGAAACATTCGCATTCAGAGGAAGAATATTTTTATTTCGATCAGATAACAACCCTGCAAACCTTAATCATCGTCGCCATCACTATTCTGATGGCAACCGTTTTAATCATGCCGTTAAGGATTGAAAAAAAATCTGATGATGTTTTACAGTTTTTCAATCCCGTTTACCGTTTGCGCCCTCCTCCAGTTATTTTATAAAGTCTGAATTCACAGTTAAAGCTTCCCGGCACTTTCCAGAATTTAACATGATCAGGAATCCTTGCCTGAAATGCCATAACAGAAAATTTTTGCATAATTAACAGTGCAGCTCTCATTCTCTGAAATACATAAGAGCTGGTACTAACGGATTCAGACTTCTTGCCTTGTTGCCAAAATAAAAAAATTACAATTCCTTACAATTTTTCTAACTGAATGAAAATTAAGACAATCAACTTATCCCTGTTTTTACTGCAATGGACAGCAATTTTTGCCCAGTCAGATGCCACGCTATTCGGACATGTTGTGGATGAAACCGGCACGCATATCCCGTTTGTCAACCTCGTCATAAAAGACTCCCGAATCGGTACAGCCACTGATATTACGGGGCATTACATGATGAATAACATTCCTCCCGGAACTCACACCCTTATGATTCAGCACGTCGGGCACAAAACCAAAGAAATGGAATTTACCATTTCGAAGCGGGAAAGCAAAGAGTTTGACATTACTCTTGAGACAGTTACCGTCGCCCTGGAACAGGTAGTGATCAGCGGCAGCCTGAAGGAACAGTCGCTGCGCGATTCACCGGTAAAAATTGAAGTCCTTGGAGCCGCTTTCCTCCGGAAAACCCCATCCAACAACCTGATGCAGTCCATTGGCATGATCAATGGGGTACAGCAGGTAACTGCCTGCGGGGTATGCGGCACCAACGAGATTCGCATCAACGGGCTCGAAGGTTCCAACACAGCGGTGCTGATTGACGGCATGCCCATCATGGGAGCGCTGGCATCGGTCTACGGGCTGAACGGCATCCCCAACGCCCTGATTGAACGGGTTGAAGTAATCAAAGGAGCCTCCTCAACACTTTACGGTTCCGAAGCCATTGGCGGCATCATCAATATCATCACCAGCAGCGCGGAAACGGCACCCAGATTTTTTTTCAATACCAACTGGAGTAACCTCGGCGACCGGAATGCCGATATCGGGTTCTCGCCCTTTCGCGGACGAAAATTTGACGCCCTTTTCAGTGGAAGCATCCATACAATGGAACGCTTTACCGATCTTAATAAAGACAACTTTGCCGACAAAGTCATCATCAGCCCTTCCGTATCGCTCTTCAACAAATGGAGTTTTCAGCGGCCTGCCGGAAAAACTGCCTCATTTGCCGTAAAATTCTACCATGAAAACAGGGCTGGCGGAACTCAGGAATTTCTGGGTGCATATAATTTCAAACCTGACAGTAAAGTCCGGGGAAGTGACAGCCTTTACGGCGAGACCATTTTCACAAACCGTTATGAACTGACGGGATCATACAGTCTTCCGGGAAGTGCCGGTTTGCGGCTGGATATTTCGCAGAGCGGACACTGGCATGACAGCTGGTATGGAACAACCTTTTACAAGGGCGAGCAACACATCAGTTTTGCAAACCTCATCTGGTTGACCAATGCCGGGGAGAGACATAGTATTACTTCAGGATTTACCGCCCGTTACCAGGTTTATGACGACAACACACCGGTAACCGCCTCCGGCAGAGACAAACAGTTTATACCGGGCATCTTTGTGCAGGATGATATCAGGATCAACACAAAGACAAATCTGCTGGCCGGAGCACGTTTGGATCATCACAACAGGCACGGACTGGTCTTTTCACCACGGCTCAGCGCTAAATATGAACTTTCCGGGAATACGATATTCAGGATAAACAGCGGCACCGGTTTCCGCACGGTGAATATATTTACCGAAGACCATGCCGCCCTTTCAGGATTCCGTGAGGTCGTGATCAGCGAAAACCTTAAACCGGAGCAATCCTGGAATGTCTCGATCAGTCTGAATCAGACAATCAATCGCCTGGTAGGGCGCTGGGTTGTGCTGGATGCCGACCTGTTCTACACCCGCTTCAGCAATAAAATCCTGGCTGACTATGATACTGATACGGAGAAAATCATTTACCGCAACCTTCCCGACGGTGATTATGCCGTAAGCCGCGGGGTGGCTGTTTCAGCCAATGGGAGAATCAACGGATTTTTTACCTGGTCAGCCGGATTTACCTGGCAGGATGTGTTTGCGGTGAGCAATACCGGATCAGAAAAAACCGGAAAAGAAGCCCAGCCGTTAAGTCCTGAATTCACAGGCAACTGGTTGTTGAGCTGGGATGCCAGGAAAATCAGAACCACCGTGGACCTGACCGGAACTTTTACCGGAAAAATGCTGTTACCGACAGTTGATCCTGAAGTGGTGAACGATGATCGCCTGTCAAAACCATACAGCCTCATCAACTTACTGGTAAATTACAACCTCAACCAGAGTGTAAGGGTTTATGTAGGGATAAATAATATTCTCGACTGGCGGCAGAACCGCAATCCGGTCATCAACTGGCAGTCTCCGTTTTCGGATGACTTCGATGCCGCCAATGTATACGGGCCGCTTTATGGCAGAACCGTCATGATGGGGATAAGATTGCTGATGTAGGCGAAACTCCGGCACGGCAGTATTCCCGTTCCAAGGTGCAACAATCCGCTTAACCTGATTGTTAAGTAAAAAAAACAGCTTATATGGAAAAGCCCAGCAATACCCTCAAAAAGATTTACCATCCCTCGAAGGAAGTAAAAAAAAGAGCAAATGTAAAGGACTATGAACCCCTGTATCAGGAATCGATCAGCAACCGGGAAGATTTCTGGGCAAAAGAGGCCAAACGGCTGGAATGGTTCAGGAAGTGGGACAAAGTCCTTGATGCATCCAATCACCCTTTTTATGAGTGGTTTCAGGGTGGGCGCATCAACATCGTACACAACGCGCTCGACCGGCACCAGAAAAACGCCACCCGCAATAAATTGGCCATAATCTGGGAGGGGGAGCCGGGCGATCTGCGCACTTTCTCCTATCACGCGCTCCACCGGGAAGTTTCGCGGTTTGCCAATGTCCTTAAATCTATGGGAGCCAGGCCGGGTGAAGTGATTACCATTTACATGCCGCAAATTCCTGAAACAGTTATAGCCATGCTGGCCTGTGCCAAAATCGGCGCCATTCACAGCGTGGTTTACGGAGGATTCAGCGTGGAAGCGCTGGCTGAGCGTATCGAAGACGCCAACAGCCGCATACTGGTTACTGCCGACGGAGGATTCAGACGCGGAAAAGCTGTCGGGCTGAAGAGCATCGCCAATGAAGCGATGAAACGATCACCGACCATCGAAGTCTGCATTACCGTGAAACGTACCGGTGAAGAATGCTATATGGAGAATGACCGTGATTTCTGGTATCACGACCTGATGTCGATGCCGCTGGCTTGTTCCGATTGCGCTACGGTGGAAACCGATGCTGAAGACCCGTTGTTTATACTCTATACTTCCGGCACTACCGGGAAACCCAAAGGCCTGGTCCACACCCACGGGGGATACGCGGTATATACCGCATCCACATTCAGGTATGTTTTCGACATAAAACCGGAGGATCGCTTCTGGTGTGCTGCCGATCCCGGCTGGGTGACCGGACACAGCTACATGGTTTACGGCCCGCTTATCAACGGGGCCACCATGATGATGTACGAAGGCGCCCCTAACCACCCTTACCCTAACCGTTGGTGGCAGATGATTGAAAAATACGGCATCAACATATTATACACCTCACCTACCGCCATTCGCGGCCTTATGCGTTTTGGTCCATCGTGGGCCGACCGGCACAACCTGAGTTCTCTGCGGCTGCTTGGATCCGTAGGTGAACCCATCAACCCCGAAGCCTGGAAATGGTATTACGAGGTAATCGGCAAAGGCCGGTGCCCCATTATGGACACCTGGTGGCAGACGGAAACCGGTGGTCATATGATCACCCCGCTTCCCGTGATACCGCTGAAACCGGGATCTGCCACCAAACCCTTCTTCGGCAACGAAATGGCCATAGTGGACGACAGGGGCAATGAAGTAAAAACCGGGGAAGAAGGCAACCTAGTCATCAAAAACCCATGGCCGGGAATGGCCCGGACCATTCTGGGCGATCCGGATCGTTTTGTGGAAAAATACTGGGAAAAATATAGTGAACAGAAATGGTATCTGGCAGGCGATTCGGCAAGAAAGGATGAAGACGGATATTACTGGATTATCGGAAGGATTGACGATGTAATCAAGGTAAGCGGCTACCGTTTGGGATCCGCCGAAATTGAAAGCGCCCTGGTAAGCCATCCGGCAGTGACCGAAGCTGCAGCCATCGCGCTGCCCGATGAATTGCGCGGCAATATCATTCACACTACCGTGGTCCTGCGACAGGGAGTGGAAGCCGGTGATAAACTGTCAGAAGAACTTAAAGCTCATGTTGAGCACGAAATCGGCCCCATTGCCCGTCCGGCATTTGTCGTGTTTACGGATGCCCTGCCTAAAACAAGAAGCGGAAAAATTATGCGCCGCGTGCTGAAAGCCAGGGCGCTAGGACAGGATACCGGCGACTTAAGTACCCTGGAAGAGTAGTTTCCTGACAAATACTTCTTCCTTTAACCTCCCTGGTTTCCGGGAATATCACCTCTCCCGGACAGCCGGACTTTCTTCTTTGCAGACCGGACAAATATGAGTCTTCACAAACCATGTTTATTAAATCTTCTTAAAAGCTTAAACAAAAAATCAGTATATTCGTTAACCCAATACCAAAAACACGGCCGGCTGGCTGATTGATGATATAAATACCGATTGGATGAACGGGATTCTGGTTTATTTGCTGATATTGCTTATTGCTGCATTATTGTCGCCCGTCATAATTCAAAGGGGTGGCAGGCATGCTGCATGGCTGCTCGGGCTGATCTCGGCAGCTGGCTTTGCCATGTTTCTCACTTATGCACCTCTTACCTCTGCAGGTGAAGAACTTTCCCTGACCATCAACTGGTTGCCGGAACTTTATCTTAATTTCTCGCTCTACCTCGACGGGCTTTCGCTGTTTTTTGCCCTGCTCATCACAGGCATGGGAGCGCTGGTGCTGGTATTTGCCGGCAAATATATGCAGCCCTATCCGCTCAGGCACCGGTTCTTCTTCCTGATTCTGCTGTTTGAATTTGCCATGCTGGCGTTGGTAATTTCGGGCAACCTGTTTACCATGTTTATTTTCTGGGAACTCACCAGTGTAAGCTCATTTCTTCTGGTGGGATTCAGCCATGAGAAACCCGAAGCCCGCAACGCTGCCCTTCAGGCATTGCTTATAACCGTTGCCGGCGGTCTGGCGATGATGGCAGGCTTTATCATACTGGGGCAGGCAGCCGGGACACTTGAAATCCCCCTCCTGCTGAAATCAGGAGATATCATCCGCAATCACCCGCACTACCTTCCGGCCCTGCTGCTCATCCTGGCAGGCGCTTTCACCAAATCAGCACAATTCCCTTTCCATTTCTGGCTTCCCGGGGCCATGCAGGCCCCTTCGCCGGTAAGCGCGTTTCTGCATTCTGCTACCATGGTCAAGGCAGGCATTTATCTGCTGATGCGCCTGAGCCCGGTTATGGGCGGCACCCCTGAATGGAAATATATTCTTACCATTACCGGAGCCATAACTATGCTGCTGGGTGGATATTTCGCCTATTCGCAGACCGACTTCAAAAAAGTGCTTGCCTACACTACCATCAGCGCGTTGGGAATTCTGGTGCTGATGCTGGGAATTGATACGGACATCTCGATCAAGGCAGCCATCATATTCCTGCTTGTACATGCCCTTTATAAAGGCGCTCTCTTTATGATTGCCGGGCTGATCGACAAATCTGCCGGCTCGCGCGATCTGCGGAAACTTGGCGGGTTGTTCAGGGTAATGCCAGTAGCCGCTGTTGCGGCCATTATAAGCCTGCTGAGTATGGCCGGGCTTCCGCCCATGATCGGATTCATAGGTAAAGAACTGATTTATGAAGCGAAAATCGGATTGCCTGACATCGGCAATTTCCTGCTGCTGGCCGGTGTGCTTACCAATGTGATTATGGTCGCCATCTCCCTGGCCCTGATTTTTAACCTTTTTCTCGGTCCGCTGAAATACCCCGGGGAAAAACCTAATCGTCCTGCACTGGCGCTCAGGATAGGACCAATGATCCTGGCGTTCATCAGCCTGATCTTCGGGCTGTTTCCATCAACCGTAGCCGGCCTGCTTCTCCGGCCGGCCATCACATCCATCAGGCCGGGCATCGACACCCTCAAGCTGGCATTGTGGCACGGCTTTAATGAAGTCCTGCTTGTGAGTTTTATCACCGTTGCTGCCGGCGTTGCCCTTTTCCTGCTTTACCGGAAGGTAAATCCCGCCCTCACCCGCTTCAACAACGAGGTAATTACGTTCAGATTTGCCGATGCATTCAACAAAGGGCTCGATTTCTTCCTTTCACTGACCAAAAAGAAAACCGCCCTGGTGCAAAGCGGCTATCAGCGCTATTATCTTATTGCCATCTTCATCATGACCTCTGCACTGGCCTGGTATCAGATAACTTATACCTGGAATGAACCAGCGTTTACGATAATTTCCCCGCCGGGCATTTATGAATTACTGATCGTTGCCCTGATTGTTGCATCAACCTTGTTTGCCACCCTGGCCAGATCGCGGCTGGCGGCCATTCTTTCGCTCGGAACAACCGGCTATGGCATTGCCTTGCTTTTCATTATTTACGGCGCAATCGACGTGGCTATTACCATGATACTTGCCGAAACGCTGGTGCTTGTTTTATTTATGGCGGTAATCTACCACCTGCCGAAATTCACCAACTTTTCTTCAAAAATGACGCGCCTGCGCGATGCAGTTATTGCATTATCTGCAGGGGGATTTATGACAGGTCTGGTACTGAAGGCCGGACAGATAAACCTTAATCCCAAAATATCGGAATTCTATAACGAAAATGCCCTTTCGATGGCACATGGCAAAAACACCGTCAACGTCATACTGGTTGACTTCAGGGCGCTGGATACGCTCGGTGAAATTACCGTACTTGTGATCGCTGCCATCGGTGTTACCGCATTATTGAAACTCATAACAAAGAAAGGGAGCGCAACATGAGGTCACATCTGCTGCAAATGGCGGCTTCCAGGATACTTCCCGTCACAATGATTCTGTCCCTTCTGGTATTTTACCGCGGGCACAACGATCCCGGGGGAGGTTTTATCGGAGGATTGATGGCCGCAGCCGGATTTGTATTTTATGCCCTGGCTTTCGATACCCGGGAAGCAGAGAAAAAACTCAGGGTCAGCCCGATGATGCTGATTGCTTCCGGCCTCTCCGTTGCCTTTATCAGTACCCTTCCGGCTCTCTTTGCGGGCAACCCCTTCTTTACAGGTGAATGGATCAGCATCAGCTTACCCTTCTCAGCAAAACTGAAACTGGGAACACCCATGCTCTTTGATTTCGGCGTTTACCTTACAGTATGGGGGATTATGCTCACCGTCATTTTTAACATTATGGAGGAATAACCAGTGGAAACCATACTCGCATTTGTAATCGGACTATTGTTTGCAGCAGGGGTTTACCTGTTGCTCCGCAGAAGTATCGTAAAGCTGATTCTGGGCATTATGCTGCTCAGTCATTCCATCAACCTGTTGATTTTTACGGCCGGTGGTTTACACAAGGGCAACCCCCAGTTTAGCGACACGGTTATGGAAGCAGGCCTCAGCAATTCTACCGATCCCCTTCCCCAGGCGCTGATCTTAACGGCCATAGTGATCGGCTTTGGGATTACCGCTTTCTTTCTGGCACTCATGTACCGCTTTTATCAGGTTACAGGAACCGAAGACCTTGACGAACTAAAAGAAGGAGACACCAAATGATATTACCCGCATTACCGGTACTCTTTCCGCTGATTACCATTATTTTCCTGCTGATCAATTTCCAGCGGAGAGAATGGCAGCCTTGGATCAGCCTTACCGGATCGCTGCTGCAACTGATGCTGGCTATTTTCATCCTGATCAGGGTAAAACATGAAGGCATTCTGGTATTGCATACAGGAAACTGGCTGGCCCCTTTCGGCATTACCCTTGTCATGGATGCCTTCAGTTCCATTATGATCCTGCTCGCCGGCATCATCGCGGTAAGCATCAGCATCTATTCTTTTGAGGCCATCGACAGGCAACGGCAGTCTTTCTTCTATTTTCCGATGGTTCACGGCCTGCTGATGGGCGTGAACGGAGCTTTTGTCACCGGCGATATTTTCAATCTTTACGTCTGGTTCGAAGTTATGCTGATGGCCTCCTTTGTACTGATTACCCTTGGCGGTGAGAAAAAACAACTGAGGGGCGCCGTAAAATATGTAACGCTAAACCTGGTTTCTTCCCTGCTTTTCCTTGCCGGGATAGGGTTGCTCTATGGCAAAACAGGCACCCTCAACATGGCCGACCTTGCCCTGAAACTTTCAATCGCCGATAACAATATCCTGATCAACACCTCGGCCGTGCTGTTTTTCGTCGCCTTCTCAATAAAATCAGCTGTATTTCCGTTTTTCTTCTGGCTTCCGGCATCCTACCACACCCCGCCGGTCGCCATCACCGCCCTGTTTGCCGGATTGCTCACCAAAGTCGGGGTATATGCCATGATCCGTTTCTATACCCTGTTTTTTGTGCAGGACAAACTTTTCTGGCATCCGCTTTTCCTGTGGATCGGCGGATTCACCATGGTGGTTGGCGTACTGACAGCCGCCTCGCAGTACGATATGCGCAAAATCCTTTCATTCCATATCATCAGCCAGATCGGATACATGATTATGGGCCTGGGCATCTTTACCGTGGCCGGCGTTGCAGGCGCCATTTTTTATATGGCCCACAACATCATCGCCAAAACCAATACTTTCCTGGTAGCCGGACTGATTAACCGCGTTACCGGCAGTTACGACCTCAAATCCATAGGCGGATTATACAAAGTCAGGCCCTGGCTTGCAATTCTGTTTATTATTCCGGCATTCGGACTTGCCGGCATTCCTCCCCTTTCAGGATTTTTCGGAAAGCTGATCCTGATATCGGCAGGTTTCAGCGCCGGCGAATATGTCATTTCATTTGTGGCACTGGCCGTTGGCCTCTTCACCCTCTTTTCTATGGTAAAAATCTGGAATGAAGCCTTCTGGAAAGCCAGGCCTGAAAACAGTGACCCATTTAAAGGTGAAAACGGGAAATTGCCTGTCTCCATGGTGTTACCCGTTGCGTTTCTGGGATTGCTTACACTGACAATGGGATTTGCCGTCAGGCCAATACTGGATTTTGCAATGGATGCATCCATGCAACTGCTCAACCCCGGGCCCTACATCGAAGCTGTGCTGGGAAACAATTACCTGAGTCAATAAAAAGAGAATCTGCTATGCCGAAAATCATCGAAAATACAATTGACTTCTTCATCTTCCTGCTTTTTTACCTGAAGGAAATGGTGATAGCCAACCTTGTACTTGCCCGCGACATTCTAAGCCCTGTAATGAAAATCAGTCCGGGTATTGTGAAAGTCCCCATTGCCGCCAAAAGTGACAGTCAGGTACTAATCCTTTTTAACCTGATTACCATGACACCCGGAAGTCTGTGCATGGACATCAGCGACGACAAGAAGAACATCTATGTGCACGGCATGTATGTTAAAAACCGCAATGCATTTGAAAAAGAAATAAAAGAAGGCATTGAGAAAAAAGTACTGGAGGTATTCGAATGAATGCAATGGCAAATCAACTTCCTGATTGGGTAACCCTGACAAGCCTTGTAATTCTTGCGCTGGCTATGCTGCTGGCGCTGATCGGCCTCTTCAGGGGGCCATCCCTGCCCGACCGAATTGTGGCCCTTGATCTGATTGCCTCGCTCAGCATAGGATTTACCATAGTTTTTGCGGTGTCTTCCGGAAATTACCGGTATCTTGATATTGCTGCAATTGTAGCTCTGGTCATCTTTATCGGAACAGTGGCCTATGCCTCTTACCTTAAAAAAAAGTATTATGATTAAGGTCATTCTCATCTCGGTTTTGCTTATCGCCGGCTCACTGTTTTCCTTGCTGGCGGCCATCGGAGTACTCAGGTTTCCGGATATTTATACACGCATGCACGCAGCCACCAAGGCTCCTGCCTTTGGGATCCTTTTACTGCAAACGGCCGCCGCCATCTATTTCTCAACCTTTTACACAGTTGCCATCAGCCTGATGGTAATTGTGTTCATATTCCTTACCGCCCCGGTTGCCTCCCATGCAATAAGCAGGGTGGCGCATCTCCTCGGCACACCCAAATGGGATAAGACCGTAACCGACGAGCTTGAAAATGACCCTGATGTGTCAATTCCTGAAAAAATAAGCGGAAGCCGGGCAAAACAATCGTAAATCCGGCAAGGGGATACACAAAGTATTCGCTATATTTGTCCTGAGTCACCAATATTTCTCTAACCTCTTAAACGCTAAGCAAAGTATGAAAAAATTTCTTGCGGTTTTCACTGCCGGCCTGTTGTTCATGGCCTGCAACCAGACCAATCAATCCGAAAAAGCCAACTTAGATGTGGCCGCCATCAAAACCATTGAGCTGCATGTTACCGGCATGACCTGCGAAGGCTGCGAAAACACGGTGATGAAAGCCGTAAACGAGCTCGAAGGCGTAACCGAATCCATGGCTTCATACACCGAAGAACTGACCGTTGTGAGCTATGACACTACGCTCACCAACACTGAGGCAATAACAGCGGCTATAGAAAAGGTCGGATATACGGTAGAAGGCCCGGCGACAAAACAAGTGTTGGTGGAATAATTTCAGGCGTAAGTAAGCATAAAAAGCCAAGTAATTTTTCAGGATGCCCATATTACTCCCGGATGGTTTTCAGCACCAATCCGGGATTTTTTTGTCTAATCATTCAACATCATAATAACACATTTCTAAAACATATTACGGTCATTTGTTCATTACGGTCATTTTTGTTTAATTCTTTACTGACATTCATCATATTTATTTTATTACATCTGATTTATTTTCTTTGCTTTAATATAATGGTATTCATGTACCCTATTATTAGTTCATTAAACAATTTAGACATTTTATAAATTACAAATCCGGGATGAAAAACGAAAGTTTCTCGGTATATTTGAAGTCCATCATCCGTACCTTTTATGAAGAAAAAAAATATCATTCTCAGGATTTTCACTTTTTATTATGAAGGGTTCAAAAGCATGACCGTTGGCCGCACTTTATGGGCCATTATTCTGATTAAACTATTCGTCATGTTCGTAATCCTTAAAATATTCTTTTTCCCGAACTTCCTTAAGACGAATTTTGACAACGATGAAGACAGGAGCAATCATGTGATTGAGCAATTAACAAATCCTAAATAAATACACACAATCATGACAGAAACCTTTGACTATTCACTGATTGACTGGTCGCGCGGACAGTTTGCGCTTACAGCCATGTATCACTGGATTTTCGTCCCGCTCACGCTTGGCCTTGGGTTTATTATGGCCATCATGGAGACCATCTACGTGCGCACCGGTAATCCGGAATGGAAGCGCATCACCAAGTTCTGGATGACGATTTTCGGGATCAATTTTGCCATTGGCGTGGCTACCGGCATCATCCTCGAATTTGAGTTCGGTACAAACTGGTCGAATTACTCCTGGTTTGTCGGAGATATCTTCGGGGCCCCCTTGGCCATTGAAGGCATCATGGCATTCTTCATAGAGTCAACTTTTATAGCCGTAATGTTTTTCGGCTGGAATAAGGTGAGCAAAAAATTCCACCTGGTTTCCACCTGGCTGGTTGCTTTCGGTGCAAGCCTTTCAGCCCTTTGGATACTGGTAGCCAACGCCTGGATGCAGATGCCGGTGGGTATGAAATTCAATCCCGATACGGCAAGGAATGAAATGGCGCACTTCTGGGATGTACTGTTCTCTCCCATGGCCGTGAGCAAATTTACCCATACTATTTCTTCTTCCTACATGCTTGCCGCGCTGGTTGTGATTGGAATCAGCTCATGGTTTCTGCTCAAAAAGAGACACCTGGTCTTTGCAAAACGAAGCATCGTGGTAGCCGCCGTATTCGGATTGGTGACCTCATTGTTAACCATTCTTACCGGAGATTACAGCGCCAAGGTTGTTGCCCGTCACCAACCCATGAAATTTGCCGCGTTCGAGGGCCTTTATGTCGGTCAGCGCGGTGCGCCGCTGGTCGCGATCGGGGTGGTTTCATCAACGCCTGAAGATCCCAACAATGAAAATATCAAGGATTTCGTTTTCAAACTTGAAGTACCGAATTTCCTATCCTACATGGCGTTTCAGGATTTCAACGCCTTTATTCCCGGCGTTAAGGACCTGATGGAAGGAAACGAAGAACATGGCATCCCATCTGCTGCCGAAAAAATTGCCCGCGGCAAACTCGCCATTGATGCCCTGGCCGAATACAAGACTGCCAAAGAAGCCGGAGATGAAGTCAAGTTGACTGAGGCCAAAGAAATCCTCGATCAGAACTTTCAGTATTTCGGCTACGGTTACTTTGTGGATGACCCCTCGAGGCTGGTCCCCAACGTCCCGCTGACTTTCTACAGTTTCCACCTGATGGTCGCCCTTGGCATGTGGTTCCTGGTGTTTTTTGCCATCGTACTCCTGCTTGTATACAAGGGAAAAATTTCCAGGTCGAAGTTCTGGCTGACCATAGGCATTGTCAATATCCCCCTGGCCTATATCGCCTCGCAGTCGGGATGGGTTACCGCCGAAATGGGACGTCAGCCATGGGTAATTCAGGACCTGATGCCCACCATGACCGCCGTATCAAGGCTCGACACCAACGCGGTGATAACTACCTTTGTCCTGTTTGCGGTAATCTTTACCACCCTGCTCATTGCCGAGCTCAGGATTATGTTTAAACAAATCAAGTTAGGACCCAAACAAGAAGGAGGACATTAAGATGTTTGAAACTTTTGAATTACTGACACTTCAGCAATACTGGTGGATCATCATTTCACTGCTGGCCAGCCTGCTTGTTTTCCTTATGTTTGTGCAGGGCGGTCAGACCCTTATTTACACCCTGGGCAAAACCGATACCGAACGTTCGATGATCGTAAATACATTGGGCCGTAAATGGGAGCTCACCTTTACCACCCTGGTAACTTTCGGCGGCGCATTCTTTGCCTCCTTTCCCCTCTTCTATTCTACCAGTTTCGGCGGTGCCTACTGGGTGTGGATGGCCATTCTTTTCGCGTTTATCATTCAGGCCATTTCTTATGAATACAGAAGCAAACCCAATAATTTCCTTGGCAAACGCACTTTTGAGACATTTCTCTTCATCAACGGGGCGCTGGGAACTATCCTGATAGGCACGGCGGTCGGCACATTCTTCAACGGAGCCATGTTCTCGGTTGATAAGCTCAACCTGACCAATATCTACGATTCTGCAATTTCCCGTTGGGAAACGCCTTTCCATGGCCTGGAAGCGGTACTCAACTTCCACAATGTCGCACTCGGCCTCTCGGTATTTTTCCTGGCAAGGGTACTGGGCATCCTTTACATCGTCAACAGTGTCAGCGATGAAAACATTCACGGGCGCGCCAGAAAACAGATGTTATACAATGCCTTACCTTTTCTGGTATTTTTCCTCTATTTCGTGATACACCTGCTGCTGAAACAGGGCTTTGCCGTAAACCCGGACACAGGAGAAGTCTTTATGGAAAAATTCAAATATTTCCATAATCTGATTCAGATGCCGGTAGTACTGGTATTGTTCCTGGCCGGGGTCGTGGGCGTACTGGCTGGCATTGGCAGGTTTCTTTTCTGCAGGAGCAACAGGGGCATCTGGTTTACCGGAGCCGGCACCGTACTCGCTGTTTTCGCCTTATTCCTGATTGCCGGGCTAAACAATACAGCTTTCTACCCATCTTTGCATAATCTGCAGCATTCGCTGACCATCCGCAACAGCTCATCGAGCCATTACACGCTTACCGCGATGAGTTATGTTTCTTTGTTCGTTCCGGTTGTAATCACCTATATCTTTTTCGCCTGGAAATCAATCAACAACAAACCGATTGAGAAAGCCGAACTGGATGAGGAAGGCACCCATATTTATTAAAATGTTAAACCTAATAACGCAAAAAAATGTATCTCGATAAAATCCTCTGGTTTCTGGCCTGGCCGGCTATGATCATAGCATCCTATTACCTGAGCCTCTGGGCACTTAAAATTCTTGATAAACAAATCAAGAACGACCCCCTCGGCGAAGACACCATGCCCTGACGCCGGCCCTGCAACTTAAAGTCATTTCTTTTAAATGTGCGAAGTAAGGAAGTTCCGTTCAGGGACTTCCTTTTTTTTATCCCCGTAAACCATAGAAAGCCCTATGGGACTATGTATGGATAAATTCGGAATTAAATATGAATGCGAACTGCGTATGTAAACTGCAAATGATTATTTTTGTGGACCATACTACAATAAATCAAACAAATCCATCCATGAAAAAAACGATCTGGGCAGGAGTGATGCTGACCGCTTTACTTACGGGACTCATACTCAGCACACCTGCTTCGGCGCAAAATGCCGTTAACGACACTGCAAATTACCCCTACTGGGTTGAGATGATGCAGGATCCTTCTGCCAACTTTTTTGAAACGCAAAAAGCATTCAACACATACTGGGAAGGCCGGGAAATTACCAAGGGAAGTGGCTACAAACCTTTCAAGCGCTGGGAATACATGATGCAGCCAAGGGTGTCGGCCGATGGTACCCGCCCCGCCGCCGACCGCGACATCAGGGCATACAATGAATACATCAGCAGAAACAGCAGCCGCACAACAGCCGGCAACTGGACCCCGCTGGGACCATTCACCGTGCCTTCGGGATACAACGGTTACCGTGGCCTTGGCCGTGTCAACGCTATTGCCTTCCATCCCACAGATGCCAACACCATTTACATCGGCGCTCCCTCAGGAGGATTCTGGCAAACCCATGACGGTGGCCAGACATGGGAAAGCTATACCGACATACTGCCTACCCTTGGAGTATCGGCCATAGCAGTTGATTATGCCAACCCTGACGTTATTTATATGGGCACCGGCGACCGCGATGCCGGCGACGCCCCCGGACTCGGAGTCTGGAAAAGCCTGGATGGCGGTTACACCTGGGACCTGTCATCCAACGGCATGGGCAATGCCACCGTTGGCAGGTTGCTGATCCATCCTGTTTTCAATAACATCATACTTGCCGCAACCAGCAACGGATTCTACAAATCCGTTGACGCCGGTGCAAGCTGGGTAAAAAAGGCCAACGGCAACTTCAAGGAAGTGGTTTTTAAGCCAGGCAATCCCGATATCGTTTATGCTGCAGTAGGAGGAACTTTTTACCGTTCGACCGACAACGGCGAAACATTCACGGTAATCAGCAATGGCCTGACCGGCGGCAGCCGCGGGGTCATCGGCGTATCACCTGCCGACCCGGAAATCGTTTATTTTCTTGTTACCAACAGCGATTCCTATAAAGGCATTTACCGCTCAAACGACAGCGGACTATCATTCACCCTGCGTTCAACCACGCCCAACATCATGGCCTGGGACTGCAACGGAGGCAGCGGCGGACAGGCCTGGTATGATCTCGATATTTCGGTTGACCCGGAAAATCCCGACATCATCCACGCCGGTGGGGTCAATATCTTCAAATCAACCAACGGGGGAACCAACTGGTTTATCACCGCCCACTGGTATGGCGGATGCGGCGTTCAGTCGGTTCATGCCGACCTTCATGTACTTGAATATAATCCGCTGAACAACCGCCTTTATGCCGGGAACGACGGCGGGGTTTACTGGACAGCCAACGGAGGACAATCGTGGACCGAAATTTCAAACGGTCTGGTGATCAGTCAGGCATACAAGATCGGACAGAGCGCGACCAACAAAAACTTCGTAATCAACGGCTATCAGGATAACGGCACCTCGACCTACACAGGCACCGAGTGGATTGCCGTAGGCGGCGGAGACGGTATGGAATGCGCCTTCGACCCCACCGACGACCGTTACAGCTATTCAACGGTCTATTATGGTTCGATCAACCGTATCTTCAACCATAACTCCCAGGGACAGATTGCCGGGCAGGGTTCCAATGGCATCACCGAAAGCGGCGCCTGGGTAACCCCCTTCCTGATTGATCATTTCGATGGCAATGTGATGTTTATAGGCTACAAGAATGTGTGGAGAAGCACCAACATCAAGGCGGGCAATACCAACAGCGTAAGCTGGGCAAAAATTTCCAATATCAACACCAGCAACCTGAGTGTACTCAGCCAGTCGAGGGTAAATACCAACATCATGTATGCTGCCAGCGGAAACCTGCTTTATCGCAGCGACAATGTGAAAGAGAGCGCGGTTACCTGGAACACCCTGACCCCTAACCTTCCCTCAGCGGAAACCATTACCGCCATTGAAACCAGCCCGGTTGATGAAAACACGGTCTACATTGTTCAGCAGAACAGCATCTTCAAATCAACAGACAAGGGATACAACTGGACCGAAATCACCGGCACCCTGCCCGATGTGCAGATGAATACACTGGTTTATTACCGCAACAGCCCCGAAGGACTTTACCTGGGTACAGATATAGGGATATTTTACAAAGACGGAACCATGACCGACTGGATCATGTTCTCCGATGGTTTCCCGGCTGCCGGCAAGGTAACTGAACTTGAGATCTATTATGATCCCGCAGGCCCCAACGGAGATGTGATCCGTGCCGGAACTTACGGAAGGGGATTATGGGAGTCTCCCGTAAATTATTCCGCCCCCATGGCCGATTTCAGCGCTTCTGAAACGGTAGTGCCGGCAGGCTGCGCCGTGAATTTCAACGATCTCTCACTCGGCATCCCCTTTGAATGGTACTGGTCGTTCCCCGGAGCAAATACCCCTTCCTCAACGGTAAAGAACCCGACAGGGATTACCTGGGCCACCGAAGGAACCTACTCGGTAAGCCTTACCGTTGCCAACCCTGCCGGTACAAGCACCGAACTGAAAACCGGATTTATCACGGTCAGCAACAGCATTCTGCCCGCGACCGACTTCTCGGCCGATACAAGGGTTTTCTGCTCAAACGACAATGCCATTGTACAGTTTACCGATAACACTGCTTACTGCCCCGAATCCTGGCAATGGAGTTTTGAACCGGCAGATGTAACCTTTGTCAACGGAACAACCGAAAATTCACAGCATCCCCAGGTATCGTTCAACAGCCCGGGCAATTACACAGTTACACTCGAAGCTGCCAATGTCAACGGAGCAACATCTGTTACCAGAGAGCAGTATATTCAGGTGGGCGGTGTCGCCATTCCCTTTGGCGAGGACTGGGAAAGCAATTCGTTGCAGACCAATGGATGGCAGGCAGAAAACCCCGACAACAAAACCACCTGGAGCCTTACACAGGCACAGGGAAGTTCCTCACCGGGCAATGCCATCATGATGAATTTCTTTGATTACGCTTCCGCCCCCGGCCCCCGCGACAGACTGATCTCCCCGCCGCTCAACCTGGAGGGGTTCACCGCTGCGTTCCTTGGCTTTGAACATGCATATGTCCGCAGGTATTCACAGATTACCGATTCGCTGGTAATTTACCTATCCTCCGATTGTGGGCTCAACTGGCAAAGGGTATTTGCCATCGGCGAAGACGGAAGTAATAATTTCAGCACCCATGCGGTGGTGGATACCGGACTGTTTGTTCCGGCACTTCCCGGTGACTGGTGCGGCAACCCGGGCAATCCTTCCTGCTTCCTGATCGACATCAGCCAGTGGGCAGGCCTTAACGACGTGCGCATTGCCTTCGAATCGGTGCACCGCCGCGGCAACAGTCTTTACCTTGACAACATCTACGTGACCGACCTCGTTGGAAGCGACATACGGATCAATCCTGTTTCAGGAATCAGTGTCTTCCCGAATCCCGGAAAGAACGTTTTCAATATCCTGTCCGAAACTATGCTTACAGGAACGGAACTCAGCTTATACAATGTCTATGGCAAAAAGATGCTTACCCGCAATGTTGGTAACGGTCAGCAGTTTACCCTGCAAACCGGCGAACTGCCGGCCGGTATCTACCTGCTGAGCATTACTTCGCGCGAAAAACGCCAGCAACTGAAACTGATCATTGAATAGTAAAAGTTTTAAGCAGAAAGAGCCGCAGCCATCCTGCGGCTTTTTTTTATCCCTTTCAATTCAGGCAGGAACTGAACAACACATAACAAGATAATGGAAGAACAGGTCAGACAAAAGTCCATCAACCGGCTTCTTTACTATCTTTGTGAGTCCGATAAAGAAACCTGACATGCACCTGTTTTACCTGCCCGGAAAGAACCTCGGCGAAGTTTACCGTAACGGCGAAGTGCTGCAAGAGTTGCCTGCCGATGAAGCTGGCCACCTCAGGGTAATGCGGCTCAAAACCGGTGAACGGCTCAGGCTTACCGACGGACTCGGCAACTTTGCTGAGGCCATCCTCGAAGATCCGGGACCCAAAAAATTCACGGTCAGGATAACCGGGATAACCCCGGAAGACCCGCGCAGTTTCCGGCTGATCATGGCGGTTGCCCCGACGAAAAACATCGCCCGCTTCGAATGGTTTATCGAGAAGGCAACCGAGTTCGGGGTGGACGAGATTATCCCGGTATGGTGCGAACATTCCGAGCGCACAAAGCTGAGGACCGACCGGCTGCAGAAAGTAGCCGTCGCAGCCATGAAACAGTCGCTCAAGGCTACCCTGCCTTTAATCCATGAACCCGTGTCATTGCAGCAGTTGTTCAAACGCCCCGAAGCCGCTGATCACCGCTTTATCGCATGGATCGACGATCAGGTAACCCTGCACCTGAAAGACAGTTGTCAGCCACGGAAAGACACCCTGGTCCTGATCGGCCCGGAAGGCGATTTCAGCAAACAGGAAGTACAACAGGCCGTTCAGGCTGACTTCAGACCGGTGAGCCTGGGCAAAGCCCGCCTCAGGACAGAAACCGCCGCCCTGACCGCCTGTTTTATTGTTAACCTGATCAATACTTAATTTACCAACACAAAACTGATGCGAAAAGTAAAACTAAAAATACTGCTGCTGGCCCTGCCCCTGCTGCTGATGGCAGGATCTGCCCCCGCTCCTGTACAGATCGCCCTGCTGAAATACCGCGGCGGCGGCGACTGGTACGCCAACCCCACAGCGCTGCCTAACCTGATAGAATTCTGCAATAAAAATCTCAGAACCAATATTGACCCTGACTATGCCACAGTGGATGCCGGCAGCCCCGACATCTTTAACTATCCGTTCGTACATATGACCGGCCACGGCAACGTCCTTTTCGACGGGCAGGAAGCGGCTAACCTGCGCAATTACCTGATAGCGGGAGGATTTCTGCATATCGACGATAACTATGGCATGGATCCTTACATCAGGCCACAGATGAAAAAAGTATTTCCCGAACTCGATTTCATTGAACTTCCCTTTTCGCACCCCATCTACAATCAGCGGTTTCCTTTTCCAAACGGGCTTCCCAAAATTCATGAACACGACAACAAGCCACCGCAGGGCTTCGGACTGATATGGGAAGGAAGACTGGTATGCTTCTACTCTTACGAAACCGACCTGGGCGATGGTTGGGAAGACCCTGCCGTACACAACGATTCGGAAGAGACACGGCTGAAAGCGCTGAGGATGGGGGCCAACCTGATTCAATATGCATTTACAAAATAAAAAAATCACGCTGCAATCTATCTCTTACAAGACAAAATACCTGTTCACCTCAGATATTTTCTCAGGACTTCCAAATAAAAAGAGCATGTCATCGGTTCTGATCGTAGTAGAGGGGGTAATTTCAGTAATATAACGCTTATCCCTGCGAATAGCGAGCACTGTGATATTAAACTTTGACTTGAGCCCGCTCTCAATCAATGTTTTGCCCACGATTCGATTATTATCCTGCTGTACCGGAAGTACTGCAATCACCATGTCCGGTATGTGCGATTGTATCTGCGCCTGACCTTCCATACCAATTCCTTTACTACTCAGCACTTCATAATTATGAGCCCTGATCTGCCCGGTAAAATGCTGGATTTTGTCCCATGGTATCAGGTAACGGTTCAACACCCGGGTAAATATCTGAATTGATGTTTCAAACTCTTCAGGAATCACTTCATCGGCACCAAGCCTTAGTGTTTCCTCAATTTCCGTAACATATCGGGTACGCACAATCACATGGGCTGTTTCGGTAAGCCTGCGTATCATGCTGATGATCTTACGCGTGGCATGAGGGTCAGAAATGGCGATCACCACTACCCTGGCTTCATGGGTATTTACATGCTGCAGAATCATTTCATCAGCAGCGTCACCAAATACAATCGGCTCCCCTTCGGCCTTTGCCTGATGGAAAATTTCCGGATCAAGTTCGATTACAGCGTAGGATATCCCTGCTTTGGCAGCAGCCCTGGCTACATTGTGGCCGTTGATCCCGAACCCGACCAAAAGCAGATGATCGTGCCATGTTGTTGAAGAAGAATCTTCCGGCAGTTTCCTGCGGTTACGGACCTGCATCAAACGATCGCGCACCCGGGCCGGTAAACCCGCCCTGATCAGCCAGTCGCTTATTGCAGGGGCATAAGCAATCATAAAGGGGGTCATCCCCATAGTTAGTATGGATATCGCCAGAAAATTCTGGTAAACATCCTGCTCAAGCAAATTATGGCGCAAACCAATGGTTGACAGCAAAAAGGCAAACTCCCCAACCTGAAAAAGTGTAAAACCGGAGATCAGCGCGGTTCGTAGCGGATAACGCATCAGCATCACCGTTACTATGATTATCAATAGCTTAAGTACGATCACCGCCAGGGTAAATAAAAGCAGAACCGGAAGATTTCCGACAAAATATTGCAGGTCAGTGAGCATCCCCACCGATACAAAGAAAAAGCTGATGAAGATTTCCCGGAAAGGGAGGATGCTTGCCGTTGCCTGATGACTGTACTCTGACTCGGATATGATCAACCCGGCAAAAAATGCTCCCAGCGCCAACGACAATCCAACCGAAGAAGTAAGCCAGGCTGTGGCAAAGCAAATGACCACCATGGTTAAAATAAAAAGTTCGCGACTCCTGGCCTTCACTACCCGGTCGAGCAACAATGGTACAACATACCGGGCCAGAATATACAGCAAGCCAACCACCATCAGAAACTTGCCCGACATCAGCAACAACGACATCAGTAAATTGCCGCTATTGCCGGCAAGCAGTGGGGTGACCAGTATCATAGGGACAACGATCAGATCCTGAAATATCAGAATAGCAAGCGCAATTTTTCCGTTGGGCGTATTCATCTGCCCCCGCTCCTGCAATAGTTTCAATACGATAGCTGTGCTGCTCAGCGAAATCAGGAAACCCATAAAAACCGCCTTTGGCAACGACAGTCCAAGAAGATAAGCAAATGCGGTTGTCAGTATTAGCGTTCCTCCCACCTGCATCAAGCCACCCAATAACACCGTATGCCTGATCTTTATCAGCCCCCTGATGGAGAACTCAATCCCGATGATAAACAATAAAAATATAATCCCGATCTCCGACAATATCTCTACTTCATGGGCTGCCCCGATCAGGCTGAGTCCATTAGGGCCGGCGATCATCCCTGTAATCAGAAAGCCGAGAATGGATGGCAGCTTCATCCGCTGAAAAATCAGTATAATCAGCACAGATAAGCCCAGAATAATTACGACTTCTTTTAAAAGGGGAAGTTCCATAAAGGAAAACAGTTTTTGGCAGAACCCGGCAATGCTCTTTCAAATATAGAATATTTTGCCTTACAGACCGGAAAAAACCGGATGCCGGCCGAAAACGGATTCCGCATACTATTCCGGCATTTTTAATTTGCTATATTTGCCGCATACATCTTTGCCATAGACTAAAACAAGATATTTCTGACAGATGCTGAGTGATCTCTTAAACAATTAATCAATCTTAACTTTATGAAAAAACTGAAATTTGCCGGCCTGTTGCTGGCCGCTATGACCATGATTGTTGCATGTTCAAAAGATAATGATGATGAAAACAAAGAAGAACCCGCCAGTCTTTCGGTAGAGTACAACGGCGTAACCTGGGAATCCACAACCGTTACGGCTGTTTACACTTCAGCGAATGGCAGCACCTCCATCAGCGCTTCAAGAAATTCGCCTTCCGACCAGGTGGCGGTTTCATTCAGCATAACCACAGGCACTGAGGAAATTACGGAACCAGGCGAAGGGGCCATGTTCAGCATTTCCACACCCGGGCTGGGCACCTACACCACCTTGTTTGTCAATGGCGTGGTGGGCGAACTGACGATTACCAAATACGACATGGAGAAAAAACTGGTTTCGGGTACATTCCACTGCAGGGCTAAAAACTTCGACTACGATGTTGTGGAATTTACCAACGGACAGTTTACCAATGTTCCTGTAACAATCTATTAAAATTATTCCGGGACACTCAAAATCCTCCCGGGCATTATAACCAGCAGCAATCAGAAATCATACGGTCCGCCGGCCCTGAAAAGTGCCGGCGGGCTCTTTTTTAAAACGGGCAGGCAAAGAAATAATGGGTTGGGTAACATCGCATAAAACTATCGGACCGTAACTTTGCCCGGATCCTGACACGCTTATTCCGCGCGATTTTAATCCCGCTTGTGAATTGCTTTTGAATTGCATCTTTGAGAGGAACATTACTGCAAGTTGATTCCCGGTTTTCATCACCAACATACTTCAAGCCAGACGCTTGCGCAAAGCGCGTCTAAAGCTGCAGGACCGGAGCCTCAAAGTATGGTCGTTTCAATCCACGCGCCCGGACGGAACACGATGCGGCTGCCACGGATCAGCCCGCTGTTGAACTGCGCTTTCGTTCCGGCACCTTCGCCATATAAGGTAAAGCGGAAACTGCCGAAGTCGCAAAGGTTAACAATGCGGCCTTTCCCCAGCTCCGCGACCATCTCCTGTATCAGCGCATCCGGCACAGCCAGGATATCGGAAGAGGTGACCGTGCACCTGGCCGCCATATTTTTGCTGAGTTGTTTCAGATGAATGCTGCCTGAGGCTTTGGCCTGGGCATAGTACTTGCGCGGCACCGCTGAATCCATCGGATTGGGCCGCGCTACCAATACATAATTAACCGGCATAACTAAAGATTAAGATGATAATTGACAATCAATAAATGATTGAACCGAAAACAGCAGACCTGCTGCAAACTATCATATGAATATCCTTCTGCATTCCCTGAACACCGTTTCCACCCCTGTTATTTCCGGCACCGGGCTGAAATGTTCAGGTTTTCCGGAGCCTGCCGGTTACGAATAAGAGCACGGGAATAAATGTCAGTGCAATAAAAACCGGCAGAAACCATCCGCCCAGTCCCGCTGAATTCCCTTTTGCCTGCTGAATGGTCCGGAAGGCCAGATAACCGAAGGCCGCAGCCATGATCAGCTTCGTTGAGACCAGCAGAAGTATAATGCCGCCATATTTCCGCCCCGCCTCCAAAGGGCTCAGGGTTTCTTTAAGGCTCAGCATACGGGGCAGGAAGCTGACGAGGCTGACCACGATAAATATTACCGTGGAAATCACCGGCAGCATAAGTATGGCTGACTTTGCACCGTATGCGTCGGCCTGCCCGGCCGCGTCGAAATGCGTGGGGATAATGTAGGGCAGATGCTCGTAGCTGATCAGTACAAACAGCCAGGTGGCGGCAAGCACAACCCACCCGGCAGATTCAAGGACAACTCCGTAGCGGGGAGGCCGGTAAGGCTTCAGGGGATTGCGGATCTTCTTGTTTTTTCTTGTTAACATAACTGTGTGATATCAGGCCCGATCGAAGGTAGTAAGCAGTCCGCTTTTATACCATCAGAATAGAGGCACAGGCTTTTATCCCTGCCTGCTTCTTATTAAATTATTATTACCGGAAGGATCTCTTTTCAATGAATCTGAACAAGTTGTGTTTAGAATTATAAGCTAAATTCCCATATGCTGATCATTCAATTCATCCGGTATTATCAATCTGCTCCGGGCATTCAAATAATACTCCCGGGTTCTAAAGATTTATATGTTAAAATTATGAAAAAAATCAGCACAAAAGCAACGGATATATAAAAATCTGCCTCAAAAGCAATTTATTAATATTTTTCTGACATTCCCGTTACTTGTATAAGTTCATCAGCCAACCGCGCACAATGGTTTATGATATTTTCATGTCCGGTTATTGTCAGCTACTTTAATTACAGCTTCTGAGACAGATTTTGATGCTTCAATGAACCTTGCCGGTAAATTTAAAAAACATACCCGAGCGACAGGCCGAATCCAACATTCTTTGTATTGTTATCGGGCTTTTGGCCGTTGAATGAGGGCTCAATGTTGGCGATGCCCAATGAGGCTTTCAGGATGACCTGCAGTCCTGCTGGCAGTTCATATCCGGCCATCACTTTGGCGCCCATATCAAAAGGCTTGTAATACTTGGCCAGTTCATCGTCATCAGGCACTTTGCGCATGATTTCCCCGGCTTTTTTTCCATCTGTTTAACGATAAAGGCCCCGGCCACTCCACCGACGGTGGCGCCGATAACCGCACCGGCGCTGGTATTGCCTGCCGTTTTTCCTATGATGACTCCCAGGGCGGCTCCGGTGGCGGCTCCGACTGCAGCACCACGCTGCGTGCGGGTGGTTTTAGAACCCGCTATCACCATCGATAATGCAACTAAAATCATCAAAAATCGCTTCATACTAATTGATTTAAGGTTTGAATCAAAAAGTACGATTCCCTCAACTCCTTCAAAGTAACACAGAACTAAATAATTCTCCGGTGCACCTTAGCAAGAAGAAGGCCGGAAAGTATCCTGAATGTCGAATTGAATTTGCCCGCAGCTCTGAAATGCAGCTTTAAGATGATAATGCCGAAAAAAATTCATTAATGATAAAACTTATATCGCTTTATTACAGCTCATTAATAAAAACAAAATGATAAAATACAGGGAAACAGATCAGCGGGATATAAATGATGAAATAAGCCGGGAATGAATGGCCGGATGTTGTCAGCGTATGGCAGCTTGTCTGAAATTTTCCACAGCCTGAGGAGTCCGGTGGTAAAAAAAAGAGGCTGTCTCCCGACAGCCCCATAAGATTAAAGCGCAAACTATAGAGTTAGGCTAATTTAACCTTTACGGCATTTAAGCCTTTCTTTCCTTCCTGAAGTTCAAACGTTACTGAATCACCTTCATTGATACGGTCGATGAGGCCGGTAGCATGAACGAAGTACTCTTTTCCTGACTCGTCGTCAAGAATAAATCCGTAACCTTTTGATTCGTTGAAGAATTTTACTTTTCCTGTTTTCATGATATTGGTAAAAATTAAAAAATAAGCGCAAATATAATCTAATTCTCAATTACCAAACAAATACAGTAAAAAATTTTCACATTTTTCACCGGCAGATGGTTTTTACACTTTGATTACAATCCGTCCGTCTCAGTAATACACAATATTTCAACATGTTACAGGTAATTCCTGATTTCTGCAACACGCGTAATAAACACCGGAAATCTATTTCAATTCTCCGAGCCGGGCTTTGAGCAGTTGAATTTTTGCTTCAGCATCGGCCTGCTTACGCTTTTCATTATCAACAATTTCAGGTTTTGCATTGCTGACGAAGCGTTCGTTGCCCAGTTTTTTCATCACTGAATCAAGAAATCCCTGCATATAATCCAGTTCTTTTTGCAATTTTTCACGCTCCTCAGCCAGGTCCACGCCTTCGCCAAGGGGAATGTAATATTCAGTGGATTTTACAAGAAAACCTGCGGCAGCCGATGGTTTATCATCCACATATCTTAAGGCGCTCACATTCCCCAGCTTGGCCACCACCCCGTCATAAGCGGATGCAGGGTTCTCCCCTTTAATAAGCAGTTCAATACTGTCCTTAAAGGCAATGTTTTTCTCCTTGCGCATGTTTCTGATACCGATCACGACCTGTTCTGCATGTTCGAAGGCCGACAGCAACGCTGAATCATAAGTTCCGGAGACCGGTATTGTACTTACCATAATGCTTTCGCCTGGTTTACGCTCTTCGAGCAGTTGCCATATTTCCTCGGTAATAAAAGGCATAAAGGGGTGCAGCACCTGCATCAGCCTGCCGAAAAATGCTGTGGTTGCCGACATGGTAGCCGGGTCGATGGGTTGCTGATAGCCGGGCTTCACCATCTCGAGGTACCATGCGCAAAAGTCGTCCCACACCAGTTTATACACTGCCATCAGGGCTTCCGACAGCCTGTATTTACTGAAGTTCTCCTCAATCTGCGCCAGGGCATCGTTAAACCGCGACTCAAACCACTGCACAGCCACCGTGGCATAGGCGGGCTGGGGTAACTCCGGGTCGATGGTCCATCCTTTGACCAGCCGGAGTGCATTCCATATTTTATTGCTGAAGTTGCGTCCCTGCTCGCAGAGGCTTTCATCAAACGGAAGGTCGTTCCCTGCCGGGGATGTGAGCAGCATTCCCACCCTTACTCCGTCGGCGCCGAACCGTGAAATCAGCTCCAGCGGATCGGGCGAATTGCCGAGTGACTTCGACATCTTACGGCCAAGCTTATCTCTTACAATCCCAGTCAGGTAAACATTTTTAAACGGGATATCATGCTGATATTCAAGCCCTGCCATGATCATCCGGGCAACCCAGAAGAACAGGATCTCCGGCGCGGTTACCAGATCGTTGGTCGGGTAATAGTATTTTATATCGGGATTACCCGGATTACGGATGCCGTCGAATACAGAGATGGGCCACAGCCAGGAGGAAAACCAGGTATCCAGCACATCCTCGTCCTGCCTGAGGTCCTGAGGGAGCAATGCGGAATTTCCGGTGAGAATACGGGCTTTTTCGAGCGCCTCCTCAATCGATTTCGCAACGATAACCTCTCCTGTTTTAAGATAATAGGCGGGAATCCGCTGTCCCCACCAAAGCTGACGGCTGATGCACCAGTCGCGTACATTCTCCATCCAGTGGCGGTAGGTATTTTTGAATTTCTCGGGATGAAACTTCACCGTGTCGTTCATCACCACATCCAGGGCCGGTTTGGCCATTTCATCCATTTTCATGAACCACTGCACCGAAAGCTTGGGTTCAATCACCTCGTCGGTACGCTCCGAGAAACCAACGTTATTCACATAGTCCTCAATTTTAAGGATATGGCCGTGATTCAGCAGGTCTTCAACAATCCGTTCGCGCACGGCAAAACGGTCCTGTCCGACGTATAGCAGGGCTTTCTCGTTCAGCGTTCCGTTGTTGTTGAAAATATCGATGGACTCCAGATTGTGTTTCAGCCCGATATTGTAGTCGTTGATATCGTGGGCAGGCGTGATTTTAAGGCATCCGGTACCAAACTCGCGATCCACATATTCATCGGCGATCATAGGAACCGACCGTTTGACCAGGGGCACCAGTACGCGTTTCCCGGCAAGGTGTTTAAACCGCTCGTCTTCAGGATGGTAACATACCGCCGTATCGCCCAGAATGGTCTCGGGACGGGTGGTGGCGATGGTAACCCATTCGTCGGCGCTGTCTTCAACCTTATAACGGACGTAATAAAGTTTTGATTTAACTTCTTTGTAAATCACCTCCTCATCGCTGAGGGCGGTCAGGGCTTTGGGGTCCCAGTTCACCATACGCACCCCGCGGTAGATAAGTCCCTTGTTGTACAGGTCAATAAACACATCGATCACCGACTCGTACATGGATTCGTCCATGGTAAACTTTGTGCGTTCCCAGTCGCAGGAAGCGCCGAGTTTCTTCAGCTGTTCCAGGATGATACCACCGTGTTTTTCCTTCCATTCCCAGGCATGTGCCAGAAACTCTTCACGGGTAAGCGACGATTTTTCGATGCCTTCTTCTTTAAGTTTGGCCACCACCTTGGCTTCCGTCGCGATGGAAGCATGATCCGTTCCCGGCAGCCACAGGGCGTTTTTCCCCTGCATCCGGGCACGCCGCACCAGCACATCCTGAATGGTATTGTTGAGCATGTGGCCCATGTGAAGCACTCCGGTAACGTTGGGCGGAGGGATCACTATGGTATATGGTTCGCGCTCGTCCGGAACCGAATGAAAGAATTTATTGTCGAGCCAGTATTGGTACCATTTGTTCTCAATGCCCGAAGGGTCGTATTTGGCGGGAATTTCCATGTGTAATGAAAGCTGATTTCTTAGAAGGTGCAAAAGTAGTAAAAAAAACGGAGCCGGAAGCCGGATTGAAATTCACGCTGAGAGTAAGATTTTGAGACTGCCGGAGTAGAGGTTGAGGTTGTGTTTCGGCTTGGCTCGGCTGGTTTCGGCTTGGCTCGGCTGGTCTCGGCTGGTCTCGGCTCCGCTCGACCACCGTCGCTCGACCACCGTCGCTCGATCACCGTCCCTCGACCACCGTCGCTCAGCAACCAGGGTTGGGGCTGAGGTTGAGGTTGTGCTTCGGCTGGTCTCGTTCCGATAGTCCCGATGGCGATCGGGATCGGAATCGCTTGACCACCGTCGTTCAGCAACCAGGGTTGAGGCTGAGGTTGTGTTTCGGCTTGGTTCGGCTGGTCTCGGCTGGTCTCGGCTACGCTCGACCACCATCGCTCGACCACCGTCGCTCACCAACCGTCGCTCAGCAACCAGGGTTGAGGTTAGAATTATAAAATAACTGGTTTACCTGAAATTATGTCCGGCATCTGAGACCTCCTGATCCTGTCAATACTGTCAACCAATTAAATCCTGTCAATCCTGTTAATCCTGCCAAACTATTAAATCCTGTAAATCCTGTGAATCCTGTCTTTATGAAAAACAACCATCAGCACGGTCAATCATATCAATCCGAATTCAAAAATCAAAAATCCGAAATATCAAAACTCCTTACTTTTGCAAAAACTCAAACCAATGAAAGTCTCCGGTTTCACCTTTATCCGCAATGCCGTTAAATTCGATTATCCTGTGGTGGAAGCCATCACCTCCATACTTCCGATCTGCGATGAATTCGTGGTGGCAGTCGGCAATTCCGAGGACGGCACCCGTGACCTGATCCTGGGCATAGGTTCCCCCAAGATCCGGATCATCGATACCGTTTGGGACGACAGTCTGCGTGAAGGCGGACGCGTGCTGGCTTTGGAAACCGATAAGGCCTTTGACGCCCTGAACAGCGACAGCGACTGGGCATTTTACATACAGGGCGATGAGGTGTTGCACGAGCAATACCTGGAGCCTGTCAGAGAAGCGATGCTGCGTTGGAAGGATGATCCACGGGTGGAAGGACTGCTGCTGAATTACACCCATTTTTACGGCTCCTACGACTACATCGGCGACAGCCGGCGCTGGTACCGGCGCGAGGTGAGGGTAATCCGCAACGATAAGTCAATCCGCTCCTACCGCGACGCCCAGGGCTTCCGCAAAGACGGCCGTCCGCTGAACGTGAAACCCGTTGAAGCAACCATGTATCACTATGGCTGGGTAAAACCACCCGAGCTGCAGCAGGCCAAGCAGGAATACTTCCATAAACTCTGGCACAACGATGAGTGGGTGGAGAAGAAAATCCCGAAAGCTGACAGTTTCGACTATTCCGGCATCGACTCCCTGGCCCTTTTCAAAGGAACCCATCCGGCTGTAATGCAGAACCGCATCAACCGGCTTAACTGGCTGTTCAGTTTCGATCCCACCCAAAAACGCCTGCCCTTTAAATCAAGATTGCTGCATTTCATCGAAAGCCTTACTGGATGGAGGATTGGAGAGTACCGGAATTACCGGGTAATAAAATAAATGTGAGAATGTGAGAATGTGAAGAAGTGATAATTTATGCATATGAAAATTTAAGAATAACTTGAATTAGGAAATTAGCAATACGGAAATCATTGAGAGATAAGCCTTTTCATACCGCACTAATATATTCGGCAAAGCGGAGCGTCTGAAGAAAAGTAAAGCATCCGGACCAAGGCCGGATATTTTCCCGGATAATTTCATGGCATTTTACTCATAAAGAACTGACGATTTTATAAATAATAGCTATTTTTGGGAAAATCATCTGCAATAGTTAAACAATTTTACATGAAGCGATTGCTGATACTGGGCCTTTGCATTATTTCCCTCAGTGTTTCGGCCCAGCGCGAAGCCGATAACTGGATTTTCGGCTGGAGTTCCTGGATCAGTTTTTCCTCGGGCTCACCGGCATACGTTCCCGCTCCCAACGGACTCTTTTCATTCTATGGTTCAACGTCCTTATCCGATAGTGCCGGAAATTTATTGTTTTATTCTGACGGGATAGAACTTTTTAACAGAAACTATGATTTAATGTTGAACAGCGACGGGTTGATGGCTGCAGCTTTTGCGACCAACCCGTGCATTGCATTTCCCAAACCGGGCGATCCGGGCAAATTCTATTTTTTCACGGTTGGCGGAAGATCAGGCACTACCAACAGGGCAGGCTCGGAATACTCGGTCATCGACATGGCCCTTGACGGGGGTCTGGGCGGAATCATTGAAGGCCAGAAAAACATACCCCTGATTGCCGCCGACAGCACCTACGAAACCATTCAGGGAGTAAAACACGGAAGCCGGGATGCCTACTGGGTCATCCTGCGCAACCACCGCAGCCCCAATAAGTTTCTCAGCTATCTGGTGGATCAGTCAGGAGTAAACCAGACTCCGGTAGTTTCAAACTGCATCCTCAACTTTCCGGCCGAAGGAAATCAGTCGGAATACATGAAAATTTCGGCTGACGGCAAGTATCTTGTGTTTGCTGACCGCAACGGCACCGCAGGGCATCAGGGAATGACCGAAATATACCGTTTCAACAATGTTACCGGACAACTTACACCGGTGCTGCTATTCAACAGGGGGTCACAGTCGGTACAGGGCATTGAGTTCTCGGCAAATTCCGACTATCTTTACATGAGTGAAGGAATCTACCGGCCGTCGGTTGCTTTGCATGAAAGATGGATCGCGCAGTATGAAATGAGTAAAGCAGCTGACCTTACCCAGTTCATGGATGCAAAAGTTGTAATGGTCAGAGACTCATCTGTTTTTGGCTACGGAAACCTGCTTTTAGCAAATAACGGTAAAATATATTTTGCCCAGTCCGAAGATAACGGAACCAGTATCAACGGATATCTTTCAGCCATCAACAATCCTTCGGCAAAAGGCGAAGCATGCAATATTGAATTAATGGTCGTTGAAACCTTCAATCCCTGGGAGGGACTCCCGACTTTTATCAGTTCATTTATGGCCGAATTCGAGTGGGCGGGAAGCTGTGAAGGTGATACCATTAAGTTTGATTCAAGATTTTCACCGGCACCCGTTTCCTGGCTCTGGAATTTCGGCGATCCGGCAAGCGGCGCAGCCAACACAAGTACGGACGCCGACCCCTGGCACATCTACACAACGCCCGGCGAATACGAGGTGTCGGTTACCGTTGTTTTTCCTAACGGCACGCAGCATACTTCCACCAGAAGCGTTCATATTTTCGGTTTGCCTGTTTTTTCGCTGGGCGATACCATAAAAATCTGTGCAGGCGGAAACACGGTACTGACCCCCGGACCCGGATATGCTTCTTATCTGTGGAGCAATGGCTCCTTCAGTCCGCAGATAACCGTGAACACTCCCGGCGAATACTGGGTTGAAGTTCGTAACGAAGGTGATTGCGCGTTTACCGATACTGTTCAGGTGGTGCATCACCCTTCAGCCGTCCTTATTACAGACAATCTTGTTGTAAGCCCGACCACCTGCGGCGGACAGACGGGGGCCATAACCGGACTCGGCATTAACGGGCAGGCACCGTTTACTTATAACTGGACGGAAATAATTTCCGGCAACCCTGCAGGCCAAACACCCAACCTTTATAATCTGGGGGTGGGTGTTTATCAGCTGACTTTCACCGATGGAAATGGATGCAACATGCCTGCAACCAATTTCGAAATCAGGGATGTCGGAAACCTCCTGATTGACACGGTTACAAATACAAACGCCCTGTGTAATGAGGCCAATGCGGAAATATTTGTCATTGCCGTATCCGGGCTGGGTTCAAGAATTCAATACTTCATCAGGCGTGAAAACGATACCCTGACGCAATGGCACAACGGCCTGTTTACCGGCCTTGCCCCGGGGATTTATTATGCCTGGGCCTCCGATTCAACCGGATGTACCAGCGTTTACGGGCAACCGGTAATGGTCACAAGCCCTGACGGGCCGGAGATCACAGACCATCTGATGCTGCCTGCAACGGCCGGACAGTCGGATGGTACAATTATCCTTACAGCGCAGTCCGCGGCAGGCGACACCATTTACTATACCGTAAACGGCATCACGCAGATCAACGATGGCTACTTCGACGACCTCCCCGCCGGGGATTATCTTTGCGAAGTAACCGATGAAAACGGATGCAGTACCTACATTTCCATCACCATCACCACCCTTGAAATTGTTTATCTCAATGCCATCGTCGGTGACGGGTCGGCCTGTTCGGGCAACCCGGCGTTTTCCCCGCTGTATGTCAGCAATTTCAACGGGGTCAGATCGTTTAAGGTTACGCTTGACTACAATCCTGCCATCATGGAATGTCTTGGATATACGGATGTCCACGGTCAGCTTCAGGCCGGCATGCAGCCTTACCTGATCCCTGAAGCCGGAAAAATTATAATTGAATGGTCAGGTTCCGGCGTCGTGTCGCTCCCTGACAATGCGAAAATACTGGATCTGGTTTTCGAAGCCGGTCCGGAAGGGGCCTCAGAACTGAGATGGGATGCCGCACCGGGTGTAAACCTGTTCCTCGATAACAATGGTCTTTCGATTCCGGTTGATTACACGAATGGAAACATGGTCGTGACATCAGCACCCGGCCTTGCTGAATCTTATGTAACTGCAATCTGCGAAGGCAGCAGTTTTACCTATACTCTTGAAATCTCTGGTGGCACCGGTGAAATGACCTATCAATGGAAAGCACCTTCCGGGGAAACCTCTGCGCAGGCCGGACTTACTGTGACCAATGCAACGATTGACAATGCCGGCACATACGCACTGATAGTTACCGACGCCCTTGGCTGCAGCGATTCCACCCTGCTCACCCTGCAGGTTATGCCGAATCCACGCGACTGGTTTTTGCAGGATACCATTCTGTTTGAAAACGAATACCTGCTTGCCGGCCCTGCGGGTTATGCCTCTTACCTGTGGAGTACCGGCGACACCCTGCCCGAAATCACCGTAAACACCGAAGGCCTTTACACCCTTCAGCTCACCACTCACGACCTATGCGCGGGTGCTGATTCCACTTATCTTAAAATGCCGGAAGCCGAATCACCTTTTCTTGTCCCCAACGCCTTCACCCCCAACAACGACGGACTTAACGACACCTTCCGCCCGGTAGTTGATTACGAAAGGGTGCGGCAGTTCAGCATGGTAATCTACAATCGTTGGGGGCAACTGATCTTCGAAACCACCAACCCGGCAGAGGGATGGAATGGGAAGGATGCACCGGCCGGAGTGTATAGCTGGGTGATCAGTTATTCGGATATGGCGGGGAAGGTGGTGAAGATGAGGGGGAGTGTGGCGTTGGTGAAGTAAAACCTTGCCCTACCCTCTCCTCAAGTTAATGCCATTTGGCATTGCAAAGAAATAGCGCGGTGCGATATTATTGTAACAATAGCATACATTTTATCCCCTTTTTTGTATTATATTTGTACAAATTTTCCAAAAGCAATGATAATCAGAAAAGCATTTCCCCTTCTTGCCAGGCATCTTTCGAAAAAACAAATTACTGTGATCACTGGCCTCAGGAGGGTTGGTAAGTCTACCGCCCTGAATTATCTTCTTGATCAGGTTCCACATAAAAATAAACTTTACCTTGACTTTGAAAGAATCGAGAACAGGGCATTATTTAATGAAGATTCCTATAAAACGATTGAGCGTGGCCTGGAATTCCTCGGATTGGATCTGAGCAATTCCCCTGTTTTGGCACTTGATGAAATACAACTGGTGCCTAATAGTACCAGCGTAATCAAGAGCCTTTATGATTCTTTTGATATTAAGATTTTAGCTACCGGTTCGAGCTCATTTTATTTAAAAAATCATTTTTCTGAAAGTCTGGCAGGTCGCAAACAAATATTTGAATTGTGGCCGCTGGATTTTGAAGAATATTTACTTTTTAATGATGCAGATATTCGCAAATTGAAGGATGCATCTCTTATAGATTTTCATCATGTGTTTTATGAGTATTATAATCACCATTATGAGCATTATATTAAATATGGAGGATTTCCTGAGGTAGCATTGACACATGATCCCGAAGATAAAATCAACTACCTGAAGGACATTCTGAACTCCTATATTGAACTTGACATAAAGCTGCTATCAGATTTTTCAGCCAGTGATGGGTTGTATAAATTAATCAAACTTCTGGCAAACAGGGTTGGAAGTCGTGTTGATTATTCAAAGATAGCTGCAATCACCGGTCTGAACCGCCATAAGGTGAAAGAATATATCAACCTGCTGGAATACACCTACTTCATTCGATTGGTTAAACCTTTTACATCAGGTATTGATAAAGAAGTAAGCAAACAGGCAAAGATCTATTTTACCGACAACGGGTTATTAAATATAACGGGCACGTTGAGTAGCGGTGCTATATTTGAGAACGCAATATGTGGGCAACTTTCATTAAGAGGTGATTTGAATTTCTTTGAAAAATCATCAGGAACCGAAATAGACTTTATACTTGACCGGCAAACAGCCTTTGAGGTAAAAGAAACCTGTACGGCTTCAGACCTTAAAACTCTTGAAGCAAGAGCTGCAATGGTTGATTTGAAAAATTATAAACTTATAGGTCGTTATCCTCCACTATCTGGTTTCAGAAACTTTATCTGGGGAGGGAGTATTTATTAAATCGTGCAGGAATTTCAGATAAACGGATAACTTGCCCCCTTCACCGGTAGGATTATCTGATAATTACCCCATGAGCTTTAAAAAAATGCTGACTTGAAAGGGAGTGTAGCCCTGAATATAATAGCACCTCAACCCGGCTTCTCATGAATTCTGCCGGGGTCGGGCTTTGCCCTCTTAGTGATGGTATAGAAAGAATGTGCCAACGGGGATTTATTTGCCGGGTAATAAGTTATTCGGATATGGAGGGGAAGGTTGTGAGGATGAGGGGGAGTGTAGCCTTGATGAGGTAACTCCATAACCTACATCTGACGAAGGAGGAATCTCAACCCGGGAATCCCTCTATTCCATCAATTTTCTCGCTACGCTCAAAATGACGAACCGCTTTTTATTCAGCGGGAGCGGGTGGCGGCTGAACTGAAGCAGGCATCCTTTTTGCCGCCACCCGCGTCAGTCTTTTACCAACAGGCAAGCCGTCATTCCGACGAAGGAGGAATCTCAATCCGGGTATTGCTCTTTTCCATCAGATTTCTCGCTGCGCCCGATATGACGGGCCGCCTTTTATTAAACTGGAGCGGTTGGCGGCTGATCAGAAGCAGGTGTCCGTATTGCCGCCACCCGCGTCAGTCTTTTACCAACAGGCAAGCCGTCATTCCGACGAAGGAGGAATCTCAAGCCGGAAATTGCTCTTTTCCATCAGATTTCCCGCTAGGCTTGAAATGACGGATCGCCTTTTATTGAGCAGGTGGCGGCTGAAAAGAAACAGGTGACTGCTTTGCCACCACGCGCTCCCCATAACCACCTGCTGCACAAAGTCATTCCGACAAAGGAGGAATCACAAATCGACAGAGGGCGGGGGCTGAGGCAGATTCATACACATTTTAAAATTCGCGAATGCAGAATTCCCGATATTTTATACTTTTGCAAAAAATCAGGAATTTTTATGGACTTGAAAGAGATTATGGCCATTGGCGGCAAACCGGGACTCTACAAAATGGTCGCCCAGGCGAAAAACGGAATTATAGTTGAATCACTGATTGACCAGAAGCGGATTCAGGCGTTTGCCCACGAGAAAATCAGTTCTCTTGAAGAAATCAGCATTTTCACTGAAACTGAAGACAAGCCGCTCAGGGAAATCCTGAAAGATATTTATACGAAGTTAGAAGGTAAAGCAGCACCGGATTTCAGGAATGACAATGCAAAGCTAAAGACCTTCTTCGGAGAGATGGTTCCGGATTATGATAAAGAAAGGGTGTACGTTTCGCATATGCAGAAAGTAGTGTCATGGTACAACCTCCTGCAGCAGCATAACATGCTGGACTTCTCCGAACCTGAAACCACTTCGGAAAGCGGCGGCGAATCCACAGTTGATGAATAAAAGTCAGTCCGTAAAGTTTACGGACTTTTTTTTACTTTTATCCCATGACCCTGACCTATGAAAAAATACATACTTGATCTTAAAGTGCTCTCCAACAGGGCACTTAACCAGAATCACCACCTGCTCGAACTGGGGAGTAACGAACCTTTGCCGGTGATGTTTCCCGGTCAGTTTGCTGAAGTGCGGGTGGATGGTTCGCCCTCTACCTATTTGCGGCGGCCGTTTTCCATCCACCGGGTCGATCGCGGCGCCAATACTATGCATCTGCTTATAAAATCAGTCGGCGAAGGTACCCGGCATTTGTCGGCACTCAAAAAAGACGATATCCTGAACATTATGATGCCCCTGGGCAACGGTTTCACGCTTACGCGCAATTCGGAAGTACTGCTGGTGGGCGGAGGATGCGGTGTAGCTCCCTTATACTTCCTTGCAGAACAGCTTTTCAGACAGGGCAATAAGGTGAATATGCTTATCGGCGGCAAATCGGCGGGCGACGTACTGCTGGCCGACGATTACCGGGCGTTTGGCACTGTTTACGTCTCCACCGAAGACGGCACCCTGGGCGAAAAAGGTATGGTTACCGCTCACCCGGTTCTTGCTAAAAGGGTTCAGTCGTTCAGCAAAATTTATTGTTGCGGCCCCGACGGTATGATGCGGGCTGTAGCACATATCGCTGAAACAAACCATATCGACTGCGAGGTTTCCCTCGAAAACACCATGGCTTGCGGAATAGGCGCCTGCCTCTGCTGCGTGGTGGAAACACACAAGGGTAATCAGTGCGTCTGCACGGAAGGACCTGTATTTAATCCGAAAAAGCTTATAAACTGGACATCCGAAACCGAAACCGGATGCAGCCTCGATCAGTAATAAATATTCACCGGAATAATTTAAACATCAATCCATGCCTGACCTGAACGTTAAAATTCACAACCTAACGCTGAAAAATCCGGTACTGACTGCTTCCGGCACCTTTGGGTACGGCGAAGAGTTCGACGACTTCATCGATGTTAACACACTGGGAGGTATTATCGTTAAAGCCACCACCTCTAAACACAGGGAAGGAAATCCTTATCCCCGTATGGCTGAAACGCCAATGGGAATGCTTAATGCGGTAGGTCTGCAGAACAAAGGGGTGGACTATTTTGTGGAAAACATTTACCCTAAGCTGCTAAAATATAACAATTGCGTCATAGCCAATGTATCCGATTCAACCGTGGAAGGTTATGTTGAAGTAGCGGAGAAAATAAACCGCCTCGATCATATTCAGGCCATTGAACTGAACATCTCATGCCCCAATGTGAAAGAAGGGGGAATGGCATTCGGCACCAGCTGTCCTTCAGCAACTGCGGTAACCCGTGCCGTACGGGAAGTTTACGACAAAACCCTCATAGTAAAACTTTCTCCCAATGTAACCAGCATCACCGATATCGCTCTGGCAGTGGAAGAGGCGGGAGCCGATGCGATATCGCTTATCAATACCCTTCTGGGGATGGCCATTAACCCGGAAACAAGAAAACCGGTACTTTCCACCGTTACTGGCGGTTTATCAGGACCAGCCATAAAACCCGTCGCTTTACGAATGGTATGGCAGGTGGCTAAAGCCGTTAAGATCCCCGTGATCGGGATTGGGGGCATAGGTTCAGCCGCCGACGCCATAGAATTCCTTCTGGCCGGGGCTTCGGCGATACAGGTTGGCACTGCCAACTTTAACGACCCCCGGACTACGGTTAAAATTATAGCCGGCATCGAAGACTATCTCCGCCGGCATAGCATTGCAGAGGTTAAAGAACTGACCGGAGGACTGTTGCTTTAACTTCTTAAGTTCCGGCAGTACTTAACCAATCAGTCAGTAAGTGATTTAGCAAGAGGAGCTACCTCGGAGGCAACCTGCCGGTTATACTCAAAAGCCAGCGATTGATAGTTAACCGCATCGACGATGGTGCCGATAAAGCACAACCCGGCCGTCAGAAAATAGAGAATTCCCATCCCGACCTGATTCAGAATAAACCGGTGAATGCCGGCAACGCCGAGCAACCCTACCAGGCATGTCAACAAAACCATCTGTGGGTCTTTACGACGGGCACGGTATATGGCAGCAAACTGCTGTGCCTGTTTATCGCTGAAGTCCTTGATCAGCATCTGAATGTGATTCAGTTCCATCCCCTGCAGTTCGGGCAGGTGTAAAAGTACGTTTGCCATGATTTTAAAGTTTACTGTTAATAATAAAAAACTGGTTTTCTTAGTATTGTAAAAACTCTCCAGAGCAGAATTGCGACAGCGGCCAACCCCAGAGGATGTGCATGAAACGATTGAACGAACTCGCCCCTGAACAACCAGGCGATGGAATGTCCCAGACCGCAACCCGGGCAGAAGCCAAGCCCCGACAACCTCAGCGGGCAAAAGCTTGCATGCGCTTCAGCAGGCTGCATTGTCGCCATCAGCGTCAAACCGGTGATCCAGACAAGGGCTTCGAACCTTGACCTGAAGTACTGCCAACCGTGCCGGAGTTTCTCTTTCATCGCTTGCTGCTATGAATGACAAATATAGATAAGTCTGCGTCCTGTGTGCAATTTAAAATAGCTGAAATGTGAATCAGCGGATGTGGGCGGGGCAAAAAAGCGCTTGGACGGTAGAAACTGAATCCGGAACCGGAACCCCATAATGCAAACCTGCATTATAGGATCTGCGCTTTGTCAAGTCTTAAAAACAATGGATATAATGATTCAATTTCTGCCAAACAAAATAATTTCATCAGCTAAGCAGGTGTTATAATAAAATTTGTACCTTTGCCGGCCATTTCGGAGCACCGGTTAGTATTGACTTGAGTAAACTTAACGATTATTTAACATCTTGACAATCAATAGTTCACGAAGTTACACTATTTTTGCCCGCCCGATCATAAGTCTTTAATTCAGCTTTAACATAAGATGCCTTTAAACAACCTCAGAAACATTGGTATTGCCGCACACATTGATGCCGGCAAAACAACCACCACCGAACGACTGCTTTTTTTTACCGGCGTAAACAGGAAAGTCGGTGAAACCCACGACGGGCAATCAACCATGGACTTTATGAAACAAGAGCAGGAGCGCGGCATCACCATTGCCTCCGCAGCCATTTCCTGTTCATGGAACGGTACCCAGATCAATATCATCGATACACCCGGTCACGTTGACTTCACCGTTGAGGTGGAACGTTCCCTGCGTGTAATCGACGGCATGGTTGCCTTGTTCTGCGCGGTAGGCGGTGTGGAGCCCCAGAGTGAAACCGTATGGAACCAGGCAGAGCGTTATAAAGTCCCCAGAATCGCGTTTGTAAACAAGATAGACCGTACCGGGGCCGATTACCACGATGTCATCAAACAGATGAACGACAACCTCGATGCCCGTGCCGTTGCCTTTCAGATTCCGGTTGGACAGGAAGATGAATTCAAGGGAATCATCGACCTGATGAATTGCAAACTTTATACATTCAACGAAGCCGAGACCATTGTTTCTGAGATCCCCGAAGAGTTCAGGACTCAGGCGCGCGATTTCAAAGCCCAACTGGTTGAACGCCTGGCCGATTTTAATGAGGAAATTCTGGAATTGTTTCTGGAAGACAAAGAAGTTCCGGGTGAATTGCTGAAAAGGGCAGCCCGTGAAGCCACGCTCAAATTACTGATTACTCCTGTATTCTGTGGTGCTGCCTATAAAAACAAAGGAATCACCCAACTGCTGGATGCGATTGTAGATTATCTGCCGTCTCCGGTAGACAAAGGCGCCGTTGTAGGCATGGATGTTGACGATCATGAAAAAGCCCGTCACCGCAATCCTTCGCCCAAGGAGCCATTTGCTGCCCTTGCCTTTAAACTCATCCACGATCCTTATGTAGGTCAGCAGACTTTTGTCAGGGTTTATTCCGGTTCACTCCGGTCAGGCATGCAACTCATGAATTCCACCAAGGGCAAACCCGAGCGCATCGGACGTATCCTGAAAATCCGCGCCAAAGACCGCGAAGAGGTCAGTGAGGCAGGCCCGGGCGATATTGTCGCGCTGATCGGTCTGAAATACACCAAAACCGGCGATACGCTCTGCGATATGGAACAACAGCTTCATCTTGAATCCATCCATATTCCACCCAGTGTAATTGAGCTGAAAATCAACCCTGCTAGCAGGAAAGACCAGAGTAAACTGGGAGAAGCGCTCTCCAAACTGGTGAATGAAGATCCTTCGTTTCACGCCCGCTTTGATGAAGAAACAGAAGAAACCATTATCTCAGGGATGGGTGAGCTTCACCTCGAAATCATCGTTGACAGGCTGAAGCATGAATTCGGTCTTGACGTGGTGGTTGGCGAACCTGCCGTGGCTTTCCGCGAAACCATCAGCCAGGAAGTGGAAGTCGAATACCGCCACTCCAAACAAACCGGTGGTAAAGGTCAGTTTGCACAGACCCAGATCCGCATCGAGCCCAATGAAGGCAAAGGTTATGAATTTATCGACAAAATCAAGGGCGGTGCCATTCCCGGCGAATATATCCCGTCGGTTAACAAAGGCATCCTGAAAACCCTTGCCGACGGTGTACTTGCCGGCTTCCCGGTGGTGGATGTAAAAGTTGTACTGCTCGACGGACAATTCCACCCTGTTGACTCTTCCGACTTTGCCTTCCAGACCTGTGCTTCCATCTGCTTCAAGCAGGGATTTATGAAAGCAAACCCGCTGCTGCTTGAGCCTGTGATGAAGATAGAAATCAATACGCCCGACGAATACATCGGTGACATCACCGGAAACCTTACCAAGAGAAGGGGCAGAATTGAATCCATGCGCCGTCACCGCAAAGGATCACAGAAACTTAACGGTTTCGTTCCTCTGCAGGAGATGTTCGGTTATGCTACAACACTTCGCAACCTCTCGAGCGGCCGTGCAAACTATTCCATGGAATTTTACCAGTATATGCCGGTAAGCAAAGCCATTCAGGAAGAAGCGTTGAAAAAAATCGCCGAAAAGAAAAGACAGGAAGGAAAATAACCTTTTATCTTTACATATAAACTTCTGAATAATAATTTATTATCGCATCAGAAGACTTAACAAACAACCGGGGTGTCACAAAAAAAAATGGCACCCCGCTTTTATTCTCCTCTGCCCGACTCACTGAATGCGCAGACTTCTAAAGCATATTTTGCTTTACTTTGCAAAAAAAATACAATATGAATGTCCTGATTCTTGGTTCGGGCGGGCGGGAACACACCCTTGCATGGAAAATTGCACAAAGTCCTGAAGTTCAAAAGATTTTTGTCGCACCCGGTAACGCCGGAACCGGCCTGATGTGGACCAATGTCCCCATCGGCATCAACGACTTTGACGGGATCAGACGCTTTGTCCTTCAGGAAAGTATTCAGATGGTCATTGTTGGCCCTGAAGAACCCCTTGTTAACGGGATCTATGACTTTTTCATCAATGACAGTTCAATCAGCCATATTTCAGTAATAGGCCCTTCAAAACTGGGTGCACAACTCGAAGGCAGCAAGGATTTTGCCAAAGCTTTTATGCGGAGGCACAATATCCCGACCGCTGCCTACCGCTCTTTTACCAGAACGGAATTTGAAGCCGCACGCTTGTTTTTGCTGAAGATCAAGCCTCCTTATGTATTGAAGGCCGATGGACTTGCTGCCGGCAAAGGGGTGATCATCTGTAATACCATTGGCGAGGCTGAGAAAGAACTGGAGGAAATGCTGGTCAATGCCCGCTTCGGGAAGGCATCCGAAAAAGTAGTTATTGAGGAGTTTCTGCACGGAACCGAAGTTTCGGTATTTGTATTGACAGATGGAAAAAACTGGAAATTGCTGCCCGAGGCAAAAGATTATAAACGCATCGGCGACGGTGATACCGGGCCCAACACCGGCGGAATGGGATCTGTTTCCCCTGTTCCCTTTGCGGATGAATCCTTTATGAAAAAGGTGGTTGACAGAATCATCAACCCTACCGTAAATGGGCTCAAGTTAGAAAATATTGATTACAAGGGATTTATCTTCGCAGGCCTGATGAATGTGGGAGGTGATCCTTACGTAATTGAATACAATGTTCGGATGGGGGATCCCGAAACCGAATCGGTAATTCCCAGGATAAAATCTGACCTTGTTCCCCTGCTGAAATCACTTGGATGCGGCACCCTGAAGGATCAAATCATCGAAATCGATGGCAGTTCAGCAGCCACCATTATGCTTGTTTCGGCCGGTTATCCGGGCGATTATCCCAAAGGACTGGAGATTTATGAACTTGACAAGGTAGATGAAAGCATTATCTTCCATGCCGGCACGGCACTGAATGAAAATGGCGACCGTATCATCACTTCCGGCGGAAGGGTTCTGGCGATCACTTCACTTGCATCCACTACTGCCGAAGCACTTGAGAAATCATACCGCTCTGCTGCCATCGTGGATTATCTGGGCAAGACTTATCGCCGGGATATTGGCAAAGACATCCTGAAATAAAAATCTGATGTTAAGGAAATTTTCCAGATCGGGCATTTACTTGCAGATATTGTTTATTCTGGCAGTCTCCTTCTTTTACCTTTTTTCCCCCCATCCCGGATTTACAGGTCAGGTATTTCCTGAAAATGCCGCCCCGCTTGGCAGATGGCTCTCAGGAGTTTTGCCGGATAATGAGTTGGCAATCAGTATTACATCACTGATACTCATTTTGTTGAATGCGGCTGGGTTCAATATGATCCTTAACCGCCACGACCTGGCACCGCGCCAATCAATCTTCACAGCCCTGATCGCTTCTGTTTTATTCCTGTTTACCGGGCAGGCAGAAGCTATGATCACTCCGCTTACCGCCCTGCTCCTGTTGCTCTTTAGCCTGCACAGCACCATGAAGCTTTACGCGGAATCATACCCATACACCCTGGTTCTGAATGCTTCAATCTGCGTGGCACTGGCATCCATGATTTATCCTTTGGCAATATTATTTGCCTTTTTTATATGGATGGCATTCTTCACCTTACGGATCAGTTCATGGCGCGAGTGGATCATCTCATTGACAGGCCTGATAGTCCCTTATGTTTACCTGGCTTTCTGGTTTTTCTGGAACGATCGCCTGAACATTGGCTTAATTGAATACCAGGCTTACTTCAATGAATTTAACATAACCTGGAACAAACCAGGAATTCTTGAAACAGGGGTGCTTTTCCTGCTGGGGGCGATGCTCATCATTTCGCTGCCGGTGTTTCTGAGTGATGCAGGAGAAAAAATCATCAGCATCCGGAAAAAGATGTGGATCAGTGCCCAGTTTTTATGGGTTGCCCTGGCAGTGATGTTATTAAGCGGAAAAGCTGCCTTACTGTTTTTACCTTTTTGCTTCTTACCAATGGCCCTGATGTTTGGCTATCTGGTTATAAAAAGCCGCAGATCATGGCCTTACGACATACTCTTTGGCCTGTTTCTGGCAGTGGTAATATTGCTCAGACTTGGATTCTGATATGCTAAAAAGCCGATTTTCAGAAACTTATATAGTTGAAGCCGGATGCGATGAAGCAGGCAGGGGATGTCTGGCCGGTCCGGTATTCGCAGCAGCGGTGATTCTGCCTGAAAATTACAGGAATCGTGGACTAAATGACTCAAAAAAACTGTCGGCCGGGCAACGGGAAACCCTTCGGAAACAGATTGAAACGGATGCCCTTGCCTGGCACGTGGCCTCGGTATCTCCCGGAGAAATCGACAAGATCAATATCCTCAGGGCGTCATTCCTGGCAATGCATAAGGCCATTAAAGGCTTGTTAATTGCTCCTTCCCTCCTGCTGATCGACGGTAACAGGTTTGTACCTTACCCTGAAATTCCGCACCATTGCATCATTAAAGGTGACGGCATTTATATGTCCATCGCCGCAGCATCCATTCTGGCGAAAACCCACAGGGACGACTTTATGCTGGAATTACACAAAGCGTATCCTGAATACGGCTGGAACCGGAACAAAGGCTATCCCACTGAAGCGCACAGAAAAGCCATCGCCGCATCAGGACTAACGCCATGGCACAGAGTCAGTTTCAGGATGAAAGGGCAACTTAAACTCGCTTTTTAGCCTGAACCTTGCTGCAAGCGCTCAACAACCGCCCTGCAGGACACAGCTATTCCGAAAAAGTCAGGAGATCGCGAAAACAGATCTTCACGAAGAAATTGTACTGTGGATAAAATCCATTGGCCGCTTCCAGATTGATCTGTTTGTAGTAGACTGTTAATCCCGGTTCGATAGCATTGGCCTGACTGAATTCAAACCGGGCGCCGATGGTGCCGAAAACGCCGAATCCGATACCTCCCTGCCTGATTTCGTAAGCCTGTTGGGTACCTCCGGGCACGTAAGGCCTTGTTCCGTATACATTCACAAGATTATACACCTTTTCTTCGATGCGCAACGCCGATTCTTCAACAAGGGTGTTGTTCATATTAATGCCTCCGCCGAGGGTAAAGCGGGCTACCCTTGAATTCCCGAATGCATGCGTAAATCCCAGGTCCACAAGATTGCGCTCTTCGGTACCATAGATACTGTAGAGCCGGATATCCGGCTCGGCCAGATAATCAACAGGAGGATCAACCTCAACGGAGATCATATCGCGCGCCCTCAGCTTGGCATAGGAGAACTGAAGGTAAATTCCAGTATGGCAATTGAGGTCATATTTCGCGAAAAGGCCAAAACTAAACGCCGGATTATACCGCATTTTCTCAGGATACTCGCGGATAAAAACCGTGTCGTTTGCATTCAGCATATAATAGATCTCATCATACCAGTACTTATTCCTGAAAACATAATTTGCATTGTTTTCATTTCCCGGTTTCCCTGAATAGAAATCCGCGGTTCCGTTTCCGGGAATGTAAAATCCGGCTATGCCGCCATATTCCAGCCCGCTGCGCGATTTACATGTTTCTTCATCGGCATAGTAATGATCCTGGGCTGCTGACAACAATGGAAAAATCATTGACAAACAGAGAGATAAAAATTTAAGCTTAATTATTCCGAAAAATTGATGATACATACTTCAGGGATTACAGTTCAAACCTACACAATATTTTGCAGAATCCGGCAAATAGCGGTAAAAACATTGCTTAAAAAAGACCAGCAAACTGTTATCAACAACCCATTGTTGATTAGTTCCGCCGAATATCCCTTAAAAACCAGCGAAAGCAAGCTAAATTTGAATACTCATAGCAAAATGATATGAAAAAAATCTGGATCATTCTGCTTTCGGTTGTGCTTTTGGCCGGACTGATTGCTGCCGGTATAGGTCTCCGCTCATATTACCTTTTTCTTAAACAGCCGGTTGCTCCGATATTCAATGCCGTTCCTGAAAATGCAGTGGTTTTTGTAAAATCGGGATCCATTGCAGACTTCATCGAAAAAACAAGGTCTTCGGGATTGATTGAGATCCTTGAAAATATGGAGACCCATAAAGGTTTCCATAACTTGTCTGCGTGGGTAGATTCGGCCAGTCAGCAAGACGATTACCTGCGAAAGCTGATCGAAGAAAATGAATTCCTGATCAGTTTCTCACCCGATTCGTCGGGCAGGCCGTCATTCCTCGTTGCGATAAAAATTGGTAAAATCAGGAGCGGAACACTGAAGCATCATTTGACCAATATTGCAGAAAAGTCAGGATATATCATATCTTCGGTGAATCACCGGCCTGCCGGACTTTACCGCATCTGGGGAGATTCAGGCGAAACCTGGTATTTCAGCTATCGCGGTCTTTTCGTGATCAGTCCTGACAGAACCCTGCTTGAACAATCCATGGAAGCCATCCATAACCTCGCTCCGGCTTCAAAGAATCCGGCTTTGGCAAAACTGTCCGGAACTGCCGGAAAAAGAGTTGACGGGGTATTGTTTTTCCGCAATGACCTGTTGTTCAGCCATCTTACAGGATTGGATAAGAATCCTTTCCTGATCCAAGACTCCCCTTTTAATGGATGGAGCGCACTTGACCTATCAATCCGAAAGGAAAAAGTGCAACTGAGCGGATTCACCTGGAACGGTGATGAAGCCTCTGTCCTGAGCAGGCAAATCCCTGCCGGACCCGTTGACTTCAGCAATTTTCCGTCATCAGCGGTTGCCGGGTTCACATTGCTGATGAGCGATCCCGCCGCCTATACAAAACAGTTTATCTCCGGCGACACCCTGCATGTAACCGGTTACGATACAATCAATGCTATTCCCGTCAGGGAGGTTTTCAGGCTGAATGAGCACTTATGGTCCTGGATGGGTAACAGCATCAGCTATGTCAGCAGAACACCCAACCTGCGAAACAATCATTCATCAGCCATGCTGCTGATCAGCAGCCGGAACCGCGACAGCGCGGAAATGGCTCTCCGGCCTTTCCTGCAGGCTAAGGGAGGAAAGACTGAAAAACTGATGGCTTATGGATTGCCCTCGAAGTTATGGGGTCCCTGGTTCGACCTGAAAGACCCGTTGTATTGTTATATAGGTCAGGATGTGGTCGCATTATCCCACTCCCGCGATTTCCTGAACACCTATGCCAGTGAACAGGAAACTTTAGCCGGAGAAGTTAAAAAATCCAATTTTGTCCCCCTCGCGAATGAATTGAGCGATAAAGCCAATGTTTTACTCTACCTGAAACCAGATCTGCTTGCCGGATCAATCAGAAATCAGCATAAAAAAGGCGATGATAATCCTGCAGCCCTCTGGACATCATATTTATCCGGCTGTGACAAACTGGTAATGAATTTCAACGCCGGGTCTCCCATACTTTATGCCCAGGGCAGCATTCATTTTAAAGAAAACATAACCCGTTCCAGCCACATTGCAGGAATTGCATCTGCCAAAAAAACTGAATCCGTTCCGGAGGAACCTGAGGAAATAAAATCCGGAAATCAGGAACAAGCGGAAATCCCTGCTGTAACTAAAAAGCCCGGCAAAGTAGCTGATTTCATTGCGGCACCGGTTATCATCGCCGGAGAAAAGCCGGGAGAGAAACTGATTGCCATGTTCACTGCAAAAAATACGCTTGAAGTATATGATGCTGAGGGCGATTACAAATGGTCATTCCAATGCAGGGGAAATGTCAGCGGGGATATTTATCAGGCGGATTACCGGAAAAACGGACAGACTCATTTTCTGGTTTTTACGGATAGCCACCTGCACATTTTAGACAGGAAAGGAAAAGAGGTCAAGGGATCTCCGGTAGCCTTGCCCGGCAAGGCATCAGGTGCCGTTGCCCTGTTCGATTATGACAGGAAGCGTGATTACAGGGTTCTTTACGGGGGTCATGACAACCTTATTCACAACATCACCCCGAAGGGAGAACCCTTGCCCGATTGGCAAAAACCACGGTTTGGCAACCTTGCAGGGATACCGGAATTTTTCAGGACCGGCGGCAGGGATTATCTGGTCTTTGGCAACGGAGAAGGGCGGCTGCTGATCACCGATCGCAGAGGAAAGAAAAGAATCAGCCTTCCGGAAAATTTCAGGAAATCGCACAGGGCAGAACTCTTTGAAAACAAAACCAACAGCAAAGGGCTCTTTCTCACATCATCCGAGGATGGCCGGCTTGCCTACATCACTGAAAAAGGGATTATCTCATACAGCAGTTTCGGTGATTTCGGAAAACATCCATGGTTTGAGTACACCGACTTCGATGGCGACGGTTCTCATGATTTCATATTTGCAGGCAACGGACGGATAAGCATTTTCTCCAGGATGAAAAATACCATTGCCATGAAAGAAGCCAGAGGCGGTCAGCTGGGAAAACCATTTGTATATGAATCTGTTGCACGTGAACGATGGCTTGCTGTTCGGGATGAAAAAACCGACCGGGTAATCGTGTTGCGTAGCCAGGGATCCGCAAAAGGATATGAAAAACTCAGCAGTGAAACTGATCCGGTTATTTTTAACCCGGGAGGCAGACGGAAGGAAGTACTTGTTACCACCAGAAAAGGAAAACTGATCCTGACCCCCATACAATAAAAAACGCCGCTTACGCGGCGCTTTTTAACCAATTTATTAACCAAATTTTTATTAACCACAACACCGCTGTTTCTCTGATCAGGGGTTTGTATTTGTCGGGACATGCCAGGATCCGGACAAAACCAATCTCAAAAAGCCAGTTGTTGATTATTTATCCTGAAAAGGCAAAAAAGTAATTCCCTTTTTTGAATTTTTTTCATTTTTTTTTCAACGCTGTCAGGGCCGGAATTAATATAGGAATACAACTACTTATATAACAGTGCTTTACATTCTCCATTCAAAGATAAACCAAAGGACCTGAAACGCTGATAACATCATTTGGAAAATTTCAGCACAGTCCCGGCTTCCGGTTCATGGCCAGCCTGCATTCCATTCAGCTTATAGAGCGACTGCAGTCTGATGCCATAGAACTGAGAAATATCGCGCATGTTTTCGCCTTCGGCCATAATATGTTTCTGGCCGGATACTTTGCGTTTTTTGGGAGTAATGTAAATAGCCTGCCCATCCTGAATGATTTCGTGTTTCCCAAGCTCGTTGTACCTGAGCAACTGAAAACTATGGATGCCGAAGTCCTTTGCAATGGTATGCACGTCATCGCCGGCACGGGCAAAGGTAAGTTTTACCCCGTTGTTGAGGTAAACAGCCCGGTTGCCTTCGGCAATTTCGTCAAATTTCACTTTTGAAGGATTAAGTTGAATGCCCGGAGAATGAGCGGGTAAAAAAGGCTGGTTTTCTTTTTTCTCCTTTTTATCTTTATCAGCCCTATAAGGACCTGCCGGGGAACTGTCGTACAAATAAAGTTCATTCTCTTCAATAATCCGGATAAGGATCTCGGCATAGCGCGGGTTGGTGGCATATCCGGCACTTTTGAGGCCATGCGCCCACCCTTTGTAATCCCTGATATCCAGACTGAACAGCCCGGCATAGCGGGGCCTTGAAGTCAGAAAAAGCGAATGGTCGTTAAATGATTCTTCAGCCGAAGCGTATTTGCGGAAACATTCATCTTTGGCATCATCATCCATGGTGTAGGTCATTCCGGTCCATTCCTTGTGGCATTTTATTCCGAAGTGGTTGTTTGCATTAACCGCCAGTTCTGAGTTGCCAATACCCGATTCCAGCAGGCCCTGGGCGAGTGTGATGCTGGCCGGGATCTTATATTCGTGCATCTTTTTAATAGCAATATCGCGGTATTTCTCAATATAACCCGTGTAAGCCTGATTCCGGGCAGCCGGTTGTGATATCAATGATAAAGGAAACTGCCATAAAAGAAAAATTATTACTGCAACAACGCTGATCCTCATGACCCGAAAATTTCAGGCAAATATAAGCAACCTGCAAAAGCGAAAGGCACAAAACGGGAAAAGTGCAGGAACAATAATCCGGCAGCCGGAATCCCATGATGTCCTTTACATATCAACATTCCGGTTAAAAGTATTTGATTTTTGGCAATGCGCCCGATTTGAAAGAATATCTTACCTCCCAATCGTCAAAATGTTTAATTTAGTGCAATGAAAATACACACTTCCCTACAAGTGAAATTGCGATGCAGGAACCTACCATACTGATCGTTGAAGATCATGTGAAAATGGCTGATTCGATCAGCAGCGGCCTTGAAGAAAACGGATTTAAAACCGAGGTAGCTTATGACGGCTTTATCGGCAAACGACTGACTGATGCAAAAGAATACGACCTTATCATTCTTGATGTGAATCTTCCCCAGATTAACGGTTACGAGCTTTGTGCAATGATCAGGGCTAAAAACCCGTCGGTCCCTGTGATCATGCTCACTGCGCTGGGCAGTACCGAAGATAAGCTGCTTGGATTTGACAAAGGGGCAGATGATTATATTGTTAAACCATTCGAATTCAGGGAATTGCTTGCAAGAATCAAGGCTCTTTTAAAGCGATCGCTTGCAGAGTCGAGAAGCGAACAGTTGCTCAGGGTTGCTGATCTGGTCATTGACCTGGACAGCAAATCTGTCCGCCGCGGCGACACACCAATCGACCTTACTGCCAAAGAATTTGCGCTGCTCGAATACCTTGTGCGCAACAAGGGCAGGGTTGTTTCGAAAGCCGATATCGCCGAGAAAATATGGAACATCAATTTTGATACAGGCACCAATGTTATTGAGGTCTATGTAAATTTCCTGCGAAAAAAAATAGACAAGAACTTTCCCGTAAAGCTGATCCATACCCATATTGGCATGGGCTACATTTTAAAGGAGATGTAAACATATGCAGATAAGGACCAGATTAAGTCTGCAGTTTGCCCTGCTTGTAGGCAGCATATTAATCGCATTTTCCGTATTGATCTACGCCCTGTCGGCCAATTACCGCAAGCAGGAATTCACCGAAAGGCTTCGCGAAAAAGCCATCAATACGGCAAAACTGCTGATTGATGTTGAAGAGATCAACAATGACCTGATGCGGATTATCGACAGTACCAATTACAGTACATTAGAGGATGTGGAGGTAATTGTATTTGATTACTTCAAACGGTCTAAGATCTACGTTTCAGGTAAAACAGAGGGGCTCGAGGTTACCGAGGAGCTGCTGGCAAAAGCCAGGACCAGCGAAGAGTTCCGGTTCAGCCAGGGTGAGCGCGAGGCCATCGGGCTGCTTTATACCAACGGATTAAGGCGATTTGTTGTATTTGCGTCCGCCACCGACCGTTATGGAATCACAAAACTGAACAACCTCCTGCTGGTGCTGCTGATAGGCCTGCTTGCTTCCATAGGTTTGACAATTATTACGGGACTTTTTTTCTCGCGGCAGGCGCTCAGACCGATCTCCGATGTAATCAGTCAGGTTTCCTCCATCACGGCTTCAAACCTGGAGCAAAGGGTTGATGAAGGCAACGGATCGGATGAAATCGCCCGGCTGGCCATTACCTTCAACGAAATGCTGGTCCGTATCGAAAAAGCTTTCCAGATACAGAAAAGTTTTGTTTCAAACGCATCGCATGAACTGAGAACGCCGCTTGCATCGATAACAAGTCAGATAGAAGTGGCCCTGATGAAATCCAGAAATCCGGATGAATACAGGGAAGTATTGCTTTCGCTGCTCGACGATGCCCGCAGCCTCAGCAGCCTGTCAAACAATCTGCTCGAAATTGCCCGCGCCGAGCAGGACATTCATGCCTTAAAGAGAATGCCTGTGAGGCTGGATGAACTTCTTCTGGAAACCCAGAGTGAAGTTGAACTGCTGCACCCCGAATACCACATTGAGATTCTTATCAATGACAATACAGATGAAGAAAAAGAACCGACCGTCAATGGAAACGAAAACCTGCTGAAACTGATTTTTACCAATCTGATTGACAATGCCTGCAAATTCTCATCCGGGAAACCGGTTAAGGCAATACTGGAATACAATCCTGATTGTGCGGTGATTACTGTTCAGGACCAGGGAATCGGCATCAGTTCCGATGAACAGCAAAGGATATTTGAACCGTTTTACAGGGCGAGGAACGCGATAAATCATCCCGGGCACGGAATCGGATTGTCACTGATACAAAAAATCGCCACACTGCACGGAGGTTCGATTACGATAGATTCCACAGAAAACAAGGGCACTACCGTAAAAGTCTTCCTTCCTTACACTCATTGAAAAATGGAACTCATCCTGAAATATTTCCCGGATCTGACCCCCTGGCAAACCAGTTGCTTCGAAGCCATGCAACCGCTTTATAAAGAGTGGAATTCAGCCATCAATGTGATTTCGCGCAAGGATATAGAGCATCTTTATGAACATCATATTCTGCATTCACTGGGGATTGCCCGCGTGATGCGTTTTGCGCCAGGCACCTCGGTGCTCGATGTAGGCACAGGAGGAGGGTTTCCGGGAATTCCGCTGGCGGTGATGTTCCCCGAAGTACATTTTCACCTGATTGATTCAATCGGTAAGAAAATTAAGGTTGTGGATGCCGTGGCCACAACGCTTGGCCTGCAAAATGTCACCAGCGAACAGTGCCGTGCAGAACAGATCACCGGAAAATATGACTTTGTCGTAAGCCGTGCCGTTACTTCACTTCCTGAATTTACGTCTTGGATAAGAAAAAACATTTACAAAAGAAACATCAATCCCCTGCACAATGGGATATTCTATCTTAAAGGCGGAAATCTCACAGAAGAGTTGAAGCAATCAGCCGCAAAATATCAGGTATATCACCTGAACCGTTATTTCACCGAAGAGTTTTTCGAAACCAAATCGGTAATTCACCTCTGGTTCTGAGCAACAAAGTCTGCAATAAATTCCGCATCCAGGCCGTTCTTCCTGCCTCTTATCAACTAAAAACACTATTTTAGCAGACCGCTTTCATTGAAATCAAATCAATAATCTTTTAATAAACACCATTATGAATAACCCGATTCAGCATCTTGAGCCTAAAGCTGTATGGAAAAATTTCTTCAGCCTCACCCAGATTCCGCGTCCTTCCAAGAAAGAAGAGCGCATCATCGAATTCATGAAAAATTTCGGACTGTCGGCCGGGTTGGAAACCTGGGTGGATGAAGTCGGAAATGTGATGATCCGCAAGCCGGCAACACCAGGAATGGAAAACCGGAAAGGCATAGTGCTGCAGGCCCACCTTGATATGGTTCCGCAGAAGAACAGCGACAAAACGCATGACTTTGAGAAAGACCCCATTGAACCACAGATTGACGGAGAATGGGTAAAAGCCAACGGCACCACGCTCGGAGCCGACAACGGGATGGGAGTAGCCGCCATTATGGCTGTACTCGAATCAAAAGATCTCGTTCACGGCCCCATTGAAGCCCTCTTTACTATTGACGAGGAAAGCGGCATGACCGGAGCCTTCAACCTTCAGCCCGATGTGCTTAAAGGCGAAATTCTGCTGAACCTCGATTCGGAAGACGAAGGCGAACTTTACATTGGCTGTGCCGGCGGGATCAACGGCAATTTTGAATTTCCATTCAAAAAGGTCTCCGCCGAACAAGGGACCATTGCGTACAAAATCAACGTAAGTGGTTTAAAAGGAGGACATTCGGGACTTGACATACCACTCGGCCGCGGTAATTCCTGTAAAATTATCACCCGCCTGCTGTGGCATGGGGTTCAAAAACACGGGTTAAGGCTCTCATCACTTGAAGCCGGCAACATGCGCAATGCCATCCCGCGCGAAGGGCACGCCACAGTTACCATTCCGGCAAACGAAAAAGAAAAGTTCGAAAAATGCATGCTCAGCTTTGCCGAAACCATCAAGGCAGAACTTTCGGTTACCGAACCCGGTCTTCAGATTACAGCCACATCAGCTGCCTTGCCTGATTACCTAATGGATGCTGATACGCAGAACCGCATGCTGCGGGCTGTTTACGGATGCCCCAACGGTGTGATCAGGATGAGCGATACGATGGAAGGACTGGTGGAAACTTCAACCAACCTGTCAATCGTAAAAACTGACGGAGAAACCGTAAAAGTGATCTGTCTGCTCCGCAGTTCTGTAAATTCAGCCAAGACAGACCTCACGCATATGATGGGCAGCATTTTTGAGCTGGCAGGTGCCAAGGTTGAGTTCGACGGCGAATATCCCGGATGGAAGCCAAATCCGGATTCTGCGATCCTGAAAGCCATGCAGGATGTTTACAACACCCGCTTCGGGAAAGTACCTGAAATCAAAGCCATACACGCAGGACTCGAGTGCGGGTTACTTGGTGCGGTTTATCCCGGCTGGGATATGATTTCATTCGGTCCTACCATCCGTTACCCGCATTCACCCGACGAAAAAGTAAACATCGCTTCAGTTGAAAAATTCTGGATTTACCTTACCGAAACCCTGAAAAACGCACCGGCAAAACCGGTAGCCTGAGCATATTAAGTCAGCGGATTTCATAATCCGCTGACTTTCTTTTTGTTATCAACAAGGACGATTCTATAAAAAAAAATCCGAAATATTTGTCTGCTTCAGAATAGTTACTATCTTTGCAGTCCCAAAAAACAAGAATATGAGTAAGAGAACATTTCAACCGTCGCAGAGGAAGAGAAGGAACAAACATGGTTTCAGGGAAAGAATGGCATCTGCCAATGGCCGCAGAGTACTTGCTGCCCGCAGGGCCAAAGGAAGAAAGAAACTGACGGTTTCGGACGAAGCCAAGCACAAATAATAACTGATGCGGCCCTGAGCCGTACCATCATATTCCGGGAAGGAGGTAATTAACATTGCCTCCTTTTCTTATATCAGCATATAGCCGGGACCTTTCACCAAACCACCATAGTACCGGTATCGAAACAGCACGGATTCATCAAAAAAGTTTAACTTCGCAAACCATAAGCTGCACCTTTTGCTTTTCAATATGGGCCTTCTCCGTTTCTTTTTAATCATAATTTCCATTTACCTTGCATTCAGGGTATTGACAACATATATCTTCCCCTGGCTGGTTAAACGTTCGGTAAAAAAATACCAGAAAAGGTTTTATGAGCAAAATCCGCACCTGAGACCTGATCAACCGCGAAAAGAAGGGGAAGTAACCATTGAGAAGGTAGGCAGGGAAGAATCGGGAAACGTACCTGAGAATATAGGAGAATATACTGAATACGAAGACATTAAGTAAACACTAACCTTTTCAGTTTAAACTATGAAAATTCCAAACCTGAAACAGTATCTCCCGCACCTTTCTGTGGTGCTGATTTTCCTGGTAGTTATCATGGCCTATTTCAGCCCCCTGCTTGAAGGGAAACGGCTCAGGCAGCCCGATATCACCAACTGGAAAGGAATGTCGAAGGAAATCGTTGATTACCGGGCAAAAACCGGTGAAGAAGCCCTATGGACCAATTCAATGTTCGGTGGCATGCCGGCTTACCAGATATCGGTTGAATATAAGGGCAACCTGATCCGGCATATTGACAACATCTTTAAATTCGGACTCCCCCACCCTGCTAACCTTGTTTTTATTTACCTTATCGGTTTTTTTATCCTCCTGATGGTGCTGAAGGTTGATCCATGGCTGGCGCTTGCCGGTTCAGTCGCCTTTGCTTTTTCTTCTTACTTTTTAATAATTCTTGAAGCCGGGCACAACAGCAAGGCCCATGCAATCGGCTATATGGCGCCTGTGTTGGCCGGTATCCTGTTGACATACAGGGGAAAACACATCGCAGGGATGCTGCTCACAGCACTTTTCCTGGCCCTTGAACTAAGGGCAAACCATCTGCAGATCACTTACTATCTCATGATGATGGTGATCATTCTCGGAATCAGTGAACTCATCATATCCATTAAGCAGAAAACAGTTCCTGCATTTCTGAAAGCAACCGGCCTGCTTTTTATCGCTGCATTTCTGGCACTTAGCATCAATATTACCAATATCTGGGCAACCTGGGAATACGGGAAAGATACCATCCGCGGAAAAAGCGAATTAAGTTCCGATCCCGGCAACCGTACCACAGGGCTGGACAAGGATTATGCCACCCAATGGAGTTACGGAAAAGCAGAAACGTTCACCCTGATGATTCCCAATACCAAGGGCGGAGCAACCGGGAGCCTTGGCAACAACCGGAAGGCAATGGAAAAAGTTGATCCGGTGTTTGCCCAGGCTGTGGCAGGACAAAATCACTACTGGGGTGACCAGCCTTTTACTTCAGGACCCGTTTATACAGGTGCAATCATGGTATTCCTCTTTATCCTCGGGCTCTTTATCCTTAAAGGACATCTTCGCTGGTGGCTGCTGGCGGTCACCATACTTTCAGTGATGCTTTCGTGGGGCAAGAATTTTATGCCACTCACCGATTTTTTCCTGCATTATATCCCCGGGTATAACAAGTTCAGGGCAGTTTCCATGATCCTGGTAATTGCAGATCTTGCAATCCCTCTTCTGGGCATTCTCGCCCTGAAGGAAATCATTGAGAAACCCGCGATTGTCCGTGAAAAGCAGAAACAATTCTTTATTGCGCTGGGGATGACCGGAGGACTTGCATTGGTTTTTTACCTCATGCCACAGACATTTTTCAACTTCCTGAGCGGAATGGAACAGGCCGCCATCACAGAACAGCGGGCGACGCTCGACAGCAGCCAGGTTGCTCAGTTCGACAGCCTTATCAACAACCTGGAAACTGCCAGAGTATCTGTTTTCAAATCAGATGCCATCAGGAGTTTTATTTTCATTCTGCTTGCTGCTGCCCTGATCTGGCTTTACGGCAAGAAAAAAATCAAAGCCGGTGTTCTTACCGCTTCGGCTATATTGCTTATCGCCATAGACATGATTCCGATAGCAAACCGTTACCTGAACAATGATCACTTTGTCAGCAAAACACAGGTAAACAATCCCTTTGCTCCAACTGAAGCCGATAAGATCATCCTGAAGGACACAGACCCCAACTTCAGGGTATTCAATACCACGGTAAGTACCTTTCAGGATGCCAGTACTTCCTACTTCCATAAAAGTATCGGAGGCTATCATGGCGCCAAACTCCGCAGATATCAGGAACTGATCGATCATCATATCAGCAAGGGCAACGAAAGTGTATTGAATATGCTCAATACCAGATACTTTATCGTGAATGATGCCAATCGCCAGCCGGTAGTGCAGATTAACATGGATGCCGCCGGGCACGCCTGGTTTGTGAATACTTATAAATTGGTTGAAAATGCAGATCAGGAGATTGATGCCCTTGCAAACTTTTCACCCGAATCCACTGCCATCGTCGATAAGCGGTTTGCACAACAGCTCAGCGGGTTTTCATCCATGCCCGACACCAATGCATTCATTAATCTTACTGAATACCAACCCAATAAACTAAAGTATAAATATCAGGCTGCCAGCGACCAACTGGCTGTGTTCTCTGAAATTTATTATGATAAGGGCTGGAAGGCATTCATTGACGGCAAGCCCGCCCCTTATTTCCGGGCTAACTATGTGCTCCGGGCTATGATTGTACCTGCCGGCTCACATGAAATTGAATTCAGGTTTGAACCCACGGTATATTTTACCGGTGAGAAAATATCATTTGCCGGATCATTGCTGCTCATACTGATGATACTTGGCTATGCCGGCAATGAGATCAGAAAGAATTTAAGAAAAAAAGCTTAAAAATATACAGCTTGCGTAAAGTACTGGTCATTACCTATTACTGGCCGCCCAGCGGAGGTGCTGGAGTTCAGCGTTGGTTGAAATTCGTTAAGTATCTCCGGCTATATGGATGGGAGCCGGTGGTTTACACGCCTGAGAATCCGGAGCCGCCTGCCTTTGACGATTCCCTGAGCCGGGAAGTGCCTGAAGACATCACCGTCATCAAACAGCCGATCTGGGAGCCCTACGACTTTTACAGAAAACTTATCGGTGCCCGGAAAGATGAGCGCATCAATGCTGGTTTCCTCAGTGAAAACCGCAAGCCGGGCAAAGCCCAGAAATTCTCTGTCTGGCTGAGAGGAAATTTTTTCATTCCTGATGCACGGAAATTCTGGATCAGGCCATCCATAAAGTTTCTGTCAGGATACCTGAAGGATCATCCGGTTGATGCCTTAGTATCCACCGGACCACCGCACTCCATGCATATGATCGCACTGGGCGTCAAAAAAAAGACAGGTCTACCCTGGCTGGCCGACTTCCGTGATCCCTGGACCAACATAGACTTTTACGATCAGCTGATGCTGAGTCGTTTTGCCGACCACAGACACAGGCGCATGGAACAGCAGGTAATCAAGCATGCCGACCGGCTGGTGACAGTTAGCCGGAACTGGGAGGCTGATTTTAAGCGCCTCGGAGCCAGCCGTACAGAGGTTATCACCAATGGTTACGACCCGGCAGATTTCCCGGAAATTCCGGCTATAAAACCCGAATCGTTTACCATCACGCACATTGGCTCCCTCAACAGGGACCGCAATCCGGATTTTTTATGGAAAGTGCTCGGGGAAATGGCAGAAGCAGATGAAAATTTAAGCAGCAAACTGCGCATACGGTTTGTAGGTAAAACCGACATCAGCGTATTTGAATCGCTCGAAAAATACAACCTGCGCAGGTATGCCGAAAAAACTGATTACCTGCCACACGGGGAAGCGCTGAAGGTTTCCGCTTCCTCAGCGGTACTGCTGCTGCTGATTAACAATACCCCCAACGCCCTGGGCATCATTCCCGGCAAAGTGTTTGAATACCTGGCATCGCGCAGACCGGTGCTTTGCATAGGCCCGCCCGAAGGCGACAGCGCCGGAATTATCCGCGAATCCCAGGCAGGGCCTGTAGTTGATTTTGACGATGAAAACGGATTAAGAAATGCGCTTGCCAGACTCTTTGAATCTTACCAGGGTGAGAGTGAGCATGTGCCGCAGGATACCATCAATAAATATTCACGTAAAAGCCTGACCGGCGGGATTGCGCGAATTCTGGACGAAATAACAAAGCAATAAACCACCTGACATGAAGCCTGTTAAAATACTTATCATAGCCGGCGCCCGGCCGAATTTCATGAAGATCGCACCCATCATGCATGCCATGCGCAGGTCACCGAAACTGGAACCAATACTGGTGCATACCGGGCAACACTATGATGTGAAAATGTCGGATACTTTTTTCGATGAACTGAACATTCCCCGCCCCGACATCTCCCTGGAAGTCGGTTCAGACACGCATGCCAGGCAGGTGGCAAAAATTATGGAACGCTTTGAACCGGTATGTGACGAACAAAAGCCGCAGGCCATCCTGGTGGTGGGCGATGTAAATTCCACCATGGCATGCAGCATCGTTGCCGCAAAAAAGGAAATCAAAATCATCCATGTAGAGGCGGGCATCCGCAGCCGCGACCGCTCCATGCCTGAAGAGATCAACCGCATGGTAACGGATGCCATCACCGATATTCTGATGCCGCCTTCGCGGGATGCGGTCGACAACCTGCTGGCGGAGGGACATGCTCCTGAAAAAATTCACCTGGTGGGCAATATCATGATTGATACGCTGCTTGCATCCAAAGACCTGATCAACAAATCAGAGATTCTTAAAACGCTGAGCCTTCAGGCGGGGAATTTTGTCTCCCTTACCCTGCACCGGCCTTCCAATGTTGATAACATGGATAATTTCAGGAAGATCCTGGCAGCACTTGAAGTCATTCAGCAGGAGTTGCCCATCGTCTTCCCGATCCACCCCAGAACCAGGAAGATGATCTCGGAATTTGGCCTTGAGGACTATGTAGCTTCGATGAAAAACCTGATACTGACCGATCCGTTGGGCTACTTCGACTTTGGCAAACTGATTTCCGCCTCCCGCTTCGTGCTGACCGACAGCGGCGGCATACAGGAAGAAACCACCGTATACGGCATCCCCTGCATCACCCTGCGTGAAAACACCGAACGACCGGTTACCGTTTGGGAGGGAACCAATGAACTTGCAGGCTGCGATACGGAAACAATCATTGCGCTTGCCCGCCAGATTCTTGACGGAAACTGGAAAAAGGGGAGAATCCCCGAATTGTGGGATGGAGCAGCGACCGGAAGAATTATCCGGATTCTGGAAGAAGTTTTGTAATTTCATCCTGCAATTAATGCAGTGTTTCATGCAGTTTCCCGTATACGGGAAATCCTGAAAAACCAACACCTGACTATGAAGCATTTCCTCTGGGTTACCCTTCAGCGCCTGCTCAATCCCTCCTGCACCATTCATGCGGCAGGTTTATGCCGTCATGTGAAGCTCGGGCAGGGCGTTACTATTGGCCATGGATCTCATATCTGCGCAGGTCGTATCGGCAAATACACCTACATCAACAAATATTGCCTGATCGACAGGAATACCGCCTCCATCGGAAATTTCTGCTCCATTGCATACGGAGTAAAGATTGGGCTGGGCAACCATCCGGTGAGTTGGGTGAGCACCCACCCTTTTGCCTATGACAGCAAATACGGATTTGTTAAAACCAATAAGGCTTTCACCGGACAGGTATCAGAACCATGTGTGATCGGGCATGATGTCTGGATCGGGGCCAACGCGGTGATTCTGGCCGGAGTAAATGTGGGTAACGGCGCCATTATCGGGGCCAATTCGCTGGTGAACAAAGATGTTGAACCATACAGCATCGTTGCAGGAAGTCCGGCCAGACATATCCGGTACCGCTTCGACGAAAAAATCATAGCAGAATTGCAGCAAACTGCATGGTGGGAATGGGAGGATGCAAAAATCAGGTCCCGGATTCAGGAATTCGACAATCCGGAAGCCATTATCAGGAATATGAGTGATCAAGCAAACGGCTGACAAACAATGAGATTTTGTAAGAGCCGTTAAATACCTTGTTCAGTTCGTTCATCAGGAAATAATCCTTCTCCGGCATCCCCAACCTTTGCAGTTCACTAACAAAGATATTGACTGAAATTTTCCCTTCCAGCACAACCTTATCAGAGATACCACTCGTAAAATAGCCCTTTCCGATAAGCAGTCCCAGGGTACGGTTGCGGCTGAGGTCGTTCAGGGCGGTAAGTCCGAAATCACCTATACCGCAATACCTGAACAATGTCTCCTCCCGGCCTCCGTAATAAAGCAGCACCCTGCGCATTTCATCAAAGGCTTTGGTAAAAATAAGAAACCTCAGATTGGGAGAGTCGAAATGCGCATCAACAATACCAATAAGAATGGCATAAATATTCTTCAGGATGCTCAGGGTTTCCACGCCTTTGATATCGGTGGAAAAATCAGTGTATATAGTTGTCCCGCTGAAAATCTGATTCAATTGAAAGTAAATCGTTTCGCTTTCTGCACCCACCGTCATGGCGGTCGGGATATGGTTAATCATTTCCCTGGCGAAGGTTGGCCCTTTCAGGGTGCATACCGGATTGCCTGTAATTTCAAGCAGGTTTTCGACAATGGTCTTGTTGTCATTACCGAATCCCTTGGCCAGGTTTACCAGAAGCGCGTCGGGTTTGAGCCATTCTTTGATGCCTGTGATATAAGGAACAACGGCAACGGATGGAATTGCAACAAATACAACATCAGCCTTTCTCAGAACAGTGTTGTCCGTGGTGGCTTTCAGGCCGGGGGCCAGTCGGATCATCGGAAAATAAGCCGGATTGATATGCTTTGAATTGATATCATAAACAACGGGTTCTTCTATTGAGAGCAGGGAGACATCGAGACCGGGCTTGGCCGCCAGGATATGGCCAAGCGCCGTTCCCAGGGTTCCGGCTCCGGCGATGCAGATGTGGACTGATTCCGGCATTTCAGAATAAATTGGTACCCGGCAAAGGTACGAGAAATTCCTGTTGGCACAGGGCAGGTTGAGGCAACAGATTGACAGCAATGATTTTCCATTGAACCAACAATGGTGCGATTTAAATTCTGGCATACAGTGGCACAGCTTAATTCATTGCATTAAACATGACATTTCAGCTTTGAATAATATAAATCCGGCGGAACTGATTATATTTGTGTTATGGTGGATGATATCAGAATCGTACTTTCAGACGTTGACGGTGTGTGGACCGACAGAAAGATTTATATAGGGGAAGACGGGTGCCATTTAAGGGCATACTCAACCGAAGACAGTATTGGCGTAGTTTTGCTTAAGATTATGCAACTTCCATTGGTTATTCTGACGGGAGAAGACAATAATAGCCTGAAACACAGAATGGAACGCCTGAAAGTCGCACACATCTATACCGGCGTGAGAAACAAACTATACATAGCGGAACAGGCATTAAAAAAGTTTGACCTCACCCTTTCTCAGGCTGCTTTTGTGGGTGACGATCTGAATGACCTGCCACTGATCCGGGCCGCCGGATTCAGTGCAGTGCCTGCAAATGCCATGCAGTTGCTGAAGGAAAATGCTGCTTTAACACTTTCAAAAACAAGCGGCAACGGAGTCTTCAGGGAATTTTGCGAAGAAATAGCCAGAAAAAAGGGGATTTTTAACCAGGTTATTGATGAATACACCCGGAACATCACAAAGTTTAAATACTAATGTCTTGTTCAACGGGCTGAAGTCTGTCGCATTCATCTGAAACTATTGTTAAATTTGCAGTTTCACAATAACCAGCATCCTGTAACCAATTCATTCAGTATACCCGAAAATGAAAAAAGAAGAAATTGTACTATTTGGGGGGGGCGGCCATTGCAGATCGGTCATTGATGTGATTGAGAGTGAAGACCGGTTTCACATAGCCGGGATAGTAGATCAGGAGGTGATGCTGCATGAAAAAATATCAGGTTATGAAGTGATTGCCAATGATGACGATATTCCCTTACTGGCAAAGCAATACAAAAATTTTTTCATAACTATCGGTCATATAAGAAACTCCCGGCCACGCTGGAAACTCTACGATAAACTGGTGGCCAGTAATTGCCATCTCCCTGTAATCATTTCACCCAAAGCCCATGTTTCAGGCAGGGCCAGGCTGGGGCCCGGCACTGTTGTAATGCCTTTTGTGATGGTAAATTCAGGCGCTGAAATCGGCCCGAACTGCATATTAAATACTTCCTGCATTATTGAGCATGACACGATTGTGGGTTTCAATAACCACATCTCAACCGGGAGTATTATTAACGGCAACTGCCTGATCGGGGACAATAACTTCATAGGTACCAATTCGACCATTCTCAATAACATCACGATCGGAGATGACAACCTGATCGGAGCGGCTGCTGTTCTTGTTAAAAGCATTGGCAATAATCACAAATATTTCGGCAATCCCGCATCTGTTATCGGACGAACTTATGTTTAGGACCATCATCATCGCTGAAGCCGGTGTTAACCACAATGGCAACCTCCAACTTGCCGAGCAGCTGATTGAAGCTGCAGCCAGGGCTGGCGCTGATTTCGTGAAATTCCAGACCTTCAGGGCTGCAAATCTTGTAACAGCAAGCGCTGAGAAAGCCGCTTACCAAAAGGCAAACGAGGGCATTGCTGCAGGCGAGTCGCAGCTTCAGATGCTGACCAAACTTGAACTTGACAAGGAAGCCCATCTTCACTTAATCAGACATTGTAAAAAACATAACATCAAATTCCTTTCGACGGCATTTGACCTTGAAAGCATAGACCTCCTGAATGAGTTGGGCATTGAGTTGTTCAAAATACCTTCGGGTGAAATCACCAACCTCCCCTTATTGCGCAAAATTGCAGGATCAGGAAAACCTGTGGTCCTGTCCACGGGGATGGCAACCATCGAAGAGATTGGTGATGCCATAGACGTTCTGAAACGAAACGGAACCCCCTCCGATCATATCACTGTATTGCACTGCACTACTGAATATCCCGCGCCGCTGGAAGAAGTAAACCTGAAGGCCATGCATTCAATAAGGGAAACTTTTAAAGTAAAAACCGGGTACTCCGATCACACAAAGGGCATAGTAATCCCCATTGCGGCAGCCGCCCTTGGAGCAACAATCATAGAAAAGCACTTTACCATCAGCCGCGATCTGCCCGGCCCTGATCACAAGGCTTCACTTGAGCCTGATGAACTCGCAGCAATGGTTGCTGCCATCAGAAACGTTGAAAAAGCCCTGGGATCCGGCATCAAGGCACCAACTGTTTCGGAACTCAGAAATATAGCGGCGGCCCGTAAAAGTATACATCTGTCCAAAAACCTTCCCGCCGGGCATGCACTTACAAATGAGGACCTGGTTATGAAACGGCCGGGCGACGGAATCAGTCCGATGCTGCTGGACACCATTATCGGGAAGAAATTAAAAACAGACCTGAAGGCTGATACACAATTAAAACCTGAGCACCTGCTGTGAAAATCGCTGTTCTTACCAGTTCGCGGGCCGATTATGGAATCTATCTCCCTTTACTGAGAGCCATGGAAGCTGATCCCTTTTTTGACCTGCACCTCATTGTCTTTGGCTCTCACTTATCAGACGCATTCGGCTATACCGTTGAACTGATCGAAAAGGATGGTTTTACCATCGATCACCGCATTGAAGTTATGCCGGCCGATGACAGTCCCGGTGAGATTTCCGCTGCAATCGGAAAAACCACACAGGCATTCAGTCAGATATGGGCACAAAGTGAATATGATCTGGTTTTTGCTCTCGGAGACCGGTTCGAAATGTTTGCCGCCGTTGTATCGGGTGTACCTTTCAATATCCGCTTCGGGCATATTCACGGGGGAGAAACGACCCTCGGAGCCATTGATGACGCATTCCGGCATTCGATTACCCTGATGGCGTCTATCCATTTTGCCTGTGCTGAAGCCTATAAAGAGCGAATCATCCAGATCAGGGGAGATAAGAACCTTGTTTTCAACACCGGGGCACTCAGCATCGACCTGCTGAAATCCTGTGAATTGATGAAACAGGAAGAATTCATGGAACGCTTCGGTGTGGATCTTAATCAGCCAACAATCTTGTCAACCCTGCATCCTGAGACTGTTTCATACGAAAGAAATATCGTGCTGGCCGAAACTTTTGCGGAAGCTTTGCTGCACCTCCCCGGTTTTCAGCTGGTCATCACCATGCCGAATGCCGACACCTTCGGAAAGGTAATCCGGGAAAAACTGCAACAACTAAAACAACTCAGAAAGGGGGTACACCTTTTCGAGAACCTGGGATCCATTGGATATCTAAGTTGCATGAAGTACTCCAAAATGCTGATTGGGAATACATCCAGCGGATTTTATGATGCCTCCTACTTCCCGAAGTGGGTCATCAACCTGGGTAACAGGCAAAAAGGAAGGATCAGAACCCCAAACATCATCGACCTTGAATTTAACCCCGTTTCCATTGCAGAAACCGCACGAAAGATCGCCGGCCTCCCTGTCCCGGAGTTCGAGCCGGTTTACGGCAAAGGAGATGCTGCGGCAAAAATGATCAAAATACTTAAAAATGAGTTTACCACACATTGAGAAACACACGATTAACGAGCACCTTCCGCTCAGGCAGGCGTTGGGCAAACTGAATGAAGTCCCTGACAACCTGACGATCTTCATTCTGAATGATCAGCATCAGCTGGTCGGCACCCTGACTGACGGGGACGTGCGCCGGGGCCTTTTGAAAGAATTTTCCCTTGACGATGAAGTCAGGAATTTCATGAATACAGGTTTCCGTTCACTGAAACAGCATGAGTTTACGCTCAATCAGATAAAAGATCTCAGGGAGAAAAGGATAAAGATGGTGCCGCTGGTCGATGAAAATAACCACATCATCAGACTGGCCGATCTGACGAAACTCAGATCCATATTGCCCTGCGATGTATTGCTGATGGCAGGCGGACGGGGTGAACGCCTGAGACCGCTTACCGATGCCACACCCAAGCCTTTGCTGATGGTTGGTGAAAAACCCATCCTGGAGCACAACATCGACCACCTTATCAGTTTTGGAATGACGAGGATCAATATTTCAATTAATTACCTTGGCAAGCAGATCATGGAATATTTTGGCGATGGATCATCGAAAGGAATTGAGATCAATTACCTGGAAGAAAAAAGGCCTCTTGGTACGCTGGGCGCCTTATCCATGATCAATCATCTCGATTTTGGAAGTATTCTGGTAATGAATGCAGATGTGCTTACCAACATTGATCTGGAAGATTTTTTCAGCGAGTTTGAGGTTCAGCAGGCGGAAATGGCTGTTGCTTCAATTCCCTATAAGGTCAACATGCCGTTTGCAGTGCTTGAAACCGAACAAAACAGGGTCCTGTCTTTCCGCGAAAAACCCCAGTACACTTATTACACCAACGCAGGTATTTACCTTATCAGAAATAAGCTGGCCAGACGTATTCCGCTTGAAAGCACCTTTCACGCCACTGATCTGATGGATAACCTACTCGGCAACAACGAAAAAATCATACAGTATCCCATACATGGTTTCTGGATGGACCTGGGAAGAAAAGAGGATCTGGAAAAAGCCAGGGAAGAAATCAAACACATACGATTTTCATGAAAACCTTAATTATCATCCCGGCAAGGGGAGGATCAAAAGGGATTCCCGGGAAGAACATCCGTCCGTTCGCAGGCAAACCACTGATACTTCATACACTGGAGCTGGCCCGTCAATTCGGGGCGGATAAAGATATCTGCATAACAACCGACAGCCCTGAGATCGCAGCATTGGTTGATTCAGCCGGTTATAAAGTACCGTTCTTACGTCCGGAAACACTCGCCACTGATCAGTCAGGCATGTATGAGGTGCTGCTCCACGCGCTGAAACACTATCAGGAATCCGGATCCGATTATGAAAGCATACTCCTCCTTCAGCCAACCTCACCTTTCCGGCTTCCGGAACACATCGAAACTGCTTTTGCGCTGTTCACCCCATCAGCCGACATGGTGGTTTCAGTAAAAGAATCAAAAGCCAACCCTTATTTTGTCCTCTTTGAGGAGAACAGCGAAGGCTATCTGGAGAAATCAAAGCAGGGTAATTTTATCCGTAGGCAGGACTGTCCGCCCGTTTGGGAATACAATGGCGCTATTTATGTAATTAACATTCAGTCACTTCAGCAATCCCCCATGCATGTATTTAAAAAAGTGATCAAATTTGTAATGGATGAATTGCATTCCGTTGATCTGGATACGCCACTTGACTGGGATTATGCGGAGTTTCTCAATGAAAAATATCATCTCCTGCCGCTCTGATGGCTGAAAGAGTGCGCTGAGTGGCAGCCCCGTCGATGGCGAAAGCATACCGGTTAATAAACTCGCGGTACTTTTCCGGATCAGGCTTCATTCTTCCCCGAAGTATTTCATCTGAAATGATCTTTAAGCGCCCGGCATCCTTCACCTGCCAGGCTACCCCTTCGGCATGGTAACCCAGAAGATCATCACCGTGATGATCCAGTATGATCAATGGTTTACCGAAATACACTGCTTCTCCGCCAACCGTGGAATAACAGGTAATCAGCAGGTCACAGGCAGCAACGAGTTCGTACAGATCAACATCATAAAGAATGCTTACCTGATTAAGACCGGCTTTCCGGGCAATTTCGCTGTAATAGCCCACCGATTCCCGCTCCGCCGGATGCAGTTTAACCACAAGCTCAACTTCTTCCAGGTCGCGGAATGCAGAAAAAACGTCATAGGCAGCCTGCCATCGCAGGGATTTGTCAGGCATTGGCTGAGATGCGAATACCGCCAGATGGGATCGGGTAGTGAATTTAACCCTGAATTCACCAGACCTTTCCAGAAGCTTGGTTATCAGATCCGTACGCATCTGACCAGTGATAACAACAGCGTCCTGACTGAAATTGCCCCGTGTAACCAGCACATTCTTCCAATGACTGCCCCATACCAGTGTTAAATCAGCCATGATCCTGTTTTTCCTGTCCGTATTCGTGTACAGATAAGCTGGCTGGGCATCCCCGATATTGCCGTGCTGTATCCCGATAATTCTGCTTCCGTATGCCCTGGCAGCATCCAGGATACAGCGTGTTGCCGGACTGTTTTCGTCGATGGATGAAACTGTTACAAAATGATGAGTTTTGAAATACCGGTGGTAAGCAAGGTGTTTGGTGATAAAGAAAGCGTTGGTGCGGCTAAGCTCCAGAAAGGATTCATATATCAGCCTCTCCTCAACTGACATCTCCGAAAGTTCAATAGTTTTCAATGCCCTTCCCAGCAAATCCATCAACTGCTTTCGTCTGACATGGAGCCGGGGTGAAAGCAACCCCCTGAACAGGACATATTCGCCATACAGCGTTCTGTTTCCCCTGCCCTGCCCGCTAAAATATTCCTTTTGCAGACGAAAATGTGCGCTTCCGCTGGTCTTGGGAGGCTCAACTTCCGAAAGGATCAGAAATTCATCATCAGAAAGATCAAATAACGGAGAAAGGATGTAGTTATCCAGCTTTGGCTGCATGGTAAGCAGGTGTCTGCAATATTGCCTGAAGGCACGGTCAATTAACAGGTGCTTTCGGCCTTTTGAACCAACAGGCCGTAAGAATCCGATCAGAACCCTCAGGACAAAAAAGACTGCATAATTTATCAGTGCTTTGTAATTCTTCTTCTGTTTCACACCTTCATTACGCGCCCTGATGACTATACCGGGTGACAGGCAACCATGAAGCTTTAAGGGCGGAAAGTTGCAATAAGCAAATACGGTCCCCTCTGCCTGGCTGAAATGTTTCAATACCTTCCGGATCCGGAAAACCGGCTGGAGCCGAAAATATATCCTGAAACGTTGATAATGCCACAGCGGCAAACCACCCAAATTAAGCAATTCACTTACGCTTGCCTCGCCGGCATACCTGTCGCCAAATTCCAGGATACCGGATAAAAGCTCGCGGTCAGCGTCGCGGATAAGTTGTCCCGGTATCGGTAAAACTTTAAAACCCGGAAATTTTTCAGGTTCAATGAGCCCGGGCAGGAAAAAAATACGACATGAATCAGGGATATGAAGCTTCCTGATTTCTTCAATTTCATCCAACCCCGGTTTTCGGAATATCAGGATCGTTTCCATCTTTTCCGGATAAAAATATTCAATTCGTTACGGTAAAGGTAGATCAAACCCGACGATGCCAGCATGGTAATCAGCACAGCCGTGATAAACGGATCAAACCCGGCATTGACCCTTACAATTTCTGCAACCACAGTAAAAAGTATGATTATCAGGGGGAACAACACAGTTTTCCGCAAACTCCATTTGATATCCACAATCCGCTTTTGATAATAAAAAATCCCTGAGACCATCACCAGATCGGAAATCAGGCCGGCAGCGATGGCCCCGAAGTAAGAGAATTGCGGGATAAGCAGATAATTCAGCAACAGGTTGATAACCATTGCGCCTGAATTCAGATAAAGAAAGATTTTTGTCTTTTTCAGATAATAAGCCGGGTAAGAAAAGACAATAAACTGGGTCCGGAGTAAGCTTCGCATAAAAACGAGTGAAACCAGTCCGTATGCCTGCCTTACATCTGTTTCATAGAAAAGATGCAGGTACAGCATGGTGGGCAGGATGGCAAATACCACGATGATCATACTCTGCATCAGCAATATATTGGAAAGCTGACGGATTTCATCCTGCTTTTCGGAAATTCCTTCCTTCATCACCCTGAACACTTCAGGCTGGTTGGCGCCCTGCAGTCCCTGTAAAACAATGGCAATACCTGCCGCAAAATTCACAGCCGTATTATAAATCCCCAGGTCAACGGGAAAGCGTTCAAGCATAAACCGGTCGGCATATGTAAGCGCCCATACAATTACACTGTACTGCGTAAGCGGGAAAGCAAACCTGTTTATCTCCTTCATCAGGGCCCTGTCGGCGCGGAATCCCGATTTGCTGTAAATATATATCAGCACAGCCAATGCAACCAGACCGGTACCAATGGCGCTGCCGGTGATATAACCGATAAAAGACATTTCAAAAAAGAAAAGCCCGGCCAACTGAAAGCCGGTGCGGAAAACGCCCAGGCCCATGCTTACCAGGACGAAGGAAAGGATCTTCTTTTCATTCCTGAATAAAGCAGCAGCAGTTATATTGACAGCCCTTCCTACCCCGGTAACGATACATGCAAAACCATATTTTGAGAAATCCTGCAACTGAGGCTGATGAAACAGTTGTCCGATGTAGTCCCTGAAGATCCAGGCAAGAGCGAATAATATAAGTCCCCGGAACAGGATTGACGAGAAGACACCGGAAACCAGACGATGATAACCCGGAGAATCCGGCTCTACATCATAGTAAAACCTGGAAATGGCGTTTCCCATCGAGAAAAGGGAAACGGCAAATATCAGCGAGGTAAAAAGCTCTGTGATAGCCAATTGAGAGAAGTCCACAGCGCCAAGCATGTCACTCCCTTCATATACAGGCTGTATAATAACCTGAAGTACAGGCGCAAACGCGGCAACTGCCGTGTAGATAAATGAAAGTTTCAGGTGCTCCTTTACGTCAACACTCATTACCCGTTTGTACTGGAAAGGCAAAGATAAGAGGAATAAAAGAAATCAAAGAAATTTGTATCCTGTTATAGTTTTCTGTGCAAAGTAACCGATCCGTAAACAATTTCAGGAGTAAACTGCCCAGGATCATTGCAGCAGTCAAACTGAACACATACATAATAAACGCCCTGAGGACACTTTTTTCCTTTAAATGTACCATCCCAGCTTTCATGCAAGTCATTGGTTGAAAAAAGCACGGCGCCTAAACGATTTATAAAGCAGTACCAACAGAGAAATAAAAAGGAATCCTGAGGTGTTCATCTATTGATGGCAAGTAAAATTGAATAATTCCATCCGGCAACGACAGTGGCTTAAACACATCATTCTGAAAAAGCAAATAACCAAAAAGGCGCTCATTGCAATTAACAGCAATATTGAGTGAAACCCCGTGCATTTCTTTATACCAAAGTCTGGTAATGAAAAAACACTTAAATTCCACCGGAAAACTTCACAAAAAATCTTTAAACATTTTTTGCTTCAATGCCTTTTCACAAAAAATAACCTGACTCATTGTCTGATGAACTTTCTTGATGAAATTAAATCACCGAATGGGTTTCTTATCCTGAGTAAATATGATCCTGGAGCAAGCCGGGTCAGGTCGATAACAAAATTACCCGGCCCGGCGGTCGAAGAAAGACAAATCCTGCCACCGGTATCCTGTATTGTATAATGAACTACGCCATTAAAGGCATCATTTAATGAAACATTCAACACATCTCCGGCCGGATTTGGAAAAACAACCGTTTCAGTATTATTTTTAACGGTGATTTCCGAATCGACAGGTACATATTCCGGACAATTAACTGCAGAAAAAACCAGGTTGCCCTCATTACTCATCACTCCTTTCCAGCATTGTCCATCCGGTGATTTCATGATTATACCCCTGTTAATATCTTCAAGATAAATATCCCCATCTGCAATCTGAAGTCTGGCAGCAGGATCTCCGGTTCCTAATCCCAAAAATCCGTTTTCAGCAAGCCTCATTCGCTCGGAACTTACCGTTTCATAACGGTCTGTAGTATTGAAAACGATGTACGACGGATAACTTCCATAATCAAGTCCCCTGCCTGCGTAAAACAAAATACTCGAATTAAATCTGAACTCGTTGTTGTAAAACATGGATGAAACGATTCCTGTCAACCGGTCACCTGTGACAACATCCTGAGGAAAATCAACCGTTCCGCGCGACCGCCTGCCATTAATCAGGCTTCCTACATAATGAATATCGCTTGCAGAAAACCCGTCATAGGTCGCATAATGATTATTCCTTATACTCATGATCCCATACTGAGGATATGACACAACCTCGTCAGTAACCAGCGTAAACTTTGAACCAGGGAAAGCAGTTCCGATCCCGAGATTCCCGTTATACTGATAAATATTGGTTGAAATCGAGTCCGTCTGAGCGAAGGACAGCGCATTCAGCGCGAGTAAAACACAGGTAATACAATTACTTAATCTCATCGCTTTAATAATTTAATGTTATTACTTACCGGATTATTTAAAATGTTCTTTAACAGGCACTTTGCGTTATTATCGATTTTTTTTAAAATCAAGCTCAAACAAGACTAACATTCATCCTATGACCGGTTACAATGATTTTTTGTTCTTTCCGGCCACCGAAATACTTGCATTCAACTCAAAGCCAAGCAATATGATGATTGCATTAAAATATATCCAAAGCATAAAAATGATCAAAGTTCCGATCGAGCCGTAAAGGGTATTGTATTTTGCGAAATTATTCACATAATAGTTAAAACCGACAGAAGCAGCAATAAAAAGCAGGGTGGTAATGGTGGAGCCTGCGGAAATAAACCGGAACCTTAGTTTCCGGCTGGGGGCAAAATAAAAAAGAAACGAAAAGGCAAAAAAGAGCAGGGCAAGTGTGATAATCCATTTCCCTGCCGATAGCATGAAAATCCCAACCTTATCGGTAAGCAGGCCATGCGATTCAAGCCATTTCAGCACCATCGGACCGAATGTAATCAGAGCAATGGCGATGATGACAAGGACCGACAACAGGAATACCAGACCGATGGCAACCAGCCGCTGGCGCATGGCCGAACGTGTTTCTATGGAATGGTAAGTCTGATTGAAAGCCTCCATCAGGCTGGTTACGCTGTTGGTGGAGAAGTACATGGCCATCAGGAAACCTATGGAGAGCACTCCTCCCTGCGGCCGTTTCACAATATCAAAAATGGTGTCTTCAACGGTTGCCCATACCTTTTCAGGGATAAATTCGCTGAGCAGGCTCAAAAGGCTGTCCTGGAAATTGTCAATGGGAATGTATGGAATCAGTGAGAAAAAAAACAGTAAGGCCGGAAAAATTGCAAGAAAGAAATTAAACGAAAGTGCAGCCGCCCGGTTGGTAATGGCTCCCTTCTGTATGCCCTTTACAAAAAACTCTGCAACATAATAAAGTGGAACTCCGTCAAATCCGGGTAATACCAGGCGCTTGGACCAGATCAGCAGCTTCCTGACCTGCCGGCTGCGCAACACCCTGTTGTAGACACTCAGAGAATAACCGGTGATGCGTTCGGCTAGTTTTTTCATACCGGCTCTTTAACAGGCCTTCAGGCTCAGGTCAAGGCTCTTTATCTGATGCGTAAGCGCTCCCACAGAAACAAAATCTACCCCGGTTTCGGCATGTTGCCTGATGGTTTCCAGGGTAATCCCTCCGGAAGCCTCTGTTTCATATTTTCCTGCGATCATTTCAACCGCTTTCCTGAGGTTTTCGGGGCTGAAATTATCCAGCATAATCCGGTTGACCCCGCCCGTATCAAGAACCTGTCTCAATTCATCAAAGTTTCTCACCTCGACCTCGATCTGCAGGTCTCTACCGTTTTTCTCCAGGTATTTTTTTGCTGCATGAATGGCTTTGGCAATACCGCCGGCAAAATCCACATGATTGTCTTTGATCATAATCATATCATACAAGCCGAACCGGTGATTGTGCCCGCCTCCGTGCTTCACGGCCATTTTCTCGATTGCACGCATCAGGGGGGTGGTTTTGCGGGTATCAAGTACACGTGTGTTAAGCCCCTCCAGTTGCCTGACATATTGTGATGTTGTGGTGGCAATCCCGCTCATACGCTGCATAAAATTCAGCACCAGCCGCTCAGCCTTAAGAATGGATGCAGAGGGCCCTTCAACAGTAAAAGCGATATCACCGGGCTGAATGGCATCACCATCCTTCATGAGAGGATGCATGACGATACGCGGATCCACCAGTAAAAAAACCCGGGCGGCAATATCCATACCCGATAGTATGCCCTCCTGTTTTACCAGCAACTTAGCCTTGCCGGTAGCATCTTCAGGAATTGTCGATAATGAAGTATGGTCGCCATCACCTACATCTTCGATCAGGGCATTGGCAATAATCTCATCAATGGTCAGCATCGGATTCAACAGGGATCTTTCTTGGTTATTCTTCGTTTTCAAACTTCAGCTGATGAATGGCGGGTTTTCCGTTCACCGTTTTAATCAGGTAATAGGCTCTGAATACGGCGTTTCCGGATTTATACATGCCGATAGCATACTGAGAGCCGTCTTTTGACTGACCCTGATGGCTTTGCGTGTAAGAGGCAGGCGGATACTTTGTGAAAAAATTCCGCATGATAATTTCTGATTGCGCTTTACTGAATGTCCCTTCGGTGCCCGGCACACTCAGATCGATGGTTGCATTGAAATGATTGCTCAGCTCCCTGGCATTGGCCGTACGAATGGATGCAGCCACTTTGGCAATCACATCCTGAGCCGGTACTAAAGCCGGAAGAAGCAACATTAAAATGCTGCATATTAATGTTATACGAATTTTTCCAATTAATTCCATCCCTTTAAATTTTAAGACAGCAGCAGTTAAAATAACCCGGTTGCCATTCAATTTATAAAATTTATCAAAAACCGAACCAAATGTAAACATAAATCCGGCGAAAACAAATTGTTTACGCGCCCCTGTAATTCGGAATCTTTCAGGACACTTGTGAATACAGGGATTAATGTTTTCAAAATCCAGACCAAAACCAGTCCGGTTATGATGGAAAAAGGTGTTGATAAATTACAAATTGATTACAAAAGACTGATTTACTGTTTATTAAAATTCCGGGCTCTTTCAGGACTGAGACGCCGGAATTATTTTTTGAGATTGCAGCACAATCAATACCAGCAAATCATGGCAGGTACCGTTGCTGAAAAAGGATGAATGCCATTGAAATTTCAGATTCAGTAAAATAATTGAAAAAGGCTATTTTTGCAATAAATTCAACGATGCGCATCACCCTGCTTCAGACCGGAAAAACCGATGCTTCCTGGTTAACTACAGGAACCGGGGAATACACCGGAAGGCTGTCTCATTACATACGGTTTGATGTGATTGATATTATACCGCCAAAGAATTTCAGGCAACTGAATCCGCAACAACTGAAAGATGCTGAAGGTAAGCTGATGTTGAGGCATTTTGCCGGTGCCGACCAGATTGTTCTGCTGGATGAAAAGGGCAAATCCTATTCATCTGAAGATTTTGCAGCATGGATTCAGAAAATTATGAATGCAGGCACCCGCCACCTGATGTTTGTGATCGGGGGGGCCTATGGTTTCTCAGACGAAGTTTATGCGGCTGCAGACGCCCTGGTCTCCTTATCATCCATGACATTTTCTCACCAGATGGTACGTCTGTTTTTCACGGAACAGCTGTACCGGGCTTTCACCATACTGAAAAACGAGCCATACCACAACTCCTGAAATAATCCTTATCCCCGAAGCATGAAATCACTGGTCTTTGCTACCAACAACCGCCATAAACTTGAAGAGGTCAGTTCCATCCTCAGCGGCAAATATCATCTTGTAACCCTGAACGGCATCAACTGCCATGAAGATATCCCCGAAACCAGCGATACCATTGAAGGCAATGCCCTGATGAAAGCCAGATACGTGGTAGAACAATACGGTTACGATTGCTTTGCGGACGATACCGGGCTTGAGGTGGAAGCGCTCGACGGCCGGCCGGGAGTGTTCTCGGCCCGTTACGCAGGCGAAGGGTGCAGTTATGACGATAATGTCACCAAATTGCTGCACGAGTTAAACGGACAAACCAACCGGAAAGCCCGCTTTAAAACGGTTATTGCGCTGATCATGGGAGGAAAAGTGCATTTGTTTGAAGGAGTGATCAACGGAAATATCATTCATGAAAGAAGGGGCACTTCCGGATTCGGCTATGATCCTGTTTTTATCCCTCACGGATACGATCAAACCTTTGCGGAAATGCCCCCTGAACTGAAGAATACGATCAGCCACCGGGCTTTGGCAGTAAATAAGCTGGCAGAATTTCTTAAATAATAAACACCGCCGGCAACCCTTATAATTCCATATCACCTGAAGCTTCAGGCTGATAAATAATTTCCGATATCCTCAACTCGGCCTCTCCTGTTGGAACTTTCCATTTAACGGTATCCCCCTTGCGATATCCGAGCAGGGCCGTTGCAACAGGCGCGAATACAGAAATTTTCTGCTGCCTGGAGTCTGCTTCATGCGGGTAAACGATCTGTATCTGCATGGATTTGTCACTGTTCAGGTAATCGAGTTTTACGATAGAATGCATGGTAACTACATCCGGAGGCATTTTTTCGGGTGGCAGTATTTTGGCCCTGTCGAGTTCGGCCTGCAGGGGATTCAGATTGATGGGAGCATTGATGCCGCCGCTTCTTGCTTTGGCAATATGGCCGCGCAGACGCGCCATGTCAAGTGAACTGATGATGATTTCCTTCATGATTATCAAATGTTTTGAAAAAGAAAAAGCCGGGAGAGACCCGGCCTGTATAAATAGGGTAAGGTCTTTCCTAGTCGGTGGGTGTAAAATAAGAATGCAAGATGATCTGCATACCGGAAAATGTTTGCGTCAAAGATAGTAATAATCAGTGAACCAGGCAATACAAGACAATACTTTTGACGTTTCAGTTATAAACCACTTTGTCTCCCGCGAGCCTCAATCCTATCGTTAAATAATTGACCATTAGCTATTTAAGATAAATCCAAAATATATAACAGATACGGCAAGTTGCTAATGCAAGCAGTCCATTCGCCGGAGGCAGAAGTTAAATATTTCCGATACCACTGGAAATCCTGAAATTTCAGGATAATAAACCAGGCAGCAAGCTGAAAATCCGGGTCATGTTATAAAACACAAGGGTGGACCCGTTACTGCAGTCCACCCTTGTATTATTGTATGCCTGATCAATTACTTACCGGTTCGCACTTTGCTGACCGTTTTATTCTCATATACATAAACATATTCACCTTCGGTTGTGAGCGAAGTGGTTGCTCCCTTGCGTGCCTTAAACTCAAGGTACTTACATGTATTCAGATCAAATGCGGCAATATCGGCACCTTCGGTCTTCATAATCACAATGTTGTCGAACCGGTCTTCGAGCAGGGATGTTTTATATTTTCCGTTTGCCACCAGGTCGCCATTGCTCATTTTGAAGGTTGACACTCCTTTTTCGCCGATTACGGCCACCATATCTTTATACGGGAAAATCATCTGGGCGTTGCCGACACCGCCTTTAGCCACAGGAACCTCGTACAACTCCTTGCCGGTATTGATATCCATTGAATACAAAGCTTTTCCGCTTGAAACGATCACATTGCCGCCTGCTTCTATCATGTTGGTGATGCCTTTGCGGAACCGCTCGGAATCCCACACCAGCGAACCGTCGCTGGTGTTGAATGCCTGAACCCCGTTGGGTTTAACATTGGGATACCAGATCTTCCATTCTTCATAAACCGAAACAGAGCCATCGGCGTTCTGTGTCCTCCGGTAAATATAAGCCTGAGCTTCAACATTTCCGCCAATCTGAAGTACTATTTTATCTCCCATGATATACATATTCGGAATTGCCCGCGCTTCTTTAATTTCAGGAGAGGTCCACAACAGTTTACCTGAGTTGGCGTCATACTTCTTAATATATTGACTCCTCCGGTTCGACATATCCAGCACATAAAGGTCATCGCCAACCCTCACCGGATCAGCCACCGCACCATAAACGCCAAATTTTTTGGCATTTGCCGGCCGTTTGCCCAATCCGTCAGGGGTGTAATCGAATGCCGCAGACCATAAGCTGGCACCGGTTTTCAAGTCATACACCTGATAACCGTTCATCATAAGCATTACTTTATCCCCGTCAATAAAAAGATCATATAAAAACTCACGGGATATTACCTTTCGCTCAGCCCTTCCAATATAAGTATTCTCCCAAATGATATCACCATTCCGGATATTGATTTTCGCTATCTGATTTTTAAATCCCGTGAACAGGGCGCCCAGTGAGCTCGGCACAAAGTTGACCATTACCATATATCCGTCAGTCGTAATGGCATACTTGCCCACCACACCTTTGAACTTTGTGGTCGACCACCGCTCCTCTCCTGTCCTTGCCCGGATAAATACAAGTTCCTTCTTGAGAGAAATTGCAAAGCTTTGTTCCTCCGGAATGTACACTACATTCTCTTCATCAACATCCTGGTATTTATCTGTTGACCACAGAAAATTACCACTTTCCATCTCTACAACAGCCAGCACATCTTTTCCCATTTTACGGTCAAAAAGAAAGATGACATCAGACTCCCAGAAAGGGATAAGGTCATCAATTTTGCTCAGTTTCGGGGCAAGTTCTTTGAATTTTTTATTCCATTTAGGTTTCCCGGTTTTGTTGTCAAAAACTGTAATCTCCTTGTCGGAGGCAGCATAGCTGAAACCACGCTCCTCGGTTCCGGTACCTGTATGAACAATCTTGTGATCCATGCGCGATTCCCATACCAGCGGCATGTCGTCCTGGGCTTTTGCCGAAATTAATCCTGCATATAAAGCAATCGGTAACAGAAAGTGTTTTTTCATAAAACTGAAGTGTTTGGTGTTGATTAAAACTTGAATGTATACTGGAATTTATAGCTTTTTCCTTTGGGTACCCTGAATCCGAACCGGTAACGTTTTACAATGTCTTTCAGGCGGTTTTGCATGGCAATGTGGTTTGCACCTTCGTTCACCACAAATACAGTTGCCACTTCACCCTTTTCGCGCAGGGTTATATCAAATACATATGTTCCGCTGAGGTTACTTTCACTGATTTCCCTGAAAAAAGCCGATCCGGGTGCTGATGAGACAGAATCTAGTTCTGCAATGGCTTTTCCGATGATTTCATCCTTTATCTGGTAAAAGGGCTTTTTCTGCCCCGAGGCATAGAGTACCGGCAACAAAAGGCACAAAACAAGCAGTCTTTTCATGAATATTCAGATTATTGTTAAAAAAACAAGACTTAAATTGGCAGGTTCATCAATCTGACAGTGTTGTATTTCATCATTTAGTTCCTGTATCTATAATTCCAGTTAATCCTGAGGAATGTTCCACAGCAGCAACTGATTGCCGAAAGTCGCCAGAATGGCCTTGTCTCCCGGCAGGAACTCAAAGAAGACCCTTCCATCGGATGGAAAGTCCAGCTTACTTATTCCTTCCAACACCCTAGAGCCCATTTCAAACCGTAACTTTTCAACAATACGTAATATTTATTAACAAAAGGCCTGATTTGCTTGACATTTCAGGTTTTTTAGTGTTACTTTGATATTACGTAAATACGTTACATTATGGTTTTACATCCAGAGTGGGCAACCCGCCACAAACGTAAAGGAACTGAGCTTAGACTGCTCAACGGTCATTACTACCTCTATGAGGTTAGCAGTAAATGGAACCCGGAGAAAAAGAGACCCCAAAAGATTACTGGAAAACTCCTGGGAAAGATTACTGAGGAAGACGGTTTTGTTATGTCCGATAAAGACCGGCTTCGAACAAAAGAACCCATGATTTCTCACCTCTCGGTTAAGGAATATGGAGTTACTCATTTTATTACAGAGATATTGGAGCAATATCCAAAACTTCTGCAAAAACACTTCCCCTTACATTGGCAAACGATCATGGCTCTTGCCTATGGCCGGATACTTCACCAGGCGCCATTAAAAAACATGGCATTTCATTTTCAACACAGCTTTTTATCCGAGCTATATACAGATACAACTCTGTCAGCCAAAGAACTTGGATGGGTTTTGCGTGAACTTGGCAATAGCCGAAGCGATATTGTGGCGTTTTTCAGAGAATTTAGCAAAGCCAACGACTGTATTCTGTTTGATGGCACCGACATTAATTCGTGCTCGGAAAAGATTGGCATAAATAAGAATGGAAAGAGCAAAAAAGGGACTTACGACAAACTTATCAACCTGATGTTTGTCTTCTCAGTTGGACAGCAGTTGCCAATATATTACCGGATCACACCAGGAAACATAAAAGATGTGAAGTCCTTCAAACTCTGCCTGAAGGAGAGTGGGGTAAAAGATGCCGTGATAATTGCTGATAAAGGGTTTTATTCCGAGAACAACGTTAATCAGTTGTATGGCGAAGGGCTAAAATTTATAATCCCCCTCAAACGTGATAGTTTGCGGATTGATTATTCAAAGATCAAGCAGACAGATAAACAGATTTTTGACAACTATTTCAAATTCGAAGACAGGTTTATCTGGCATTACACCATTCAATCAGGGCAATTCAATACAGTTGTTTATTTGGATCCGGAGTTGAAAACGAGAGAAGAACGTGATTTTCTTGACCGCATAGAAACATGCCCTAAAAAATTTACCATTGAGAAATTCCATCAAAAACAACACACTTTTGGTACCATCTCCTTACTGAACAACCTGGAGAAAACCCCTAAAGAAATTTATGAAGACTATAAGAGCCGCGACCAAATCGAACTGATGATAGATACGTTGAAAAATGTTGTCGAAGCAGATAGAAGTTATATGCAGGACGAGCAAGCCCTTGAAGGCTGGATGTTTATCAACTACATCAGTTTGCACTGGTACTACAAGTTATTCCACCTGCTCATCAAGAACAATCTCAACAAAGTGTATTCCCCGGCTGACTTTCTGAAAATACTAACCGAAGTGCGCAAAGTAAAAATCAACGAATCGTGGCATAATGCCGAGATCACACGGAAAACCGCTGACCTGATCGGAAAAATTGGTGTGCATATTACGTAACTAAGAAAAGTTACGGTTCAAACCTGTGCAACACCTGTCCGGTTACGGCATCATCGATGCGGAGTTCAGGAAATTTGCCCCAGCTTACCACGCCCATGTATTTCCCTTCATGACTTTTGCGAAAAGCCGGTTCATAATTCGAATTGGACGGGAAAACTGTACGGGTACTTTTAAAATTCACAGCATCGATCACACTGATAAAATTTTGCCGGCCGCTGGCAGCTGTGGCTGCTTTGGTATACGGAATACTCAGGCAATAAAGTTCCCTCCCGTCGGCCGACCACTCCAGCCGGTATACATTATCATAATATTCATTTACAGTAGCGACAAACGTGAAATCGGAAGCATTGTACACAGAAATAAGTTGCTTGAATTTAAGATTAAATTTCAGCGCTTTAGGGTTCTTCCTGAACTGGGGGTCGTTTTTAAGATATGCTTCCGCCGGCCGGTGCGACACAGCTATATATCTCCCATCAGGACTGATTTCCAAGCTATTGGTTGCATCCTTAATGGTTCTCCTTTCCACAATTCTTCCCGTGCTGAGCTCATAAAATTCCAGAACATCATTGGCGAGGGCAACCGCAAGTCGTTCATCAGGTGTGATCTTTACATCATGATATTTCTCAAGCCGCAATACCCGTTCACCGCTTGCAGCGTCAATCACCTCAAAATTCACCTCACGGTCACGATTCGGTGAGAAATCCAGATAATATAACTGCTGAAGCAAAAGATACCTGCCATTTGAAGACCAGTTCACCCTGGCTCCGGCATACCAGTTACCTACATCAAACTGCCTGATTATCGAGCGATTGCGAAAGTCATAAATATACAACGGAAACCCTTGTGTACATGCAATGGCCAGCAACCGCTGATCAGGCGACATGGCCAGGCCCGAATGAATGAACCGGTTATCCGAAACTTTGAACTTTTCGTAATCCGCGTTGATATGCTGGGCTGACGCTTCAGCCAAAGCTATGGCCAATAGCAAAAACAGTCCGGTACGTATGTAGGGTAAAGTATATCGCATAAATTGACTTAATTCAACGGCCAATTATAACAAAGTTAAATGCTTTGAGTTTCTTCCGGCATTACGATCGTTCTGGGTTTAATTAGCCCAATAATAAGTTATGAAGGTAATGCAGCCGGAAGGTCGTAAAACACACAAATACATACATTTGATTTACAGAGTTTTAATAAAATTATTGCGGGTCCGTAATGATTAAATTCGGATTGAAGTTTTCGGTTTGAAGAAAAACAGTACAAAAAAAATCCGTAGTGTTCGGTAATAAAATACCTAACAATACGGATATGAAGGTTACAAAGGGCAGGATCAGTGGACTCTCCCTGCAGGCTGTAATCTGAAATTGCTTAAAATGAAGCCCGCAAAGCTATGATAAAATTGCGTCCCGGGGCACTGATCCCTGAAGCAAACGGACGATAAAGCTGATCGGTGATATTCTCCACTCCAGCATTCAGGGTAAAATTCCTGTTAATATACCAGGCTGCCTTGAAATTCAGGGTAGCCCAGGCGGGAACATAAGGATTGCCATTCCCGTCTTTTGCATAGGGTGTAGCATCGGTCCTTTCTGACAGCGGAAGATCTTCGTAATCCAGGCCGGCATTATATTCGGCATAAAGATCGAAGCGAAGTTTCGGCAGCTCCCAGGTAAGGTGCGTACTGCCAAAAAATGGCACCGCGTGTCGCAGCGGATAGTATTTCAGGCTGTCCTCGCTCTGTTCCTCGCCATTCTGCCAGTTAAAAGCCGTACTCAGTCCGAAGCCCCGGCCCAGGTTAGCCTTAAATCCGCCCTGAAGGCCGAATACCCTGGCACTCGTGATATTCTGTATGGCCTGCACCCGGCTCAGTTCACCATCATAAACAATACTGTCGCGACCGTTGTAGCTGAAATCGCGGCGGGCAAGCGCATCGGTCAGCAGTGTATAATAAAGGCTCAGGTCAGCTTTCAGAAAGTCGCCCATTGTAAAAGCGAAGCCACCTTCGGCGTTCCATGCATACTCAGGTTTCAGGTTGACATTCGGGACAACCACCGACCCCGGCTCTGAATCGAATACTTTTCCCAGGTCATCGATATTCGGCGACCGGAAACCTGAAGAAAAATTGGTATACAGCTTCCAGTTGTTCTGCGGGCTCCAGGTTATACCCAAACCTCCGTTCAGCGCACCGTTGCCAAGTGATGCTTCGGTAAACGGGAAAGGAAACATACTGGTGTCAAACGCAGCCTCCATCGCCACATAGCTGTAGCGAAAACCGGCATTCACGGTGGTTTTCTGATTCAGCTGAAGGCGTGCCGTAGTATAGAGTGCGTATGACTGCCAGGTGGAGCCGTCAGGATACCTTGTATTCACAGAGCTTACCTCTCCGGTTTCGATATGCTTCCGGTTTGCTTCAGAACCTACCTTGTTATAGACGGCTTCTCCTCCGTAAAACAAGGCAAGTTTTTCGCTCAGCCTTTTGTCCAGATCCAGATTCAGTGAAAACGCGTTCACTTCTTCATACTGATTGCGCAGCCGCTTATTGTTCATTTTACGGTCATGCCGGCTCTCCTTATAAAGCTGATGCGCTGCAACAATCCGGAATTGATCAAAAATGCCATCATCGCTTCTGAGCCTGGCAGACAGCCGGTTCATCATCCATTGCTGCGGCCCGTAATACCACTGGGCATTTACCAGACTGCCATCGTCATCGGCGAGATAAAGCCGGTCATAACGGGGAGCATCGGACGTCCCTGAGTAATAGAGTGTATAGTCCAGCTCCGAGCCGGCATACGGCTTGAATGCAATCTTCTGAAGCAGGCTGTACTGACTGTAACCTGAATAAACCTGTTTCTGCGGATCATCATTCTCAACAGTAATATCCTGGCCATTCTCCGTTTTCTGGTAAACCGGCCGCAAAAAATAGGAATTTCCGTTTGATCCTGCTTTCAGGTCATCAAAATCTGACCATGTCGCACTGGTTACAAAAGCCCATTTTTTCAGCCCGGCCGAAAAGTCAAAATGTCCTGTTTTCTCCAGGTTTGCCGATGAAAATCGTGCGAAAGCATTGCCCTTTATCGTGGATTTGCCGTTTTGCGAAAAAACAGGTGAAAGGGTATGAAAATCCATTACCCCGCCAATGGCATCACTACCATACATTACTGCCCCGGGACCAAAAAGAATTTCATTACTCTCCACGGCAGCCGCATCAATGGAAATGACATTCTGAAGATTACCTGTTCTGAAAATCGCGTTATTCATCCTGACGCCGTCAACCACCAGCATAACCCGGTTGGTTGCAAACCCCCGTAAAATCGGTGATCCCCCTGCCAGCTGGCTTTTCTGAATGTATGCATAACCACCGACACTGAGCAGATCGGCAGCCGTTTGCGGATTGGCAAATGCGATCTGCTGCATGCCGATTTTTTCGACACGCTGCGGAATCTCTCTTTCGTTCTGCTCCCAGCGGTTGGCCGAAATGACAACTTCATCCAGGGTAATGCGTGAAACAGCCAGATCGATAAAGAAATTCAATTTTTCAGCGTCGGCGTATGAGAGCATACGGGTCTGATAGCCAATATGCCTGAAGACTATTTCTGGAGCCCCCCTGAAGCCTGAAAAATCCACCTGCCCCCTGCTGTTGGTCGTTGCCATAACCGCCGGATTTTCCGATATAATGGCAACATTGGCCAGCGGCTGCCCGGTAGTGCGATCCGCAACTGTCAGCTTTTGAGCCGTCAGGCCTGCCGACATAAATAAACAGGCCACGGCAATAAAGTATTTTATTGACATTTATAATAGGATTGAGAATTAACAATAAATGCAATACATCAGAGGCAAAAAAATGCTTCTGATAAATATGCTGTTTTAAAAATTCATTAATTATACAACTTGCGGAGGAGGCGCATCAATAAAAATACCCGGTTGCTTATAAAAAAGTATAAAAATGGCGTCCAGTATCAGAAAACCGGAATCGGGCCGTATATTTTCAGCATCAGGAGGGGTAAACAAACCTCCCATCAGTAAAGAATAGAAATGGATGGCTTTGGTGTGTGCCGGATGCCTTGCCGCCTGGCTCTTTGTCATACGGTCGAGGTTGGCAAACAAAAGGGTTTCCTGACGGTCTGTAACACAGTGCAGCAATGTTGCACCATCGGGGGCCCGCTCCGATCTTACCACATCATACATCACCCCTCTGTAACGAAATTCGCGCGAATGAATCCAGTAAAAATCTTCAGCGTTTTCAGCCGTATGCCGGATAATCGACAGCTCTCCATCAGGAACACCCGCCTTGATCATCATCTTGATCTCTTTACGGATTTTATCCTGCTGCAGCCTGAAAAGAAAATAATAAGCCGTGCCATTGAGGCTCAGCGACAGAAGCAGCAATATGGGAATAATTCTTTTCAACTGACCGAAGTTCGTAACCGGCAAATTTAAAGATAAACATCGGATCACCTCACCGTTTATCCGAAAAACGCTTTCTGATGACTTCTGCTCTTATGTATAAATGATTCTTCAGGATTCAGGTTTTGTAATATGATTTACCCTAAAAACCAACATTCAGGAGAATATTTCTTCTCCTTGCAACCAGGTCGGTAAGCTCTATTACCATATCCCCGTTTACTTTTCTGGCCATGGGGAGGATATACTGCTCAGTCTGATCCAGGTATGACAGTATTTTAGCTGGTTCATGAGAATCGCGGTGCAAATCGGTAAGATTGCTAATCCGGTCGGCACATTTCAGGATCAATGCGTTGCGGGATCCATTCTCCAGCACCCTTGCAAGATATCCGGCTTTGGTCTCATACGGCTGGCGGGTTACCTCAAGCACGAGTTCCACCACCTGAGGACCATCATGATCAATATTTCGGATCTCGTCCAGTTCGGTTTCAGGCAGCTCCTCAAACAAATCGTGCAGCAATGAAGCTTTAAGCAGGACAGGGTCATGTACAAGATGATAGTCGAGCAGAATCCCCAGCGTTGCAAAGGAATGCCTGAACTGGTTGCCGCCCACCTTCCGGCTGACACCGACAAGGGCGGTAGCCTTCAGAATGTAAGGCGCCAGCACCAGATTCTTCAGTAACTCCAGATCGTTCATTCTTGAAGTTTACGATATCTATTTCCGGTAAACGGTAAGCGGGTAAAAATGTTTCAATCTTACTCAATCTGTTGCTCTCCCCGGCCGGCAAGATAGCGTTCCCAGCGGTCAAGCACTGCGCGCATATCAGCAGGCAACGCCGAGTCAAAAAACATCTCTTTCCCGGTAACCGGATGGTTAAATCCAAGCGATTTTGCATGAAGCGCCTGTCGTGGACAGATATGAAAGCAGTTTTCCACGAACTTTCTGTATGATCCGGAGGTCGTGCCCTTCAGTATCTGGTTACCACCATAACGTTCATCTCCGAAAAGCGGATGGCCAAGGTATTTCAAATGGGCGCGGATCTGGTGCGTTCTGCCGGTTTCGAGACGGCATTCGATCAGGCTCACATAATCGAAACTTCGGAGCACCCTGTAATGGGTGACTGCGTGTTTGCCATGACTGCCGTCCGGAAAAACGGCCATAATCAGCCGGTTGTTCAGATTACGGCCTACATGACCTGTAATTGTCCCTTCGGGTTCCCTGGGCGTGCCCCATACAATTGCCTGGTAGGTCCGGCGAATGGTGTGATCGAAAAAATTCCGGGCAAGGCGGGTCTGGGCCTCTTCAGTTTTAGCAACCAGAATAATCCCTGAAGTATCCTTATCGATGCGGTGAACCAGTAAAGGCATTGCATCGGTCTGTGCGCCGGGCCGGCTGCGCATATGCCAGACCAGGGCATTCAGCATGGTTCCTTCGAAGTTGGCGTAACCGGGATGAACAACCATTCCGGCATCCTTATTGATCACCAGCAGATGTTCATCTTCATATACAATATTCAGGGGGATCTCTTCGGGAAGCACTTCAGTATCCCTGGGCGGATGAGCCATCACCACGGAGATGACATCCAATGGCTTAACCCTGTAATTCTGCCTGACGGGCTCACCGTTCACCAGGATATTTCCGGCTTTGGCTGCCTGCTGAATCTTGTTCCTGGAAGCATTTTCGATGCGGATCATCAGGAATTTGTCAATCCGCAACAAACCCTGACCTTTATCAGCTATGATGCGGTGATGTTCATAGAGTTCGTTCTCTACATTCTCGTCATCCGCAAATTCAGGAGAGTCATGTTCTTCAAAAAAATCTTCGGCTTCCGGCATCGGGTACAAGCTTTACCGGTTGATGATCAGTTTACCCCGGCCGATTACCTGATGGTCATCGCTGATCAGCTGCAGCAGATAGAAGCCCGGAGGAAGCATCGATAAATCCGGCTCACGGGAGAAGGCTTGCTGACTGATCATTCTGCCGTCAGTTCCTGTTACTGTGAGCGTCAGACCATTGGACCTGACTTCATCGGGCAATTCAATGACTATTCTGCCATCCGCAGAAGGATTTGGGTAAATAATCAATTTTTCCGCTTGCTTTGTTTCCGGGATTCCGACAACTTTCAATTTTCCCAGCACCGGCCTGATCATCAGGGCTCCTGCATAGAGGCTTTGTCCCCAGCCTCCGAAGGTGCGGTAAAAGGTATTCGCCGAAGCATCGTTATTCCAATCGTAACCGAGGTTCAGGTTATCTGAGGTTGTCTGTTCCCATCCCACATAGAAGATCAGGTTAGGAAAGCGGCCCGGCTCTATTTTGATGATACTGTCAAGTTTATAGGTATAAAACTGGTTCAGGCTGTCTTCGTATGCCGGTTCATATCCGAAACGCGAATATATCAGCTCCCCGGGCTCACCGAAATAGTCGTTCCAGACATTGAGATAGAAACTTTTCACATTACCGCCGGTAAGGGTCTGGTTGAAATACATCTGCACAGCGAGCAGCGAATCGGCCCTGTTGAGCCTGAATTTATAAGCCAGCTGGGCGCCTGCGGGCGTCAATCCATAGCCCGCTTCTGCAGTGCCGTCATCATAAGAGAGGAAATTTGCAAAAACCTGAACATTCCTGATGGTGTCATTCTGCCTCCGGCCCAGGTTGGCCTCGGTATTCACAATATGCGTGGTTGTATAAGTAACCTTCTCCTGAGTGCCGATCGGGAATACAAAATTTACCGGCGGACGTGCAAACGGCTGATGGGTAACATAACCCGAGGTAATGAACGGTGGGACAAAGAAATTTCCGGCTGTGTAATAATGAAAAGGCTCCTGATAATCACGGGAAACCTCATAGCGGTAAGATGCATTATAATCAATGCCGTCGAGGTTGGTGATCCTGATGTTCAGGCTGTCGCTCATTTCATTTACGAAATTGGCGCGGTATTGGTTGTAGGGCATGCCAGTATAATTCCGGAGCATATTCGGTGCTTTGGCTGCAAAGGCTACATCGCGATGCAGCGTATCGTAAATACCCCGGCCTATATTCAGATAGACATAATCGATGTTCCACTGATCACCGTTGCTTTGCCAATCAGGCAAGATACCACTGGCCAGACTAGCATAGTTTCGAAACCGAAAACGGAAATCACCGGTATAAAACCTGGCGCTGTCAAGAACAGGAACCATTACCTGACGAAACCACAGGCTGTCGCTGGCATAAAAAGTGTTAAGCGATTGTCCGGATGTACTCCAGACCTTGCGCCATCCTTCCAGCATAACCGTATCCATCACAGTTGTATCAATCCCGTTGATGGTAGTATCCACCGGAAAAATGATGGTCTGGGTCTCTCCGGGGGCAAGAAATTCCAGCACCAGTGAATCATTTCTGGCAGGAGCATTGCCCCTGCCCTGCGGCTGATAATAGAAGCTGAAGTATACAGAATCAGCCCGGGTGATTTTGCGTTTAACCGGTGAAAAAACCGAATCGAGGCGTATGGGCTGTGATGTTAAAAAATCGGCCATAAACGGATAAGGGCTCGCATTGCTGTATAGCCTGCCAAGATGATCAATGGCGTCGAGGGTGGCAACTCCGACAGTTGGCGGGAACATGGCATAATCGTCACTGATAAAGGCATCTGAATCTGACCACAGTTCCGGATCCGGCAAAACAGACCTTCCGCTGAAATCATCAAAAAAGGGGAGCAATAAGGGAGTAACAACTGTACGCCCGGCATCACGGTCAACAGATTCCATTTTTACCCTGGAATTGATCTGCAATCCGGTAATCACTTCCTGTGAATAAGAAGATAAGGGAATCAGCAAAATAATCAAAAGCCGTATAATCGTTCGGTTTACCATACCAGAAATATTATATTTTGCATGCCAGCGCCGTTTATATAAATGTTAAAAGATTGAATCATTGACCACCTCCAGCGTGTCGGCACCCATAGTCTGAAGGTAAGCATCAAAATCGAACTTATCCGGGTCCCTGAATACAAGACTTACTGTTTGCCCGGCGTTCAGCAAAAGCCCCCTTACATAGGAAGGCGTCTGGGTATAAACCCTGGCGGTTTCCGGATCTGCATTGTCTTCAAAAACCTCCTCCCCCGGACCCAGGTATTTGTTCTTCAGCAGTTGTAAAGCTTCCTGTCTGGTCTTCCCGATCAGGAACGGCACCTGAAAACGGGTACCTCCAACGCTCTGCCCCACCCTTAACTCAATCACCGACCCCTTGAGTATCTCAAATCCGGGATCAATGGTACTTCCCCGGTAATATTGCCCGAGCACTGCATTGGCGGCGATATCGGGAACATAACTGATATTACCCAGCTTCAGGCCGTAAGTTTCGAGTGTGGCTGTCGCCTGACGAAGTGAGAGGTCGACAAGGTCGGGCATACTCACCTTTTCGGGCATCACGGCAACAGTAGTCAGGTAAATCTTGCGGTGGCGCTTGACGTTTGAGCCTGGCAACGGATCCTGAATAATCACCGATCCTTTTGGCATTTTAGAATCGAATACCGAATCGACAATGATTACTTCAAAGTCAGAGATGGTTTCCAGCTGGCTGATCTGGTCAGGCGTTAAGCCGACAAGCGAAGGCACTGCTATGGACTCCCCGTGATGGGTATACCATTTCAGCGCCCACAATACCAGGCTTACAATCAAAATTGTCAGTACCACCGATAAGATGAAATGCCTGACAAAAACACGGGTCTGAATAAATTCAAAAAAGTTCATGCATGCAAACTTATTCCGGAAGACAGATCGCCATCAGCCATATAAAAACCCGGACAGGATAATAAACTACCGCACAAACAAATTATTGCACGTCACTGCAAAGATATAAATAATTGAGAGGCCTGAAAAACGACGGATTTTTAAAGATTGCCACACTGTCAAAATATTTCTCTTTCCGCAACAGGTCCTGCCTTTCTCATGAACCACTCAACTGAGTGCCAGAACGCCGGTGCAGTTCTTCTTCATTTCTCTTTGGGATAAAGCATCGCAGGTAAGGATAATTTTATTTACCGGTCGCATGCACAAACTCCATTGTTTTTAAATTTGCAATGCTTCAATCCAAAAGGTCCAAGATGAAGAAAAACATCGCGCTGCTTACCGGCGGCTATTCACAGGAATATGAGATTTCCGTTAAAAGCGGCAAAGTAATTGAACAGCACATCGATAAGGGCCTGTTCAGGATATTCCCATTGATTATCGGAAAAGAACAATGGATATTCAGGGATTCAGCCGGATCTGAATTCCCGGTAAATCTGAACGATTTTACAATTCAACTGCCGGAAGAAAAAGTAAAGTTTGATGCTGCCTTCATCGGTATACACGGTACACCGGGAGAAGATGGCAAGCTGCAGGGTTACCTCGACATGATCGGCATACCCTACAACACTTGTGGCCGTGCCACTTCCGCATTGACTTTCAATAAATTTTTCTGTAATGAATTTGTGGGAAGGGCCGGCGTGAATGTTGCCAACACCGTTTACCTGCACAAACGCGATACGTCTGACCCGGACGCTATCCTCAGCATCACCGGTCTCCCTTGCTTTGTAAAGCCCAACAGCAACGGATCGAGCGTTGGCATTTCAAAGGTTCATTCCCGCGAAGAGCTGCTTCCGGCCATTCAGCTTGCCTTTGAATCGGATGAAGAAGTGCTGGTTCAGGAATTTATTCCCGGAGTGGAAATCACCTGCGGAATCTATGAAAAGAACGGCAAACCTGTTGTACTTCCGCTCACTGAAATCATCAGCCATAAAGAATTCTTCGACTTTGAAGCCAAGTACAGCGGATATTCAGATGAAATCACTCCGGCGCGTCTGAGTGATGAACTGGCTGAAGAATGCCGTCACATTTCACTGATGCTTTACCGCCGGCTCAACTGCCGGGGTGTCGTACGCTTCGATTACATCCTTACCCCTGATGAAATTCCAGGCAAAAGGCAGTTCTATTTCCTTGAGGTGAATACCATACCCGGCCTTTCCGAAGCCAGCATCGTTCCTCAACAGGCTGCCCACATGGGAATCAGTCTTAACCGGCTGTTTACCGATCTGCTTACGGAAACCCTGGAAAGATACCGGTAATTGCACTGTGGCAACAGGCACAATATCCTGATCAACGGTTTGATTTTCAAAGACTACAATAATTCCGGTTAAAATCAGGAAGGTTATGTCAGTTTTTATATTGCCAGCCATCATTGTAAGGTTCCGCAACGATTTTCGTATATACATGTATTACAATACTTTACCCTAGACAGAGATATCGGCTACGAATGATCCGGCATCTGAAAATGTAAAATTCCGGTATTGCCTTCCTGCAATTCACCCTTCAGATTCAACACTTCGCCCTGCCCGCCTGTCGGTTGACACGAAATGCATTTCAGCTCGCGGGGGCCTGAATTACCTTTGCTTCATCAACAGGAAAACACGATTCAGAAACATTAAAACCCAAAGCCATGAAAACTTTCATCTTCGCAACCGCAATCGCAATGATGCTGTCAATCAGCTTACAGGCATCAACCGGAGGAAAAACCGGAACCATGAAAGCAAAGGTCCATATTTTCCAGACCAACACCGAAAGTGTCGATGTCTACGTAGCCAAAATCCCGGGACAACTGGTAAAGGTCACGATATGCAGCGCATCAGGAACTCCGCTGATGAAGACACGCATTAAAAAACAGGGCAGCCGCTATCTGCGCTATCACCTGAACGGGCTTCCCGCAGGATCCTATGATGTTCTGGTTGAGCAGAACGGGGAAGTGATTTCCGAAATGAAGATCCAAAAATAATCCACGCCCGCTAAAGCATGGAATGGATGACCTCTGCACCAGCACTTACGGATCAAACGCATTATGCCGGAGAATTTTCCGGCATTTTTCCAATGCAGTTGTCTGGTGAAAGACTTTCAGGCGATAAGGCGATGGAAGGCAGTTATGGCATTGATTTCATTTTACTACCTTTGAAGCAATCAAATCCCAGGCGGATGACCGGAGAAATTTTAAAAAAACCACTTCTCAGAGTATCTCTATTCGTTCTCCTGAGCATACCTCTCCGCCTGATGCTCGATCTGTCATTCGGAATGATTTATCGTTTTTACGAAGTGATCAGGCCATGGCAGGAATACCTCGGCGCCGCACTGCTGACGGTTGCCATTCCGGAATTGGTGTTTTTACTGAAACACAGAATTAACAGGCATATCCCGTGGGAAAAAAGCCCTACGCGACGGCTGGCACTTGAATGCCTGATCATCGGCTTTACCGGACTTGTTGCCATTGTTTCCCTGCGCATCATTGTAAACTTGCTTTTGCTGAAACCAGCCTTTATCAAATTCTCCGACGAGGCCTTCACGGCAATCTATTATCTCTTCTTCCTGGTTCTGCTGCCGGCATTTCTCGAATTCGCCGTATTCCTGCTTAACCGCTGGAGAATCGGATTGGCCGAGGTTGAACGGTTCAGAAAAGAGAATGCCGAGTTCCGGTTTGAAGCCCTCAGGGCCCAGATTAATCCGCATTTTCTGTTCAACAGCCTGAACACCCTTTCATCACTGATCTATGAGGACCGCGAAAAAGCAGCTCACTTTATCAGGCACCTGTCAGATGTGTACCGTTATGTGCTCGAAAACAGAAACCGTGAAACCATCACGCTGGGAGAAGAACTCACCTTTATCAAAGCCTTTGTTTACCTTTATCAGCTCAGGTTCGACAACAAACTGATCATTTCCCTGAAGATAGAGGATGCGCTGATGCATCGGCTGATTGCCCCCATGACCCTGCAATTACTGATTGAAAATGCCGTTAAACACAATATTGTTTCGGCCAAAAGACCTTTAAACATTGATATTTTCGCAGAAAACAACCTTTATCTGAACGTCCGCAATAACCTCCAGAAGAAACAGGCTGATGAAGCCTCAACAGCCATGGGCCTGAAGAATATCGTGAGCAGGTACGGATTTCTTACCCCTCATCCCGTTGAAATCAATGAATCAGATACTGAGTTTATTGTAAAAGTCCCGTTAATCTGAACGTTATGAAAGTGCTGATTGTTGAAGACGAACCATTTGCCCAGCAGGAACTGAAAAGGTTGCTGTCGGGAACCGGCCGCGACATCAGTATAACCGGCTGCACCGATTCAATTGAAGACACCCTGGAGTGGCTCAGGAACAACAACCTGCCCGACCTCATTTTCCTCGACATACAGTTGTCGGATGGATTGAGTTTCGAGATATTCAAACAGGAGAAAATCCTTTGTCCGGTAATATTTACCACAGCCTATGATGAATACTCCATCCAGGCTTTTAAGGTAAACAGCATCGACTATCTGCTTAAACCAATCAAACCGGAAGAACTTAAGGCAGCCCTCGACAAGCTGGATGCAGTCAGAAAGTCCTATAATCCGGAGAATCCTTTGCCATTCGACCTCGCCCGGCTTGAGCAATTGCTCAGCCCGGCTTCAAAGGAATATAAATCAAGGTTTATCGCACGCCTCGGCGATCAGATCAAACACATCGGTATTGAAGATGTTGCATGGTTTTATGCCGAGGACAATGTGGTATTTCTGATCACAAAAAGCAACAACCGGTTTATCATAGATTACACCCTTGATCAGGCAATCAGACTGCTTGATCCCGGCCGGTTTTTCCGGCTGAACCGCAGTTTTATCGCCCAAATCGACAGTATAGGCAAGGTGAGCCGGTATTTCAACGGAAGGCTGGTGATTGAAATGAAGCCCGCCGCCCCTGAACCTGTTTATATCAGCAGGGCAAGGGCACAGGAATTTATCAGCTGGCTCGACCGCTAATAAAGAAGAACAATGAGAATAACCAGAAAATACTCAACCATAATCAGGATGGCAATGATCGGATTTCACGTCATCCTGTTTACTTCCTGTTATCGTCAGGAAATTGTGCTGGACCGTTTGCCGGCCAATACCCCTTCCGGGGCGGAAATTTATGTTGCCGGTAATTTCAACAACTGGGATCCCGGCGACCAGCGGTTCAGGATGGAAAGGAGAGCCAACGGTATTTATTCCATTACACTTCCCCGGGGAGTCGGTAAGCTGGAGTACAAATTCACCCGTGGTGACTGGACCACCGCTGAAAAGAACGAATGCGGCTACGACACCCCAAACCGCAGCCTGCGGTATGGTGAGCATAAAACGGTTCTGAATACGGTTTACTGCTGGGGAGACACAGAGCCAATGAATTGCATTCAGAAAACATTGGTGATTAGCGAATTACCTGAAAACACACCCGATGCCCCCGTAATTTATCTGGCTTCCACCTTCAATGGCTGGAATCCGGGAGATTTTGAGTTTATCATGCAAAAAAACGACCAGGGGCAATATTACATCACCCTTGACAAACAGGCCGAATGCATGGACTATAAATTCACGCTCGGCAACTGGGAATCCGTTGAAACAAACCCCTCGGGCAACGACATCTCCAACCGCCGTCTTTGTTTTGATAATCAGGATACTACGTATGTTGCCATCAAAGCCTGGCGCAGCACCCGGGTAAAAACCATCAGAAAAGTCACCCTGGTAATCAGCAGTCTGCCCAAAGAAACACTTCCCGGAGACCCCGTTTATGCTGCAGGCAGTTTCAACAACTGGAACCCCGGCAATAAATGGCACGCCTTTAAAACCGATGATTCAGGCAGGCGTTATCTTACCCTCGCATCTGAAGATGAAAGCATTACCTTTAAAATCACCCGGGGAAACTGGAGAAGTGTTGAAACCACCCTTTCCGGGAAAGATATCGCTGACCGCAGTTTCATTATGGGTCATGGTGATACGCTTTATCTGAAGGTCGACCGTTGGAAAGACAGATAATCCGGCGGCCGTCAATCAACGGCATTCAGTGATTTCCATATTTTGCGTGAAACCCTTACAGGTTATTCAACTCACTTCTTTTCCATTAAAACCTTGAAAAACGGCCCATCTGTTGATACCTCTGAGCGCTGTTGAGGCTGTCTCCGGAAGGTCTGTGTCATTTACCATCTCCAAACCCTGTAATTATTTTTACGGTTGATCCTGACAAAAACGCTGTTCACCGGAAGGAATAGCCTGTTCATCGACAAAAGATTTCAGATCATGATTGAAGCTGATATTTTTGTTATGAAGTTCAATATACCTGTAATGTAATTAAGATGTTGACCGACAATCCTTACGCTCTTTACAGCGATCATGAAAATCCGGACCAGTACTATACCGATCTGGAGGCATTCGCCGAAAAAACCATCATTAAGCTTTCGGAGTACCTTGGCAGGGTGACCGAAGAATTCATGAGTCATAATGCGCTGACCAGTCTGAACGTGCCCGCTTCGCGCGAAGAATATCTGTTTGAAGCCCTGCTGATCGGCTCCTTCTGGAATATCTATGGTGGCTATGCCAGTGCAACCCACGATTCGACCCTTGACATAATGAAACAGCTTGCCGGACTGCGCCGGGTAAAGGGGATTACAGTCATAACCGCCGATAAAACAAGAGGCTTGCTGGGCATAAAACTGATGAAGAGTCCTGAACACCGCGATGATTTTCTGATTCCCGGAGTTAACGGATTCGAAAAGCTGATTCAATGGATGGAAGCCACTGGTGAATTCCAGCGTGAAGCACTCCGTTTCAGGGATTGGCTGGCCTTTTTTAAACATGAGGACGAAACCTACACATTTATATCCATTTGCCTGATGAAAAATGCGGCAAAGCGTTTCAGCGCTGAAAGCGAATCGGCAATGGGCATTTACACCAGAGGCGTAAGCAGTTTCAACAAGCAATTTCATGAAAAATACCAGCTTCGCGAAGATGCCATCTCTGTGCTCAGGGACAGATCGGAATACCATCTGGGAATGCTGGGCGCATATATAATCAATAAGGCAACAAGAAATGAATTTCTCAAAACAAAAGAAAAGGTGTTGCTGGTTCCGGGCTGCCTGAAAAGTTGCCCGCAATCCGGGTGCAAATCAATAAAGGATGAGAAAGGAGAAATTTGCACTGGCTGCAATGCGTGTTGCAGGATAAATCAACTGAGGCAGCTTGGCGAAAAACACAAATTTGACCTGCTTATTCTCAGTCACTCTTCCGACTTATCGGCCTGGGCCGCCCGCCCCGGCGAAGAACAGCAAGTTGGTGTAGTGGGCGTCGCCTGCCTTACCACTCTATTAGCCGGCGGTTTTGAACTCAAAAAGCACGGCATTGCAGCGCAATGCATCGCGCTCGATCACTCCGGCTGCAGTCACTGGAAGGATAATCCTCAAAGCACCAGTGTGAACATCAATGAAATACTTCGCCGAATCATTGAAAATAAACCACCTTCCGGCATCGTGAACGAAAACAAAGGGACAAGGGCCGGGAATCCCGTTGCTGCATGATCAGAAACCACAAAAACCAAAATATGGCAAAAAAAGTAATCATCATAGGTGCGGGGATCAGCGGAATGTCTGCCGGTTGTTACCTGCAGATGAACGGTTTCGAAACCGAGATCTTTGAACTCCACAACCAGCCCGGCGGCCTTTGTACCAGTTGGGACAGGAAAGGATATCATATTGACGGCTGCATCCACTGGCTGGTCGGATCACGTCCGGGTTCCGGATTCTACGACGCATGGAATGAACTGATCGATATGGAGAAACTTGAAATTTATGACCATGAGGTCTTTTTCCGCTTCGAAGATGGCAAAGGGAACTATATAAATTTCTACAACAATATTGACAAGCTTGAAACCGAACTGCTGGAAAAAGCTCCGGAGGACAAGGCGGTGATCAGTGATTATATCGGTGCAGCGCGAAAGTTCAGCAAACTGAAGATGCCATTGGGAAAACCACGTGAACTTTATACGCTTGCCGATGGATTAAGCGCACTGGTTCATTTTGGTCCCTATTTGCCCCTGCTGAATAAATGGTCAAAAGTTTCCATAGCATCTTTTGCCGGAAGATGTAAAAACCCCTTGCTTAAAAAGACATTAGGGAATCTCTTTGTACCGGAAATGAGCGTTGTGTTCGTAATGATAACTACAGCCTGGATGCATAACAAGATTGCAGGATACCCGGTAGGCGGGTCTTTGCATTTTTCGCGCCTTATAGAGAAAAAGTACCATGAGCTGGGTGGTAAGATTCACTACAACAGCCGGATCAGAAAAATTCTTACAAGGAAAAGTGACGGAAAAAAACTGGCTCACGGAGTGATGAATGAAAGCGCTGAAACCTTCAATGCAGATTATGTAATCTCTGCTGCCGACGGGTACAATACGCTTTTCGAAATGCTGGAAGGTCAATTTACTGACCCAAATACCAGGAAGTTCTATGAGAAGGAACTTACATTTCCTTCTTATTTTCAGCTTTCCCTGGGCATTAACCGGGTATTGGAAACCGAAGCGTCAAGCCTGATCTTCCCGCTGAGCGCCCCCGTTGAACTGGAGCCGGGAAACATCATCAGAGATATTTCCTTAAGGGTACACAGTTTCGATCCCACCCTTGCCCCTGCCGGGAAAACTCTGCTTACAGCAATGATCACTTCAAACGGTGAAGCTTACTGGAGTGATTTGCGGATGAACGACTTCAGAAAATACAAAGCGGAGAAAGAACGCATAACCCGTGAATTGACCGAGGCCATGGAAGTGAGGCTTGGCCCACTGGCGCTGCATCTTGAGATGAGCGACCTGTCAACGCCGGCCACCGTAGTCAGGTACACCAATAACTGGAAAGGAAGCTTCGAAGGTTGGATTATGACACCCAGGCTGGGATTATTCAGGCAGTTGCCAATGACCTTACCGGGACTGGAAAAATTCTATATGGCCGGTCAATGGACAGCACCGGGAGGCGGACTCCCTACCGCGCTGATGTGCGGAAGAGGCGTTGCGCAACTGATATGCCGCAAAAGCGGACAGAAATTCACGAACAGACCGGTCAGCGTTTAATTTTGAGTAGTTTTCGTGAATAAACATCTGCCAGGCTCCTGACTTCAACCAGGTACGTACCTGCCGGCCAGCGTGAACAATCGACACTGATAAATTTCCGGTTGATTGATGTGTTTACTTTTTGAAACAGCAGCTGGCCCTGAGCATTATATACACGGATTTCAGCCGGATCAGTTGAATACCTGCCCAGCAGAATATGGAATTCATCCAGGGCCGGATTCGGAAAAACTTCAGGCACCACCCGGATGTATTTTTCCCTGATGAGGCTGTCGGCGCCAAACGCGTTGGTCACCGAAAGCTTGACGTTAAAAAGGCCTAAAGTATTATACCTGATTTCGCCCGGGTCGGCAGATGTGGATAAAGCAGGTTCACCACCCTCAAATTCCCACACCCAGCTTATGGGATTGCCCATCGACAAATCCGAAAACTTTAAGAGAGATCCTACTGCAATCACCGTAGTATCGGCAAGAAACCTGGCAATTACCTGTTTTTCATTATAGGATCCATTGATGGAATTCAACCCGCTGTTAACGGGATCGAGCCATGGCTTCAATCTTACACTGTCAGCACTGCCGTTTGAAAGCCAGGAAAATGACATTTTCCCGTAATAATCCGGCCCGCTGAGGTTATAGCATCCTGATTCTCCTCCGGTAAGCTGACCAATCACGCAGCCTTTGTTGTCGAAAAGCGGAGAACCCGAGGACCCGCCTTCGGTGGTACCATGCCCGTTGGCAGTAGCATTCCAGATTACCTTATAATGAGTTCCGGGATTAGTGCCCCACTGGCTGTTAGTAAGCGGATTGAGGTAGGTTGATATCTTTTTTACATCCCCTGACGGATGGTGAATACTGACTCCTGAGGGGCTGAGGCTTCCGGTAATATCCCATCCTGCATAGAAAGGCTCATAGGCCGGCGGAATACTTTCGTTCAACAACACCAGATAAAAATCACTGCCGTTGTTATCCAGCGGAGAACTGCTGGCGATTTTACGCGCCCCCAGCAGGGACTTGTTTGCTTCTACAGATGCATTTTCGCAATCAACAGTCTCATACCTGAAATAAAATAACCATTTTGAAACATCTTCAGCTGACGCATAGCTTCCGCCCGGACTTTTGGCACAATGGTCGGCAGTCAGCACATAGGGAAAATAATCAGCTGCAGTGTTATTCATTATGGTGCCGGTACACCAGTATGCAACAAATCCGTTTTTAATCTGTATCCTGACAACACTTCTGATCTGATCGCGCCATTCATCGCCTTCGCTGCAAGCGGTATTTACCTGACAACTGCCGGAGCGGTCCTCCATTCCCGGACGGTCTCCGGGGAAAATCATCGGACGGTAAACAAATAGAATTTCTTCAATGGTGAAATCAGAATTACCCACCATCCCGGCAGGTTCAAGAAACTCAATAATGATGCAATCGCCCTTTACCACTTCGGTGGCAAAAAAACCGTCGTGCCGGTTATTACCGGATGTAAATGCCCCGATCACGTGGCTTCCGTCTTCGGAATAAACGAAAAGAGTGGCTCCCGGTGCAAGATGGAAATTCCTGAAATACAAACCCAGTCCGGCAGCTGATGCTGACTGAAGTTTCAATCGCCATAGCCTGTCGCCGTTGTCCAGCCTGATCCAGTTACCGGCATTCCGCATTGTAAGGTCAACAGGAATACTCACTCCCATGCGCTCAGGCGTAAATGGCTCCCTGTTTTCATCTTCCCGCAACAGCTCCATGACATCCGGACCATTCACCCTCAATACCGGTAATTCGGTATGATTCTTCAATTCCTTCAGCCCGGCAGGAATCCCGCCAGCACTCTGCTGAGCGGAGGTAAAGAATGAAATGTGGATGAACCCCAGGAAAAATATCAGGAAGCAAATGCTTTTTTTCATACAGATGGCAAATGGTAGCACCAATTTTTACGATACGAAAATAAACATTATTGTCTTTGCCATGAATACCATATAAAGAAGTCATCGGAATTCAAATTCAGAAACGCAGTAACTTCAGTTATATCCGGGCATATAACGTAAAAATAATCGGCCAGACATGAAAAAAAACAAATTCTGATATTACAAAAGCAGGAATCCAAGATTAAATTAATGTAAAACTACCACACTGCCTGCTGAAATACTACTCAAGAACATCGCTGTATGAGGATTATCCAGAATAAAATTACCCTGCTTATTGTCATCACCACCCTTGTCAGTGCCATACTGGTTACAGGAATTATCGTACAAACCCGGGTAGCACACCGCATTGTTTCCGAAACCCAGGCCGTGAGCGAGTCAAACGCTTTGCGGCTCACATTCGAAGTTAATGCCCGCCAGCACGATAAACTGCTTAAAAACCTGGCCGGAACGGATGGATTGTCACCAAGAGTTTTGCTGGCAAACAACGATCCGGAGCAATTCAGGCAGCTTTTTGAAACCTATCCCATTTCTTTTATTGTAGTAACGGATTCAGCACTTATCCCCATTGCCACTTTCCCGAAGGCCAGTGCAGGGATACTCAGGGCACTCCCAACAGACCCCGAAGCATTCCGAAAATTCCGCAGCGACGGCCTGATCACCAGATATCACGAATGGATCAACGACACCCTTACCCGTATCGCTGTGATTGATATACCATGGTATCCGGGCATAAGCGGTGATCCGGCAAGCGGATTACTCTTCGCCGGGTTCCCGGTATCAGCGGATGAATTGTCATATCAGATTCAGGGCAATGCCAAACTGATGAGGGAACCTTTGGCCCTTCCGCTTACACAAACCATCAGCGAAGGTAAAGTGATTACACAACTTCCCTTGTTTGGATGGAGAAATATCCCGGTTGCTTCGCTCTGGCTTGAAAAACCATCAGAAATCCTGAATTCATTGAATGATTACCGGAAATATTTCATCTGGTTCCTCGTCATCTGTGCTACAGTATTTGTCCTTTTCATCACGGTTTATCTCAAACGCTATTACATGTGGCCACTCAGGATGTTTACCCTGGCCATAAAATTCAATGACCCCGGGTACCTGAAAATGGTAAGATACAGAGACAAGGACCTGGCAAGCCTGCAGCAGATGGTAATGAATGTATTCAGCCACGAGCGGCTTCTGAATGATATGATCCGGCGGAGAAATTCCGAGAACCTGAATGCTTTTCATGCAGCCATTTTATCACAGATCAGTGACGCTGTTTATGCCACCGACCACAAAGGCATCATCACTTACTGGAACAAGGCTGCCGAGACTATATATGCCGTAAATGAGCAGGATGCCATCGGAAAGATCGCCGATGAGCTGATCAGAAGCCGCTGGGATGACCCACACGATGAAGCGCGTCAGCAAGAGCTTTTTTACACTGACGGTTTTATGAAAGGCAGCATCAGTCAGGAACTGCCTAACGGAACCTGTATAAGGGTAGATGCCGGCATTACCAGACTCCTCGATTGCAACGGGAATCTGCTGGGCCAACTTTATGTAGCCCGGCAAACAGAAGCCAGGCCTGTAATTTAGCCATGCCGAAACGCTCCGGAAAACAATCCCCGAAACACTTACCTGAAAAATAATGCGCTGAGCACGCTGTTATTTGCTAGATTACAGCCACCAGTCACTGCATTCATCCCGGCAAACTAAATCCTTTGAAACCAGCTGGTATTTGAATGAAAGCCCGGGGGATAACAACTCTTTCCCAGCTATCTCAACAGGCCGGCATTGAACATGCACGTTGAAAATTTGTTTATCCGGCATGAACATCACAAGACTCTCAATCCTTCTGTTTTCGTTTAACAGTTTATTATTAACATCCTGCCATGCAGCGACTTATGATATACCGGAAAAAGAGATGATGACCCAGCCCGAGAAAACTGAAACCGCAACCTTTGGCTCAGGTTGCTTCTGGTGCAGCGAAGCCATTTTTCAACTGCTCAAAGGTGTAATCAAGGTAGAGCCGGGATACTCCGGAGGCGCCCGCGCCAATCCGACCTACGAGCAGGTATCTTCAGGAGCTACCGGGCATGCCGAAGTGATTCAGGTTAGCTATAACCCTGATATTATTTCATTTGAAGAGTTACTTGAAGTTTTCTGGTCAACCCACGACCCTACCACACTCAACCGCCAGGGGGCCGATGTCGGCACCCAGTACCGTTCGGTGATCTTCTATCACAATGAGCAGCAGCGTCAGCTGGCTGAAACCTATAAGGCCAGACTCGACAGCAGCGGCGCGTGGACAAATCCGATAGTAACGGAAATCAGTCCCTTTAAGGCTTTCTACCCGGCAGAGTCCTACCATCATGACTATTATAACAGGAACAGCCAGGCTCCCTACTGCACGTACGTGATCGTCCCGAAACTGGATAAATTCAGAAAGGTATTTAAGGATAAGGTCAGGAAACCCTGAGCAGAGAAATCCCGGGCTAAAACTCTCAACGGCAGGAAGAAATCATCCCAGTTTCAGCAGCTTCTGGGCCACAAGCACATACCATGAAAGGGTAAGCAAACCGCCGAGGATTCCCAGCACCAATGCGCCGCTGTAGAAAAAGGGAATAAATGAGGCCCATGCGCTGTAGATCAGCATGCAGATAAATCCCACAAAACCGGCCCATCCCGTGATGGCGCTGAAGCGGCGGTTCATCATAATTACCGATGACATAAGGATTCCTGCAATATTGATAAAGAAGAACCCCATAAATGATCCGCTTGTAAAATCTTCGCTGCCCGCCAGAATGGCCTCCCCTGCCGCCGAGAGCAGTGAGCGCTGATAGTCAGTGGTTGCCAGGGTATATTTTGTGGCCAGCGTTTGCATGGGGAAAGCCGGATTCCGGGCAATATAGATTGCGGCACCCGTCAAAAACAGCATAAGCGCAAACAGGGCGATTGGCTTGCTCAACCTTCTGTGTGCGGCATAAAGCGCATAAAAAACCGGGATTCCCAACACAAGGGTGAATATGTTCAGAAGCCCCAACCCCCGCAACGCCAGCAAAGAATCGCGCTGAAACAAACCAATCCAATCCTTGACGGAACCTTCTCCCGGATCAGGAGTTACCCCTCCCGGTAAAAAAGTAATCAGAATGTCCATTATTCCGAACGGCAGTATGGCCAAAGCCGCAATTGCACCTGTGCGGTATATCCCTCTCCAGTTGGAGGGGTTGATTGACAGTTCATTGTCATTATTCATGAGTGTATCTGCCATAATATTCGCTTTCTTAAATTAAATTGAAAATAAGCAACAAGCACTACCAGAAAAAGTGCAGGGAACAAAAGTAATCAGCTAATTGGCAAAATCCAATTAATGAGCATGATTAAAAAAACATTTAATGCTGTATCAGGTATTTTTGATCCTCAAAATTGATTACAACGGGGAATTAAGCATAAAAAACACATATTAAAATCATTTTCCAAAACTACTTGTTATAATAAATCTGCCGGCCGAAATCTCCCGGCCTGCCGATGTGAACTATTGCATTTACCCGAAAAGCTGCGTTATTTACCTTCTGTTCAATCAGTTCAATTTTATTGAACTACAAATTAACCCTGATTTTCCAGTTGTCAATCAAATAAGCGAACTATGAAAACCTCAGCACCCGTATTTATTGCCGTTCTTTCTTTTTTCCTGAATTTCACTTTTCAGGGTCATTCACAGGATGTCACCAGCAAATCAAGTGACCAGCATCTGGTTGTGCTTGTAAAATACAAGACTCAACCATTGAAAAGCAAAGAAGCAGTTGCCGGTTTGACAAAGCTGATAGAGGCGGTAAAAACTGAGCCCAACTTTGTGAGCATCACCATACTGACGGATAAAAATGACCCTTCAGTAATCATGCTTTACGAAGAGTGGAGCAATGAGGCATACTACTACGGTGATCACATGAAGACGACCCATCTGCAGGATTTTATAATTGCATCACGAGCTTACCTGATTGGTCCGCCTGAAATTACCGGGTGGAAGATTGAGAAGAAATTTGCTGCAGAATAACTCCCATAATCCGGAAATTATCTTCCCGGTCCAGTCCTGCAGAATTCAAGCATTTAACTAGCTATCGCGCTGCGTTTCCTTCAGAATCACATCGTGTGCGCCACCTTCTATAATACTGGTGGAAGAAACCATCGTGATTTTAGCTACCTGCTTCAATTCCTGAATCGATAAGGCTCCGCAGCTGCACATGGTGGATTTGATTTTTCCCAGGGTTATATCCAGGTTATCTTTGAGCTTTCCGGCGTAAGGCACATAGCTGTCCACGCCTTCTTCAAATTTCAATGAAGCATTGCCACCCATATCGTACCGCTGCCAGTTTCTGGCACGGTTAGAGCCTTCGCCCCAGTATTCTTTCACATAGTTACCGCCAACCATCAGTTTCTTGGTCGGGCTCTCATCGAAACGGGCAAAATAGCGGCCCATCATCAGAAAATCGGCGCCCATGGCCAAAGCCAGCACCATATGGTAATCCTGCACTATCCCTCCGTCGGAACAGATGGGAATGTATTCACCGGTTCGCGCATAATAGGCATCGCGGGCTTTGGCAACTTCTATCAGGGCGGTGGCTTGCCCCCTGCCTATCCCCTTCTGTTCGCGCGTAATGCAGATGGATCCTCCGCCAATCCCGACCTTGATAAAGTCGGCACCCGCTTCAGCCAGATAATTAAATCCGTCGGCATCCACTACATTGCCGGCCCCGATCTTCACGTCAGGACCGTAGTTTTCCTTTACAAAACCAATGGTTTCCTTCTGATACTCCGAAAATCCATCGGAGGAATCAATACACAACACATCCACACCCGCTTCAACAAGCCTGGGGATACGTGCTGCGTAATCACGGGTGTTGATGCCTGCACCTACCAGCAGCCGTTTGTGGGTATCGAGTAGTTCGTTCGGATTGTTCTTGTGATTGTCGTAGTCTTTTCTGAACACAAAATATTTCATGCACTGGTTTTCATCAATCACCGGAAGGGTATTGATTTTATTGTCCCAGATAATGTCATTGGCTTCTTCAAGACTGATACCGTGCTTTCCGGTGATCAGCTTCTCAAAAGGCGTCATAAAGTCCCTCACCTTCTTATCCTGGCTGTCCTTTCCGGGACGGTAATCCCTGCTGGTGACCATGCCCAGCAACCTGCCGTCCGCTTTGCCGTTATGGGTTACGGCAATGGTCGAGAACCCCGTTCTTTCCTTCAGTTCAAGTACATCTGCAAGGGTATGTTCAGGAGTCAGGTTGGCATCACTTACTACGAAACCCGCCTTAAATTTCTTCACCTTTCTGACCATTTCAGCCTGCTCTTCAATTGGCTGGGAGCCAAAAATAAACGACAGACCCCCGTTCCGGGCCAGTGCAATGGCCATATTTGAATCCGAAACAGACTGCATAATGGCCGAAACCAGCGGAACATTCAGGCTGATATCCGGCCGTTCCCCTTTTCTGAACTTCACCAGGGGTGTTTTCAGGCTGATTGCACCGGGCGTGCATTCCTTCGTGGTGAGTCCCGGTATCAGCAGGTACTCATTGAAAGTCCTTGAAATATCGTTGATAATCTGTGCCATAATAGTGATCTAAGGAACTGCAAAGCTAAAGAAAAAGCTGTCAGATACGGGCAGACACAGGCACTTTCACCAAAGAAATATACCGGATCTGCTTATTCAGGCGCTGGCTGGCACGGGACCGGACCTGCCAGTGAAACCAATGAAACATACGGAAACAAAAAACCCGCTGAAGCGGGCTGATTGAGATTTTGATTGTTGCAATTATTAACTAATTGATAATCAATACAAATTTGCTTTGTGCGGATGAAGGGACTCGAACCCCCACGCCTCTCGGCACCAGATCCTAAGTCTGGCGCGGCTACCAATTACGCCACATCCGCAAGCGGGGGCAAAGATACAACTTTTTGCATTGACATCAATAATGCGTTTTAAAACAGATCAACCACGCCGGGTTATAAATCAGCTAATCCTTCAGAATATGACTGTAAATGCCTTCCGGAAAGAAATAACAGGAAAACCAGCCGGCAACCGGCATCCATAAAGCGTTGTAATTTCCTTCACCTTCCTCGTAAACGTATTTCCGGATGTAAGTATCGTCCCCTGCAGTATATTTTTTGGTTATCGTCAGGTTTTGCCGGTCATAAATATATTCCTCCACGGCATTTACCGCACCGGCATTGCCATTGATCACTTCGTAGCCTGATATTTTTACCAAACCGGCACCGGAATACTCAAGTTTGGCTTTAGCCATCAGATTGCCATTTGCATGAACCATTGAAAACTGCGCCGGAAAACCATCCTCATAGCCGATTTCTTCAGTAACATATAAGGTTGAATCAGACAGGAGGACCTGCATTGAAACCAACTTTTCACCGGAGTAGCTATATATGAGGCGGTTTCTTAATTCAGGCGGTGAATTGTGCGAAATCCGTTCGATTACATCACACTGTTTCAGGAGGGAGCCATTCCAGATAAAGTACCGGAAACTGTGCGCGAAACCATCGGTCCGGAATACATAATCCCGGATCTTACCATGAAGCATGGTCATGATTTCGTCATTGCTTACGGGTATCCATTCATTTTCATGTAAACTGTAATAACGCCTGGCAACAGTATCCTCAGAATAGCTGATGAGACATTTCTCTGTCATTTCATCACCATAGTATGTATAAATGCCCGTTATACGGTTGTCATCATATTCGATTTCGGAGCGGAAATCCAGGGCTTCGCCATGAATAACGGTTTTCAGCCTCAGCCCTTCACCGAACTTCTTCATGGGCTCCGGATCTTCTTTATTACATGAGGTAGATAACAAAAGGATAAACAGGGATAAAAAGAGGGAGAGGGATAACCGCATATATTATATGGCTTTATGAAATAATAAACAAATGTAAATGAATTAACCGTCTTACAATGAAAAAGAACATCAATTGCCCTTAATATTTCCTTATCAGCCGGGCCTCTCAGGGCATGGCTGCAACTATTATTTTTATAGCATCACAAAACCTGGCATCCTGATATTCAGACCGGGTGAATGCATCATAACTTCAGCAACATTATAGATTCTGCTTTAAAATGTATAGACTGCCGGCCTGACTGCTCAACCTTTTCGCAAAAATCCTGTTTAATTTTACAAACAACAGCTTATGCATAAACACAATAAATCCAACCTGATCATAATATCGGTGATTGCATTGCTTTCCATGGCCTGCACCAAAGAATCGGAAAGTCAGTTGTATATTGGTTCCACCGCTGTAGATACCACCACTGTGCTTTCCGGCATTGACACCCCCTGGGAACTGCTATACGGACCTGACGGTTATCTCTGGTTTACTGAACGATCAGGCAAAGTCAGCAGGTTCAATCCGCTTACAGGTGAAAGTACTGTTATTCTCACCATCCAGGATGTGCTGGAATATGGCGAGGCCGGGCTTCTGGGCATGGTGCTCCACCCTGAATTTGAAGGACAACCATGGGTATACCTGGTCTACAACTATGCTTCAGGTGAATTTGTGAAGGAACGGCTGGTGCGTTATGTATGGAATGGCAGCACACTCACCGACGGAATCACCCTGATCAACAACATACCGGCTAATTCCTACCACAACGGCTCGCGGCTGGTATTCGGCCCTGACGGCAAGCTGTACATGTCGACGGGTGATGCCGGATTCACATCAAATTCCCAGAATCCCAACTCTCTGGCGGGAAAGATCCTGAGAATCAACCCTGACGGCAGCATACCCGCCGACAATCCCGTGGCCGGAAGCTATATCTGGGCCTCGGGCTTACGCAACACACAGGGACTGGTCTTTTCGCCGGAAGGACTGCTTTACGGATCGGAACACGGCCCGAATAACGATGATGAGTTCAACCTGCTTGAAGAAGGCCGGAATTACGGCTGGCCGGCAGTGGCAGGCTTCTGCGATCTGCCCGCAGAAATCACATTTTGTCAGGAAAATAACGTAAGAGAGCCGCTTTATGCCTGGACGCCCACCCTTGCCGTTGCCGGCATTGATTATTACAATCATCCTGCCATCCCGCAATGGCAACACTCCATACTAATGACCTCGCTCAAGGCTTCAAAACTGGTAAGCCTGAAACTCAGCACCGACGGCCTGTCGGTGGTGAGCGCCGAGAACTGGTTCGATGGTTATTGGGGTCGCCTCAGGGATGTGTGTGTCAGTCCAGACGGAAAAATCTACCTCGCTGTAAGTAACCGCGACGGCAGGGGCTCGCCACGGCCCGGCGATGACCGGATTATAGAAATCAGGGTCGTTTCTCCCACCAGCGACAACGTTGCAAACATTGAAGACAGCCGGCTTAAAGTCATCCCGAATCCCATCAACGGAACAGGCCAGGTTAAATGGAAAGGATTAAAATCTGCCGGGGAATACTTTATCCTTAATACAGCAGGAGCCATTATAGCCTCCGGAAAGGCTGCCGCACCGTCATTCAGCATTTCAACAGTTCACTTCATACCCGGTTATTATATTCTGAGAATCAACTCGGAAAACCAAACGGTTTCAACACCTTTTCTGGTGATGTAAAAAAGTGTATCCCGGAGCCTGATCAAATGTCATTGAAGACACCAAAGCTGCGGGAAACACAAAACACTGAAACAAAAATAATTTCAGTACGATTAACGGAAGCAGAATTCTCAGAGCGCTTTCAATGCAGATTCATAATCAGGCTCCTGAGCGATCTCCGGAACCTGCTCGGTATACCTGACGATGCCGTTTTCATCGAGTACAACCACTGCCCTTGAATGAAGTCCGGAGAAAGGCCCTTCAGCAATGGTAAGTCCGTAATCCTTTCCAAAATTGCCTTCACGGAAATCAGATGCAGTCACCACCTTTTCGATGCCCTCCGCAACACAAAACCGCTTGTGTGCAAAAGGAAGGTCTTTTGAAACGCATACCACAACAGTATTCTCAAGTCTCGCGGCAGCGGCGTTGAACTGTCTTACGGATGCTGCGCAAACACCCGTATCAAGACTTGGAAAGATGTTAAGCACAACCTTTTTACCTTTAAAATCAGAAGAAGTTACTTTACCCAAATCGGCACCGGTAAGTTCAAAAGCGGGTGCCTTTGTTCCGACAGCCGGAAGATTGCCAATAGTTGAAACGGGATTACCGCCCAGTGTAATAGAAGCCATAAATATATTTTTTTTGTTAAACGTTTCTTGTCGGACAATCAAACAATCCTGATGGGAAGTGGTTCACCCCCGGCATAAAAAAACAATTGAATGCAGCATAAAATAAAGGCTATTGCGTTGGCTGACCCTGGAGCCAGGTATCGATGGCCTGCTGAGGCACGCCCATAGCCTCGCTGATCTGCCGTGCATCCATTCCTGACCCGGAAAGTCGCCGGGCAGTGCATCCGAGCGGCTCCCCGACTTCGATAATATGACCGTCCGGATCATAAAAGCGCATAACCTGCTGCCTCCACGGCTGCTCACGGATATCATGAATGAAGCGGACACCGCTCCCGGTTAAAGCATCTCTTAATGCAGCTATTTCAACGCTTTCGAAGTAAAGTTCGGCATTATTGCTGTTGAAAATGATATCATTCTGCCCCGTCAGGGATGCATAATGTGACATCAGGTGGATGGCAAAACCTCCCCTGAATGAAATATTCTCTCCGAAATCATGCTCAACTTCCTGCCCGAGCATGTTTTCGTAGAACTTCCGCGAAACATCCATATCACGCACCACAAACAGCGGGCAAATAAATTTTACTTTCATGGTCAATCAGTAATTGCCTGGTAAATTACTTCATGAATCCGGGTACGTATGTTAAGCCGGCTTATTTTGTTGTTTCCAGCATCCGGAAACACCCTGTTGCTCAGGAAAACATATACAAGGTCCTGATCAGGATCTGCCCAGGCATACGTCCCTGTAAAACCGCTGTGGCCAAAACTTCGCGGAGAAGCTGATGCGCAGGCTGGCGAAGGATCCCCTTTGATAAGGGCGGGCTTATCAAATCCTGCGCCTCTCCGGTTCTTATCAATTACAAACTGCACCCCGGTAAAATCTCTGATGACTTCCGCTTCCAGAAGGGTATCACCTCCATAATATCCATTACGCAACAACATCTGCATGATGATGGCTACATCCAGGGCATCAGAAAAAAGACCGGCATGGCCGGCAACGCCCCCCAGAAGGGCTGCCGTCTGATCATGAACGTCGCCATGAATCAGCTGCTTCCTGAAAACCATATCCAGTTCCGTGGGTGCAATCCGGCTGATGCTGAACCGGTTGCGCGGATGAAAGCCCATGGTGCGCAGACCCAGTTTACGGTAAAACTGCCTTTGAACGTAACTGCTGAACGGCTGCTGTGTGATTTCCTCAAAAGCTTTACCCAATAAAATAAATCCAAGATCGCTGTATTTAAATTCCGTTTTCGGCAGCAACGGACTCCGGATTATTGAATCAACGATTACGGCGGGATAATCGTCGCGCAGATAAAGCGCATCGGCTACCCTGTGTGTATATTCAATACTGAAGTGCCGGCCAAACAGTTCAGATTTTAATGAATCCTGTTCCATCACAGATTTCCAGAAAGGAATAAATGGCTGAAGTTTTGCCTGATGCGCAAGTATCTCTCTGATAATCAATTGATTCTTATCAGAATGCCTTAATTCAGGATAATAGCGGCTTAGCCTGCGGTCGGGATCTAGCAGTCCGTCACCGGTAAGTTTCATGGTAGTCAGGGTGGTTGCCAGAATTTTGGTCAGTGATGCCAGATCGTAAAGGTCATCGTTACGCAGAGGGATATCAGAGTCATAAACCTGACTGCCAAAAGCCTTACGGTAGATAACCCTGCCCTTGCGAATGATCACCACCTGTGCACCGGGGAATGCATTATCGCGGATACTTTCCGCCACTATGCTGTCGATCTCCCTGAGTTTGTCAGAAGAAACTCCTGCTGCTTCAGGCTGACTGAAAGCAACCCGTGTAATTTCCGGTTGCAGCAGACCAGAACCTGCCGGCCACATAGCAGTGGCGGCAACCGGAAGCTTTCCGGTTATGGCCGATCCACCGAAAATCGCCTGGGCAGTCAGTTCCTGCATCATGGCATTGTCCTGATAGGCAATCAGGACCGAAGCCATTTTTTCAATCTGATTAAAGGTAGCCAGGCTGTATGGGCTGGTAAAGATGTTGAGAATAATCTTTTTACATGCTGCTAATGAATCAATCAGCCATGCACCCTGCCTGCCAATTCCGAAGTTTTTCTGCGGCAGATCGCTTGTCTGTACAAATCCGGTGACCACCAGATTATATGGCTCAAGCAACTGCATAATGGAATCCCTTTCCTGTACCGAAGGATCTTTGCTCAAATTAAAATGATCAACCGGGGCATAGTCGGACAATCGGGACTGAAATGGCGTCAGGCTCAAGTCTCCGATAACCAGGCTGGCAATCCTGAAGGTATCCAGGCTTCTGAGCGGAATCATTCCGTCACGATCGCTTACCAGAGTGATGGCCGCGGCATTGGCCCCGGCAGTGGTAAGCCTGGCAAATGAAGAATTCAGATCTCCGGAAAGGTTATCCAGGTGAATCCTGTTATTTCCGGCAAGCCCTGATTCAAACTTCCATTGTAAAACCCGTCTGCATTTTTCATCAATCATTTGCTGACTGATCAGCCCACTGTCGATGGCTTTGCGGATATTGGCCAGGGCCATGCGTGCATCCACAGGCAGCAGCAGGATGTCGTTGCCTGCATCAAGAGCCATAACTTCAGCAAGTGCAGGATTTACAAAATCGGTAAGCCCCTTCATATCCATGCCATCGGTGATCACCATGCCCGTAAAACCCATTTTTTCACGCAGCAGCCCGGAAATCACCGGTTTTGAGAGGGATGAGATTGATCCTGCAGCAGTATCTATGGAAGGCACCCGCAAATGGGCGATCATCATACCCTTTAAACCCCTGTCGATCAGATAGGAGAATGGGAAAAGCTCCAGGGTATCGATCACGGAGCGGGGTTTATCTATGACTGGCAGGGTATAGTGCGAATCATTGCCCGTGTCCCCGTGACCGGGAAAATGCTTGGCCACGGCGATGAGGCCCTGATCCTGCATCCCTTTCATATACCAATAGGACTTTTCTGCAACATTCATCCTTTCTTCACCAAAAGAGCGTGCATTAATCACCGGATTCAGGGGATTGTTGTTGATATCGGCAACCGGTGCAAAATTGATATGCACACCAAGCCTTTGCAATTGCCGGGCAATTTCCGTTCCCATATCATAAATCAGGCTGTTATCGGTAATCGCCCCGAGGGTCATCTGTTTGGGAAAATTGAAAACACTGTCGAGCCGCATGCCCGGCCCCCATTCCGCATCAAGGGCCACAAACAAAGGCGTTTTAACTGCTCTTTGCAGCCGGTTTGTCACAATGGCCTGACGCACCGGACCTCCCTGAAAAAAGCAAACCCCTCCGATATTTTTTTCACTGACGAGGGCTGTCAACTCATTGTAATATTTTTCATCCCTGTTTGAATAGGCCCTTATCATCAACAGCTGGGCAATGCGCTCATCGGGAGTAAGGCTATTCATCACCGAATCGGCCCATTGTTCTTTCATTCGCGGTTGAGCCAATGCCTGCATCGAAACAAGAAAAACCAGAGCAGGTAATAGCAAAGTGTATTTTATTTTCCGGAGCATGAAACAGATCAGAATCAGGTTCGACAATATTTGGTATATGGTATAACAACGCGTTGGTAGCGTCAAAAATACGCTCTTTATGCCAAATAATTTTTCATTTTTTTTGTCCGGGGGTGTGGTTATATCCAAAAAGGGTTATTTTCGCATCAACAGAAAATATATTTGTCAGATCAGGCAATATTTTCTGGACAGGACCCGCTTTTATCTTTTACCTGAAGCGCCGATGATCAAAAAGCTTTTGCTTCTTTTACTGATTCTACCGCTTGCCCTTGAGGCGCAAAAAGCCGATAAGCCAACAAAGCCTGAACCGTTGAGCAGGATACTTTTTGTATTTGATGCATCTCAAAGCATGTATGCCCGCTGGCAGAGCGATATGAAAATCAATATTGCGAAGAAGCTGATGGGAAACCTGCTCGACAGCCTCTCGGGATTTAAAAACCTTGAACTTGCACTGAGGGTATACGGACACCAGAAGAATTATCCTCCTCCCGATTGTTACGACACAAAACTTGAAGTGCCTTTTGCCCCGGGTAATATTCCCAGTATCAAAAATAAAATTCTGGGACTGACACCACGGGGAACCACACCCATCGCCTATTCACTGCAGCAGGTAGTGAACGATTTTCCGCCATGCGACGATTGCCGGAATATCATTATCCTGATTACCGACGGCATCGAGGAGTGCGGAGGCGACCCCTGTGCTGCTTCAGCCGAACTTCAGAAGCACGGGATCGCGATGAAGCCTTTTATCATAGGCATTGGCAGGGATTTCAAGGAAGCGTTCAACTGTGTAGGAACATATTTTGACGCTTCGAGTGAAACTGCTTTTCAGAAAGCGCTGAATACGGTAATCCTTCAGGCGCTCAAATCCACTACCATGCAGGTTAACCTGCTCGACAGTCATAACAAGCCGACGGAGACCAATGTAAATATGTCATTTTATGACCGCACTTCAGGAAAGCTGAAATACAATTTCATTCACACATTGAATAACAAAGGCTTACCCGACACCCTGGTGGTGGACCCCCTGATTACCTACGACCTGGTTGTTCATACCGTCCCTCCCCTGGCCCTCGAGAACATCAGCCTGAAGCAACAAACCCACCTTACAGCCACCATCAGTGCCCCCCAGGGTTACCTTGACCTGAGGATGGGTACAAACGACCGCATTGTTAAGAATCTGTTTGCCATCGTAAGGCAGCACGGAAAAACAAACACCATTAATGTGCAGAACTTCGGCGACACCAAAAAATACCTTTGCGGTAGTTATGATCTGGAAATCCTGACCCTGCCCAGAATCTACATGAACGACGTAATGATACGGCAGAGCGAAACCACGACCATAGATATTCCCCTTCCCGGAATTGCCGTGATACGGAAGAGTGTTAACGGATTTGGCAGCCTGTACGTAGAACGCAATAATGTGCTTGAATGGATTTACGACCTTCGCGAACATGTACTTCAGGAAACCCTCGTCTTGCAACCCGGTAAATACCGGGTGGTTTACCGGTCAAAGAATGCCGAAAGGGCCATGTACAGCATTGAAAATACCTTCACCATCCTGCCCGGAGGGACCAGCAATGTAAATCTATTCTCATACTGAACTGATTACCGTATATGAGCCTGAAGGGTGAGATCACCCATTGCGGCTGATGGTCTCCAGCATAGGAATATTCAGCAGTTCAATCAAATCCCCTTCGGTTCTGATAAGGTTATCATCTTTGAATGTTTTCATTATCCTGATGGCACTTTCCTTGGTCATTCCCGACATATCGGCAATATCCTGGCGCGACAGGGATGTAACGAAAGGATTGGCATTGTATATCCTCTGGGAAAGGCAAAGCAGTACATCAGCAATACGGCCGGGCATCTGCTTATGCGTTAAGCTTGAGAGCTGGTCAAACATCCTGATCGCCTGCTCACTGATTTTATTAAGAAATGAAGAAGAAAAAGAATTATTATTCTCAATGATCTGTTGAAACACATCGGCGCTCACCAGGCAGGCCGTCGTTTCTTCGCAGGCTATTGCCGTAAAGTGATGCCGCTTGTCGGTAAAAGCCCCGGGAACAAATATATAGTCCACAGGTTTGGCAAAACCGATGATAATCCGCTTATCACTTTCACTCTCAAGGTAGAGTTTTACCAGCCCGGAAGTGATGCAAACAAAATCATGGCAGGGAGATCCCTGTTTAAAAAGTATCTCGCCCTGATGATATTTTATACTGACCCGGCAACTATTAACCGAGTGCAATTCATTATCCTTCAGATTCCTGAAAATATCTGACCGCTGCAAACAAAGCGTACAATTTGCTTCAACAGAATTCGCCATAAATCAATTTTAAAGTGCCCAGACTCCTATTGAAAGAAGGAGAACCATTCTTCCTGAGTTTTGAATATTCCAGATCATTATATCCGATGATATAAATCAACTGATTGACAAATATAAACAATAGTTTGCATACAAAAATATCACTTTTTAATCAGCAGATCATAATTACATAAGTACTTTCTTTGATTTGTCAATCTAACTGATAAAATAATGAAAAAAAGGTCACTGATCAACCTGTCAATCTTACTGCTGATACCGGCATTTTCGGCCTTCATAAGCAGCTGCGAATATGAATTTGTGGAACCTGATCGCACCCCGGTAACCACCGAGGTCAGTTTCGCAACCGACATCGTACCGATCTTCAACACCAGCTGCAATTTCTCCGGCTGTCATGCTGCCGGGGCTGTTCCGCCGGATCTGTCGCCGGCCGGCGCCTATAACAGCCTGATCCAGCTAAACCAGATAAATACCGATAATCCATCAGGCAGTTTGCTTTATACAAGCATTACAACCGGTAGCATGAAATCGTTTTCCAATGCCGATCAGGCCAAACTTATACTGGCCTGGATACAGCAGGGAGCAAAAAATAACTAATCACTGATTCATCAAGCCTTCAAAAACATACCATGAAAAACAGCATCAGGATATTTACGCTGGCAGCCGTCATAATCATGCAACTCTTTACGGTTGTAATGGCACAGGAAGAGGAGACAACCGAAAAGCCGAAAGAACGTCCGGCACGCCCGGCCTTTGAAAGCGGATTGCTTTTTGACAATGCCACTACCACCCTGCAACCTTCAAAAACGCTGGAAATGATTATCCAGCACCGGTTTGGTTCCGTTGAAAACGGAATCACCGACCTCTACGGCATATGGGCTCCTTCCAACATCAGGCTTGGATTAAACTACAGCATTCTCGATAACCTGATGGTCGGCATCGGGACAACCAAATTCAACAAGATGCAGGACATACAGATTAAATATAATGTGTTGCAGCAAACACGGTCGAACAAGATACCTGTCACTGTTTCAGTTTATGAAGTGATTGGCATCGACGGCAGTGCCGATTCGAAATTCGGGGTAAACTACAAGTTCACCAACCGTTTCTCTTATTTTACACAGGTAATTGTTTCACGTCGTTTCAATGAAAAGATTTCTTTGCAGATAGCGCCTTCCTTTACCCATTACAACTCCACCGATTCGCTGGTGGATCACGACAGGATTGCGCTCTCTTTCGCCGGCCGCTTCAAATTTTCACCGCAGAGTTCTCTGATTGTTTCGGGCGATTTCCCGCTACAAATACAAGGGATTTCAGAGATCCGCAAGGAAATCAATGATAAGCTTGACCCTCTGAATCCGAATATCTGTATCGGGCTCGAAGTCGCCACCAGTACCCATGCATTTCACGTATATCTGGGATCCTCGCAGGGCATACTGCCTCAGGAGAATATCCTTTACAACAAAAACAATTTTTTCAAAGGAAATATCATCCTGGGACTTAATGTTACCCGTCTCTGGAATTTCTGACAACATCTGACACAATAATTAATCAACTAAAAACAAAACAAATGAAAAACTCCGTAAAACTCCTCACGCTTTTTGTAGCCGTAATTGCATTTGTAGCCATAAATACAGCAATGACCCAAAAGGAAGGCGAACCCTGGGTAATCCCGGCTAAATACAAAAGCATGAAAAGTACCATTAAGGCTGGTGACCCCTCAATTAATACCGTAGGTAAAGAGCTATACAACCAGCATTGCCGCTCATGCCACGGCACCAAAGGCCTTGGCGACGGCCCCAAAGCCCGGAACCTGAAAACAAGCACCGGTGATTTTTCATCCAAAGCTTTTCAGGATCAGGCTGATGGTGAAATCTACTACCAGTCGTTTGTTGGTCGCGACGAAATGCCGAACTTCGAAAAGAAGATTGCCGACGAAGGTGACCGCTGGGCTGTAGTTTACTACATCCGCACCATGAAAAAGTAGGATTGAATCAGGAGCCTGGGATGTTCAGCATCCCGGGCTCTGTTTGGTATAAGATAAAATCACTGGAAAATTCAGGCTTGGGTATAAAGACTTTAATTTATGAAACACTGGTTACGAAAAAGGCCGGCCGGATGGGTAGCACTTACAACAGGATTTATTCCGCTGCTCTTTGCTATATTTCTTTCCTTTGGTTCAGAAAAACCAGCAGTCACGATTGATGAGGAGAGCAAGCAATGCCTTGTTTGTCATGGTTCACACAGGTACGAACTTACCGACACCCTTACCGGGGAAACAGTGACCATGAAGATGCACTCAGAGCTTCAGATTGACCCCGTTGAGTACAGCAAAGCCACCCATGGTGCTTTTAAATGTACCGATTGCCATTCCATCGACTATCACATACACCCTCACCCGGTGAGCACCAAGTTTGAAGTTAATTATACCTGCATGGATTGCCATGGCGGTGACGAAACCTATGCATCATTCAATTTCGAAACCATTGAGGAAGAATATCTTAAAAGTATTCATGCTACAGAACTCGGAAATGAATTCAGTTGCTGGAGTTGTCATAATCCCCATACATACCGTCTTTCCGACAAAGAGCCCGGTCAACTGATCAACCGGGTAGCGCGTAATAATTCTGCCTGTCTTCATTGCCACGGCGATATCAACAATTATGCAGTGCTGATTGAGAAAGAGTTGCCCGACCTGATCAAAAGTCATGACTGGCTCCCGAATCAAAGTCTGCACTTCAGGAAAGTCAGGTGCATTGATTGCCATGCCTCGAATAACGATAGCATTATGGTAGCCCATCTGGTACTTCCGGCATCGGAATCAGTGAAGAACTGCGTGGAATGCCATTCAACGAATTCCATCCTGATGGGTTCCCTCTACAAACACCAGGCTGCAGAAAAAAGGAATAAACTCGGCTTTTACAACGGCTTGATCATGAACGAAGCCTATGTAATAGGAGCTAACAGGAATTATTACCTGAATATTGCCAGTGTCGTGATTTTCATCATGGTGCTGATCGGAATTGCAATACACGCAACATTAAGGTACATACACAGGCACAGGAAACATGGCAACTAAAAAAATATACCTCTACCCATTGTGGCTCAGGATATGGCATCATGTAAATGCCGTTCTGATGCTTGCGCTTATCCTCACAGGGGTCAGCATGCAGTATTCCAACCCGGATTATCCGCTTATCAGATTTGATATTGCTGTCAGTGTGCATAACATCTCCGGGATTTTGCTCACCCTTTCATATTTCTACTTTTTCCTGGGTGTTTTATTTACTTCCATTGGCCGGCATTATGTAATGAAGCAGGGGTTTTTTAAAGCATTTTACCAGCAGGCCAGATACTATCTTTTCGGCATATTCAGGGGCGAACCGCATCCTTTCCCTGTGAACGCCGAGCGAAAGTTCAACCCCATCCAGCAGATTACTTACAATGTGATACAACATGCCATAACCCCGGTAACCTTTGTCACAGGCTGGGCATTGTTGTATCCGGAAACAATTATTCTGAATGTTTTCGGTTACAGTGGTATTATGCTCACCAGCCTGTTGCATGTGGCTGCAGGATTTCTGATCTCCGTTTTTCTTATAATACATCTCTATTTTATTACAGTCGGGCATTCTGTCTCCAGTAACCTGAAGAGTATGATCACGGGATATCATGAAATCCATGAAGATGAGGAAAAAGATTCTGCTGAAAACGCGGAAAAATCATCTTCTGAAAACTTAGGAAAATCAAATTAGTTACACACAATCACACAAACAAACGAAAAACAAACACTAAAACTGAAGAAAATGAAACGACAAATTTCCTTACTCACCTTAGCGACCAGTGCATTTTTGGTGCTGTGTTTTGTCTCGTTCAGCAGCTGTACTAAGACAGGGCCCGAGGGGCCTCCGGGGAAGGATGGCGAAGACGGGCTGAATGCAGATGCTTCATGCGTTACATGCCATGATTTTTCTGATGACCTTTTGACCAAAGTCCATCAGTTTGCCAATTCAGCCCACGGTAGCGGAGCCAATGTAGACCGGAGCATTGAGGGTTGTGCACAATGCCATACCAGTCAGGGCTTCAGGCTCATGGTAGATAGTGGTATGATCGCAGCCGTAGCGTCACCGGCAATCATCAACTGCCGTACCTGCCATAAAATCCATGAAACATACACACCTGCTGATTATGCGCTCAGGGGCAGCGGAGCCATTGCTATGGTAATGGGTGGACCTTCCGCCGAATATAATTATGGCACATCCAATGTTTGCGCCAATTGTCATCAGGGACGCACAGTAACTCCATACCCTGTGGCAGGCGGTGATCCAGTATCCGTCACCAATAAAAGATATGGTCCGCATTACGGCCCCCAGGCCAACATGTTTATCGGCAAAGGCGGCTATGAAATTGATGGCCCGATGCCTTATTCAAATTCACCACATACGCTGGCAGTAACCAATGGCTGCGTAACCTGCCATATGGATGGAAACCCGGTAGGTTTACAGGCCGGAGGGCATCAGATGAATATCACCTATAACGAAACATCCAAACTGCTTACCGGTTGTACCGTTTCAGGCTGCCATACGGATGCAGCAGTGGTTAAATCCATGTTTGACGAAAACAGGGCTGAAATAGCCGCCCTTGAACTGGAGCTTGAAACTGCGCTCAAAGATCAGGGCCTTCTGGATGCAGAAGGATATGTAGCGGTTCCGGCTACACTCACACAGGATCAGCTGGGAATTATACTGAACCTTAAACTGGTTCATTACGACCATAGCTATGGTGCCCATAATTACCGCTACACCAAAGCTTTGCTTGTAAATTCACTCGCTGCTTTAGCCAAATCAAGCGTTTAACAGGAATTAAGATTTTCAGTAAAATCCCGCTGTGCCTTTGCATGGCGGGATTTTTTTTGCTTGCGTGCGGGTATTAGTAATATATTGTTTGACCAGCAAGATCAATGCTTCTGTCTGCGGACATCAGAAAAAGCCTTTAAATCAAAAAAAAAAGACCCTGGTTTCCCGGGGCCTTCCATGTTCATCTTAATCTGTCTTACCCATTCATCGAAATAAGGAATTCTTCATTGGTTTGGGTGTATTTCATTTTATCCTTCAGGAATTCCATGGCTTCCAGCGGATTCATGTCGGCCAGGTGGTTGCGGAGGATCCAGATGCGTTGCAACGTTTCCTTATCAAGCAGCAGGTCCTCTCGACGGGTGCTTGAAGCTACGATGTCGATGGCAGGGTAGATGCGTTTGTTAGAAAGTTTGCGGTCGAGCTGAAGCTCCATATTACCGGTGCCTTTGAATTCCTCAAAGATCACTTCATCCATTTTGGATCCGGTATCGATAAGGGCAGTAGCAATGATGGTGAGGGAACCACCGTTTTCGATCTGACGTGCAGCACCAAAGAAACGTTTGGGTTTTTGCAGCGCGTTGGCTTCCACACCTCCGGATAGTACCTTACCCGATGCGGGAGAGACCGTATTATAAGCCCTGGCCAATCTGGTGATAGAATCAAGTAGTATCACCACATCGTGACCACATTCGGTCATCCGTTTGGCTTTCTCAAGCACAATATTGGCAATCTTCACATGACGGTCGGCCGGCTCATCAAAGGTTGAAGCGATCACCTCGGCATTCACACTGCGGGCCATGTCGGTAACTTCCTCCGGACGCTCATCAATCAGCAGTACGATCAGGTATGCCTCGGGATGGTTGGCGGCAATGGCGTTGGCAATTTCTTTGAGCAGCACCGTTTTACCGGTTTTGGGCTGCGCCACGATCAGTCCGCGCTGACCTTTGCCAATGGGTGCAAAAAGATCGATCACCCTCACCGACAGACTTGCGCCCGGATGACCGGTGATCTTGAATTTCTTTTCAGGGAAGAGCGGGGTCAGGTAATCAAAAGGAATTCTGTCGCGCACTTCATCCGGGGTACGGCCGTTGATCAGCTCAACTTTAATAAGCGGGAAGTATTTCTCCCCGTCTTTGGGCGGCCGTATGGTTCCCCTCACGGTGTCGCCGGTTTTCAATCCGAACAACTTGATCTGTGATTGCGAAACGTAAACATCGTCGGGTGAGTTCAGATAGTTGTAGTCAGAAGAGCGCAGAAAGCCATAGCCGTCGGGCATAATTTCGAGCACACCGTCTGAGGAGATAAAACCGTCGAATTCCCATACATATTCCTCGCGCCTGCGTTCCGGGAAACGCTGCTGGCGCGGATTAAAATCACGTCCGTAACGGTCTCCGTTTGGCCGTGCAGGTTCAACATCGGGCATCCTCTCAACGGGAGGTGGCGGAGGAGGCAGTATCACCCGTTCTTCAACGGTGCTTTCGGCCACCGGCAACGGAGCCTCAACCTCAGTGACCTCAGGAGTAAATGTTGTTTCAGGTTCTTCCTCTTCAATTATGGGAGCATTACTCAGCAACAGTGCTTCTTCGTCGATGTGATCAGATTTCGATTCTGAAACCTGAACCGGCTTGTCTTTGGGTGCATCAGCCTGACGCTTGGGTCTCCCGCGCTTACGCTTTCCGGTATCCTCGTTCCTGGCAGGCTGCTGATCCGGTTTACGGGGTCCGGGCTGGGCGACAGAAGAACCTTTAACGGTAGTTGCCTCAGGAGTTTCTGATGGTGTCTGGGGGGCTGTCACTGACGGATCAGAGGAGGCAACAGGCGCCTGTTGCGGCTTCTGAGGCTGCGGCTTACCTTTGACAAAGCGTTCGTTGGGGATGCGTTGCCGTTTGTGTTTGTTCTCACGTGCTTCCTTTTCCTTCTCAAGCATCTCTTTTGAAGGATTCAGCGCCTGAAAATCAAGTATCTGATAAACCAGATCCTGCTTACTTAATGAATTAAAGCGGGGAACATTCAGATTCCCGGCAATAACTTTCAGCTCATCAATAGATTTGCTGTTAAGCTCAATAATATCGTACATAAATAAAAATGATTGTGTTGTGATCGTGAATTTGACCGGAAGATTAAAGATTAATAAGCGAAACCGCGCCCCGGAATGATCCGACTACCCTGCCTAACCTAAAGAAGTAATGAGAGAATAAATGAGAGCGGGATTGAATTGTTTTTGAAGATGCAAATATAAACTAATTTATTCACTTCAGCATCTTTCCGAAAATTTTTAGAATGAAATCAACTGACCAATACCGGCCAGCCTGTTTCCCGGTCTCCTTATCTTCTTTATGCCCGACTTTACCCGTATATAAAATTTGCCCGGTTTTTCTCACCAGCACGCATAAAATCAATAAAAGAAGTTTAAACGCTTAGAATAAATTTATCCTGCTTCTTTGAATAATCTCAAAAATATCCAGTAGGTTTGCACAAAAATTTCAATATAATAAAAATATGAAACACACTGCATTTACCAGTTTTCATGAGGCAATGGGGGCCAAAATGGTTCCGTTTGCCGGTTTTTATATGCCCGTTCAGTACGAAGGACTGAATGCGGAACACGAAACAGTAAGAAAAGGCGTTGGTGTTTTTGATGTGTCGCACATGGGCGAGTTTTGGGTAAAAGGCCCCAAAGCCCTTGAATTTGTGCAGTGGGTTACTTCAAACGATGCCTCAAAACTCAGCGACGGAAAGGTACAATACAGCTGTTTCCCGAACGACAAAGGCGGAATTGTGGATGACCTGCTTGTTTACCGCATAAATGCCGAAACCTATTTACTGGTTGTTAACGCCGCCAATATCGACAAGGACTGGGCCTGGTGCAACAGCCAGAATAAAATGGGAGCTACCCTTTACAATGCTTCCGGTGAAATCTCGCAGCTGGCAATTCAGGGACCTCTCGCACTGAAAGCCATGCAGAAGCTCACCGATACACCTATTCTTGACATGGAGTATTATACCTTTAAAAAGGTAACTTTTGCCGGAATTAAAGACGTGATCCTCTCCACTACCGGATACACCGGTGCGGGTGGTTGCGAAATCTACTTTGCCAATGAAGATGCTCCGAAAATCTGGGAAGCAGTTTTCGCGGCAGGTGCTGAATTCGGTATTAAACCCATCGGCCTCGGCGCCCGCGATACCCTCCGCCTCGAAATGGGATTCTGCCTCTACGGCAACGACATCAACGATACCACCTCCCCTATTGAAGCCGGGCTTGGATGGATCACAAAATTCACCGACGAAAAGGATTTCATTAACAAAGCCGCCCTGCTGAAACAGAAAACTGAAGGCGTTACCCGCAAACTGGCCGGATTTGAGATGATTGACAAGGGAATTCCCCGTCAGCACTATCCCATTCTGGATGCTGAAGGCAATACCATCGGTGAGGTTACCTCAGGCACTCAGGCTCCATCGCTCAAAGTAGCCATTGGAATGGGTTATGTGCCTGCGGCATTTGCCAAAGCCGATACTGAAATTTTTATCAGTATCCGCGATAAGTCACTGAAAGCTAAAGTAGTGAAGCTGCCCTTCTATAAAGGTTAACTGAAACAAACCTGAAAGACCCGCAAACCTTTCCGGTATGCGGGTCTTTTTCATTCAATCACCTGCAACCATGGTCAGAAACCTGGAAGTAAGCTTAAGCCCTGCACTTTACCCGCACAGAAACATGAGCGGAAAGCATATCACCGTGGTGATTGACATCCTGCGGTTTACCACATCGCTGATCGCTGCATTCGAAAATGGTGTTTCCGCAGTAATTCCGGTCGCATCGCTGAGCGAAGCAGAAAATCTCAGTAAACAGGGATATCCTGTTGCCGCAGAACGCGACGGTTTACAGCTGCCTTTTGCTGATTTCGGAAACTCAGCCGCTGACTTCAACACCGATGCAGTCCGGGGTAAAACACTGGTTTACTCCACCACCAACGGCACCGGGGCAATGACCATGGCTGCCGGAAACGGACCGGTAGCCGCCGCCGCATTTGCCAACCTGCCGGCAATTTCGGATTGGCTTTACACCCGCAACGAAAATGTGGTCATCCTTTGCTCGGGATGGAAAAATCTGTTCAGCGCCGAAGATGCACTCTGCGCCGGTGCGCTGACCGGGATGCTCCTGAATTTGGGGACATGGACTTTAAACGGAGATGAAGCAGGCCTTGCAATTAATCTCTGGAATCTGCACAAAGACAATCTTAAAGAGGCCCTTACCAGTACCAGTCACTACCGGAGACTGATCGGACTGGGTGTCGATCCACTCCCCGACTATACAGTGAGAACCGGAATATCCGATGTAATCCCGGTTTACACCGGAGGTATTATTAAAAATATCAATGAACGGAATTAACCATTTCAACAAAACCCTGTTTATGAAAAAGCTTGTTTTACTAACCACCATTGCCATGAGCCTTGTTTTAGCGGCCTGTAACCAGGGCCCCAAAGAGGAGACCCCACAGCAGGATTTCAGATTCCTGCTGGAACAATTCGCCGACCTGAAAATCATGCGTTACCAGGTTCCCGGATTTGATGAACTCACACCCAAACAGAAAGAACTGGTTTATTATCTCAGCCAGGCAGCCATTGCCGGCCGCGACATTTTGTTTGATCAGAACTACAAATACAACCTGGCCATCCGGCGTACCCTCGAAAACATTGTGGAGCACTACCCCGGCGATCGCGAAAGCGACGATTTCAGGAATTTTATGGTTTATACCAAACGGGTATGGTTCAGCAACGGCATCCATCACCATTACTCCAAAGACAAATTTTTTCCGGAAGTCAGCCCTGAATATTTCACATCGCTGATCCGTGAAACTTCCCAGGGCAGGTTCCCCCTGCGTGAAGGGCAGGATATGGAAAACTTCATTGCCGAAATCGTCCCGGTAATCTTCGATCCGTCCATCGCTCCCAAAGCCGTGAGTCAGGAAGCCGGCAAAGACCTGCTGCTGAATTCAGCCTGTAATTTTTACGAGGGCGTTACCGAAAAGGAGGCCGAGGCTTATTATGCAGGGCTGAAAAACAATGCAGTGAAAAACGGGGCCGACACCCTGGTTTCGTTCGGCCTGAACAGCAAACTGGTAAAGAAAAACGGCGTAATTACCGAAGAGGTTTACAAAATGGGCGGCCTGTACAGCGAGGCCATTCAGCAGATCGTTTACTGGCTTGAAAAAGCCGCTGAAGTTGCAGAAAATGAACACCAGCGGGCGGTAATCGAATCGCTGGTGAAATATTACGAAACCGGCGACCTTGGCATCTGGGACGAATATAATGTGCTGTGGGTAAAGAATCTGGATTCGCATATTGATTTTGTAAACGGATTTATCGAAAATTACGGCGACCCTATGGGCCTGAAAGCCACCTGGGAAAGTGTGGTAAATTTCAAAGACGTAAAAGCCACACAGCGGGCTGAGACCATCAGCGCCAATGCGCAATGGTTTGAAGATCACTCTCCGGTGGAGCCGAGATTCAAAAAAGCCGAAGTAAAGGGTGTTTCAGCCAAAGTAATCACCGCTGCGCAACTGGGCGGCGACTGCTATCCCTCCACCCCCATTGGCATCAATTTGCCGAATGCCGACTGGATCAGGAAGGAACACGGCTCGAAATCGGTGACCATTGAAAACATAACCTATGCTTATGATCAGGCTGCCATCGGCAACGGAATGATTGAGGAATTTGCAGCTTCAGCCGAAGAAATTGAACTTTCAAAAAATTACGGCAGCCTCGCCTCAAATCTGCATACCGATCTGCACGAGTGCCTTGGCCATGGTTCGGGTCAGTTGCTGCCCGGCACCCGCGGCGATGAACTGAAAAACTACGGTTCTCCCCTTGAAGAAGCCCGCGCCGACCTTTTCGCACTTTATTACATTGCCGATCCCAAACTGATGGAACTTGGGCTATACGACAATGAAGGCGTTTACAAAGCCGAATACAACAGCTACATCCGCAACGGCATGCTTACCCAGCTTACCCGCATAGAGCCCGGAAAGACCATTGAACAGGCACATATGCGTTGCCGCCAACTGATAGCCGCCTGGAGCTATGACCTTGGTAAGGACAAAAATGTAATTGAGAAATTTGAACGCGACGGTAAAACTTACGTGAAAGTAAATGATTATCAGGCGCTCAGAGAGACTTTCGGAAGAATGCTTGCCGAAATTCAAAGAATCAAATCGGAAGGAGATTATGCTGCCGGCCGTGAACTGATTGAAAAATATGCCGTGCAGGTTGACCAGCAACTGCACAGCGAAATTCTCGGACGATTCGCTAAACTAAATCTAGCACCATACGGCGGCTTTATCAATCCGGTTTTTGTGCCGGTTACCAAAGACGGAAAAATCATAGATGTGAAGGTGGAGTACCCCGAAGATTATACCGAACAGATGATGGATTATTCAAAAAACCATTCTTTTCTGCCTACCTACAATTAAGCAGGCAGCATCTTACCGCATCGGAAGATACAGTGACCCGGCAAGCCCACCCCGACTTGCCGGGTCATTTTTTATCTGATTGCAGATTGCTTAGAAATGCCGGAACAGGCCTGCCGGAAGACCGGGCAAACTGACAATACAGTTGCCATCATCCGGTTTTAGGACAATTCATCAAGGCTTTTCATAGGAATTATCAAACCTTCAGAATCATCCCGTGTATAATGCCCCGCATTATGTATTTTTGCCAGGTTTTCCAACTCCACAATAATGATAAAACGACTTTTATTCCTTGCCGCATTATCACTTCTCAGTTTTTCATGCCTTGTCGCGCAGACCGAAGTGGATGAACGTGCCATGATCTCATTCCGCAAAGGATTGGGATTCAACGCCCCTGACAGCACTTTCGGAGTTAATCTGCGGTTAAGGATGCAGAACCGGGTAGCGATGAACTTTAATGAAGACCTGAAACTTGAGGATATTGAAGCCAGGGTCAGCCGGCTAAGGTTGCGTTTCGACGGATACATCCTCGGGCCGAAACTGACTTACTACCTTCAGCTTTCCTTTTCGAGGGGCGATCAGGACTGGGACAACACCCATGTACCGAACCTTGTACGTGACGCTATGGTTTATTATCATTTCAATCCGAAATTCTACCTGGGTTTCGGGCAGGGAAAGCTTCCGGGAAACCGGCAACGGATAATTTCGAGCGGGCAGCAACAGTTTTTTGACCGTTCAAATGTAAATGCCAATTTTACCCTCGATCGTGACTTTGGGCTGTTCGCCTATTACAGCGACAAACTGGGAGGCATACATTACAACCTGAAAGGTGCAGTGTCAACCGGTGACGGCAGGAATCAGCTGAGAACCGACAATGGCCTGATGTATACCGGAAGAATAGAATTACTTCCCCTTGGCCGCTTTAAAAAGGATGGCGATTTCTCGGAAGGAGACCTGGAATTTGAAAATACCCCAAAAATCGGATTAGCAGCCGGCTATGCCCTGAATCAGAAGGCCAGACGTACCCGCGGGACCACAGGAAGCGACCTCTATGAGAACAGGAACCTGCAATCCCTTTTCGCGGATATCATCATGAAATACCAGGGGTGGGCACTCTATTCGGAATTCATCAGCAGAAAGACGGATAACTCCGCATTTACCTATAATCCCGCCGATTCATCTATGTCGGTTCATGTAGTCGCCGGACATGGAATCAATACACAACTAAGCTATTGTTTTCCCAATTACTGGGAAATCGCTGCCCGCTATTCAGTGGTTAATCCGGATCATGAAATCCGCGATATTGCCAGACGGGACAGTTACTATATTCTGGGGGTCAATAAATACGTACGAAAGCACCTGACGAAATTCCAGGGGTTCGTTGGGTACCGCAACCAACAGTCACACCTTAACATGACTGCGGACAAAAACAACCTGTTGCTGGTCTTCCAGGTGGAGCTGGGTATCTGACAGAAAGCGGCAGGGAATCTGACCTCCAAGGAAAACCGGAATGCTTTTATTGGTGAGGAAATTATATTTTCCTGCCGGATCCAACCAGGTAATAATCACCTGAAATGCGAAAAGAAACGATGTGAAGCAGGATAGCCTCCGGGTATCTGATTATCAGGATTCAGAATCAGGAATTTCAGCCTGATTTTGCAGGCCCGTGAAAAATGCCGGGGAAGGCCTGGACTCAGTGACCGCAGGAGCAACCGCCGCAACCACCCATGCCGTCTTCCTCATCAAAACCGGTTCCGCAACTCCCGCTGCTACAATCGCCGGTGCCACAACCACCGTTGACGTTATACTTTACCGGAAAACCATCCTGAAACCAGGCCTGCACACCGCCGGCAATGTAGCCTACATTTTCAAATCCCTGATGGTGCAGAAGATTTGCAGCCTTGAAGCCAGTGGCTTCATCAAATCCTCCGGCGATATAGTAAGGCTCTCTCTCCATCCACTGCAGCTTCTCAAGCAATTGAAGCAGGGTTACCTGGGTGGATTCCACCCCATCGTAAGCCACCACACTGAATCCCTCTTCGTCAATGATATCAATAAAAACAGCGCCTTCGGACATCTTCTGGTAAGCCTCGGCCGGCTGAAGTTTGAGTATTTCGGACATAATTGAAATTTTAAACGGCAAAGTTACATATATTCATCTTAAGATATCACCATCGCATTTTTCTTTTAAACCGGAGCGCTGCACCCACCAGCGCGATCATCACCGGCACTTCAACCAGCGGGCCGATTACCGCCGCGAATGCCTCTCCGGAGTTAATACCGAATACCGCGATGGCCACCGCAATCGCCAACTCAAAGTTATTGCTGGCTGCGGTAAACGACAGGGTAGCTGACTGCTCATAATTAGCCCCGACTTTCCTGCTCATGAAAAATGAAACAAAGAACATCACCACAAAGTAAACCAGCAAAGGAACGGCAATCAGCACTACATCAAACGGGATTTTAACTATGTATTCGCCTTTGAGCGAAAACATTACCACTATGGTAAACAGCAGGGCAATCAGGGTGAGGGGGCTTATCTTCGGAATAAAAACCCGGTGATACCACTCTTTATTCTTTAAGCGGATCAGGATAAACCGTGTAAGAAACCCGGCGATAAACGGGATACCCAGATAAATAAAAACGCTTTCGGCAATCTGTCCAATGGTGATGCTTTCAACGGCATCACTGACAGGAATGCCGAACCAGCCGGGCAACACCGCTATAAAGAACCAGGCATATACCGAGAAAAACAACACCTGAAAAATGGAATTAAATGCCACAAGTCCCGCCGCATACTGGGTATCTCCCTTAGCCAGGTCGTTCCATACAATGACCATGGCAATGCAACGCGCCAGTCCGATCAGGATAATGCCATATACATAGGGCAGGTTGGCATTGTTTTCGCCGGGGAACAGTTTAAAAAGGACCACTGCAAGCAGAAACATCAGCACCGGCCCGATAATCCAGTTTTGAATCAGTGATAAAGTCAACACTTTTACATTGCGGAACACGTCGCCAAGCTCCTCGTACTTCACCTTGGCCAGTGGCGGATACATCATAAGTATCAGCCCGATGGCAATGGGAATATTGGTTGTACTCTCAGGAGAGGCTTTCAGCGAGTCCCAGAATGTAGCAATGGACGGAAAGAAATATCCTGAAAAAACGCCAAGAAACATGGCGAGAAAAATCCACAGGGTAAGATACCTGTCTAAGAATTTGAGTTGTGGTGTTGAAGGCATTGTTTAGATTTGTTGATTAGGAGATTAGCTGATTAGCTGATGAACTGGTTTAAAAAAAAGGTGCTTTTTGAACGCTTAATTTTTTACAGAAATTATATTCAGTTGTGCCTCTAAAACCCGGAAAACGCTCAGAAAACAGGATCAGCGGCTTTTTGAAGTGGAAATAATCTTGTTGATTACTTTCTTAATTGATTCAAGGTGTTCGGGCAAATCGCCCGGATCAGGCAATAAGTCAGAGAATCTGCATAACTTCAGCCAATAATCTGTTTCATTCATCTCCTTGGCCGCCATTTTGAATTTATGAATAAAGTCAGCATTGCTTTCTGCATTTTGTGCTTCACTGGCATTGGCTCCGATGGCAGTTCCGGCTTTAAATAACTGATTTGACAAGGCAAACTTCCTAACTGCATCCAGCCGTTCGCAATATTCAATAATCTTGATAGAAAACTCAAAAGTGAGTTTCAAAATCAGGTTTTCCTTTTCCTCTTTCATAGCATATATAAATGTTAAATGTTGAATAAAATTTCATCCGTCATTCCACCCAAAAAATTCATTGGATGCAGATAATCAGTGACATCCCCAAAGTAACACATCCTCTAATCATCACATCCTCAAATTAACAAATCCTCAAATCAACTCATCCTCTAATCAACTCATCCTTATAGAATCTCAGAAATCTGTCTTTAATTTCATCCCGCACACGAATGAATTCGCTATGGATAAATTCGCCGGTCCCCGCCGCATGCGAAGGATCATCAAACCCCATGTGCAGCCGGTGCTTTACCTTGCCCGTAAATGCAGGACAGGCCTCATTGGCACCGCCGCAAACAGTGATTACATAATCCCATTCTTCGCCGAGATGCAGATCAACGGAATCGGAAGTGTGGTGGCTGATATCGATGCCAATCTCTTTCATCACTTCAACGGCTTTGGGGTTGAGTTTACCCGAGGCCTCGGTTCCGGCTGAGCGCACGGTAAGCGAAGGATCAAATGACTGCAGAAAACCGTGGGCCATCTGGGAACGGCAGGAGTTGCCGGTGCAGAGTATAAGAATCTTCATGATTAAGCATTTCAGGTTTAAAGGCCGGTTGAGGGCTATTTGATTTCACAGTCAAATCCATTGGCTTTCACCGGCTCAAAAAAAACGGAGAAAAGCGCCATGAATTTTTCAATCCCGCCGGAGCAGAGGCAATAGTTGATTTTCAGTCCGTCAATCTCCCCGTGAATCAGCCCGGCATCGCGCAGCTCCTTCAGGTGCTGCGAGACCGTTGACCTGCCCAGGGGTAGGCTATCGGAAATATCACCCGAAATACAGGACCTTGTATTGGCCAGATATTTTATAATCGCCAGCCTGGCCGGATGGGAAATTACCTTCGCGTACCGGGCAAGTTCCCGGAGGTCTTCATCAAATTTTTCTGATTTGTTCATGGCCTGTTTTTAATGTCGCAAAAATACGACATAACTTAATTGACAAGCAATAAGCACAAAAATAATTTCAAATAATAACGGGCCTCTTTGGCTGCTACCGGAAAATCATGGTTAAACCGGCAGCCGTGTTTCTTCTCCGTTTATTTATTGAACCGGATTCCGGGAAACAACATCGGAACCTTTCTCCGGTATTCCAGGAATTCATCGCCAAAGTCCTTTTCCAATCGCTTTTCTTCCGATAACTTCAGGTAAGTGATCCCGGAAAGAGAGAAAATCAGTAAGGCGCCCAGGGCGGTCAGGGAGTTCAGAAATATCACGATGGAAAGATAGATAAGCAGAGCTCCGAGAACCATGGGATTTCTGCAGTACCTGTAAGGGCCGGTAGTTACCAGCCTTTGGGTACGGGGGCTTACGGAAACACCCATCCCTTCGGCCGGACCACCTTTCCCGGCCTTAAACAGAAAAATATTTGACCAGATCATCCAAAACACGCCAGACAGTAAACAACATACTGACAGGACATGTCGTACGGAGCCGGATTGCAACAATTCCAGGTCTGTCCATAGGTTGTCATAACCGGATAGTTTGTACAATCCGAATGGGATCAGAAAAAGAAAAATTGTACCGCCAAAAACGTAGCCGGCAATATATCTGAGGGTTTCCCGCATGGTCATCTTAAAGTTTGATTAATAAGAAGCCGGTATTTATCCTGGAGCTTATTCAGCATCAGCGATCATGCAGCGGATTGAATATACGGCGTTTGGCAATTCAGTGCTCAAAACTTCCAATTACTTCTTTCTTCAAGTGCCATTAACTAACTGAATATTAATTGAGTTTGACAAAATGCCGTATATCTGTTATTAAATGCTGTTTTTGATTAATTTTTTAGTCAGTAGAGCATTCCCGGAATTAATTCTTATACAATAAACTCCTACAGGAATTGTCTCAATATTTAAAGTTAATGCTGAACCAGAGATCTCATTCTTCCGGAATTCCAGAATAACATTTCCCAGCACATCAACTATACACACTGATTCAATAAATGACAATTCATTAATATTTTCAATTTGTATTACGTCAGTAGCAGGATTTGGGAAAACGCTGACTCCACTCAGATCATTTTCAGAAATGCCAACAAAACCTTCGTTGGGTATTATCCTATATGTTGTACCCTCAGATGGAGTGCCGTCAATAAACCAATAGCAAGGAGGAAGGCACATGTTAAAGAAGTCATATAACGGATTATCGGCAGCATCGTAATAACTTAATATATTACTGCAATCGTCATAAGCGAATTTGATGCTGGGCCCCGGATCAGGGTCTGATATCCCTTCAGGATAACCATATGTTCCAGGATCTGCCTGGTAATCTCCAAAATGAAGTTCAAAATGTGCATCCTCTTGAAAAATCCAGATTTGAAAGTCAACAAAATCAGAAGTATCGCTGGTAGAAAACCATTGGACAAAGCCCGCATTTTTCCATTGAATCTTAATAATGTATTGCCCTTCTTCTCCCACAACTTCGTAATCTATGCCGGATAATGAAGAATCAACTCCTTTGTCTTTTAATAAATACCCTCCAAATGGTGTATGATAAATTTGAATACCCTTTCCATCAGCAGGAAAAGAAATTCCACCTCCTGCATGAACATACAATGAACTATATTCCTGATCGAAAACAGTAAAATTAAAGTCAAAATCAATAGGATAGACACTACCTTCATTCCAGATTTCTCCGTTGTTAACAGATATTGGGTTGTTGATTTCAATATAGTCTTCCATAGATGTTGTACTGAAATATGGAGTGTCCTGTCCAAAAAGAAAATTTTTAATAATTAAAAAACTTAACAGAATCCAAATCTTTTTCATTTCTTCTTATTTTTAATAATTATCAATTAACGGTTTGCATAAGAATAGTAACTGTTTGCGGGTTTCATCCCTGTCAAGTTACACAAAAGTTGAAGCAAGCTACAACCTGTAAATTTACTACTAAACCGACTATTTTTTTAAAAAACATTGCTATAGCGCGCTTTTTATTTATTGTCAATTCGTTATCTAATACAATTCATTCCGTAATATTTCAAAAAAAGTATCTTTTGCAACTCGTTCTCTCCAAGGTATGTGTCCACAGTTTTCAATTTGAATCATTTTAAAATCGCCCAGTTTCTCGGATAATGGTTTCTCAACTCCATCAATCGGATGTGAATCATAATTACCATGAATTGCAACAACTGGACATTTTATCTTGTCTGCACAATTTATCAATTCGTTTGTTTCTCTTAATCTTGATGCTTCTGCCCATACTGACTGATAAATTGTCAAGTCTAAATCCACCGGATCATTATCTGCAGACAGGTAATCATAAGAATCGGCAATTGTCATTAGTTTACCAAAGCGTTTCAATATTTCATTATCTGAACCGTCCGAATTGATGTCCGAAATTAATCTCTCAGCTTCTTTTCTATCTTGTGGATTCAGTCTGCTTAATCGGATACTCATCAGGTCATTGTTGTATTTACTTTCAAATGCTCCTGAACTAATTATAATCAATTTTTTTACCAAATCCTGGTATCTGCTTGCAAACAAAAATCCAAGCCATGCTCCCCAGGAATATCCAATCAATATTGCAGGCAAATCAGCACATGAAGTCAGTTGATTATGCAATTCTTCTATTTGTCCATTAACTGATTTCTCAGACTGCAGAAACTCTAAAATCCCAAAATCACACGATAAGTTTTCAGCAATTGGTTTCATTTCTCCAGATGCACCTGGTCCACCGTGCAGAAGCCCAATCTGAAATGGCTGTTTTCCATATTTTCTTATCGTTTCCATATGTGCATTGTCTGTTTTTTATTATGCGCTATAACGGGTAAATTATGCATTAATGGGATTTCCCAAACACTCAAAAATGATGATAAACGAAAAATAGCACGCATCCGCTGCCGCCTGGTGTAGCCTTCATCGCGGTAATGACACCTCCATTACATTCTTATAACCCTGAAAAACTCCCTGTCGAATACCGAAAAATACTCTTCAGCAGGATATGCTTCAAAAAAGGGAATGAAAAAATCCAGGATTTCACGTTCCCGCTTGTTGTACGACCGCAGATAATCCATTTTCCGCCCGGCTTCGCCGCTGATGTTGATCTGAACATCCGGTTCCGGCATGCCTGAAACGCCATAGGTTGCTTTTGCATTTTCCCATTCATCGCCGGGGAAGCCCCAGCTTTTCATCCTCGCGGCATGCCGTTCCATAATTGTTTGCTCCATGTGATCGGTATACACGCTCTGGTAGATCAAGGCGGGGGTAATCCGCTGCTGCATGGCCAGGTCAATGACCATCTGACTGATGAAAACATGCTCAGGATGACCATATCCCCCCATTTCGCTGTCGAGGGTAAAAATAACAGAAGGATTAAATGCCCGGATGCACCGGCTATATTCCGTTTCAATAAGCTCCCGGTTAAACACAAGCTCAAACCTTTCCCGGGGAATCGCGTAATAGGCATTTTCCACCGTATCGAGGTCGTTTCTGTACTGTCCGGGTTTCAGATCCACAAACATCACGGTATCCAGGATGCTGCGGCAGGCCTCTATCTGGGCCGCATTCCGTTCCGGCGACTGCGAAAAACTGACCACGGCAATCTCCCAGCCCCGCTGATTAAGCAATGATATGGTTCCGGCCATGCCACACATATCGTCGTCGTGGGCAATGACAATCATCGCCCTTTTGTCTTCAACCAGCTGAAGGAGGGTATCATCTGCATAAACTTCGACGGGCGCATATTTTAAAATATCCTCCCGGGTGTTGCAGGCGCAGAGTGTTAAAATCATCAGCGCCGTGAACGCAAACAGTATCTGATTTCTTCCGTTCATAATTCTTATCATTGATACCACTGTAATGATAACGGCCGGCGGCGGGAAATGTTGCCGGTTACAGCCGGGGCGTTGCAGCGCTGATATATTCATGCTCAGGCGCAGTGAACCTTAGCCCTCAGGCATGTTTATTCATTTGCAACAGATACCTGCTATCCCTGCAAATCCTTATTAAGATAAATCATATCAATAAGTTGAATATCGCCCTCGAACATCGGATGGTCGTAATTGTCTGTAAAAAAGTTCTTCACCCGGTGCGACACTTCAAATCCGCAGCTTTTATAAAACGACAGGATGGCCGGCGTTTCGCCTGTTCCGACAAGCATGGTTTTGTAATCATATTTGTAGTAATCGGCAATATACCTGATCAATGCGCGGCCGTATCCTTTGCCCTGATATTTAACGCAGGTCGCTATATTTTTCAGCTCGCAGGTTTCGCCGTTTACCGGCACCACCACGCAAACACTTTTCAGATCGCCGTCATATAATGCAAACAGGTCGCCATCCGGCAAATATCTGTCAATCATATCTTCCTGTTCGTCGGCCAGCAATAATAAGTCAAGGAATCGCTTCTTGTTTTCTGCAATTTTTTCTATTTTCAATTTCTTCTGTTGTTTCAGGGTTTGTAAAACATTGTTTTTAATCGTATTAACCGCATTGCCTGTGGCATTGGGCGATATGAAATCGCCGGGGATTATGGACTTCGTATCTGTCCGCCGCCACAAACGCCGTTACGGAGAGATCGTTTTTGTTCACCAAATTAATTCCAATAATATATTCACGATATCAGATGCACAAAGTCTGAATTCAGTACATCACGGTTCCGGAAGCACGAAGCCCATACTATTGCAGAACGGCTGTTATGTATCACTTTTATGACTTTCATAGTAATTGTTTAAAGTTTCGATCAGTTTGTCCGAACTGATGTCAAGTCCTGAAGCGGCAATATTGAAAGGTGAATTGTAATTATTAATATTAAACTGCATTAATTTCCGTCTGAAGCCGTTTGTCTCTTTGTCAAGCCAATAAGCGGGATTCTTAACTCCTACAATTACAATTTTTGTGCTTTGTATTTTAATTTCTTCAAAACCGGTTATTTCACTCCACTTTATATATTCAGTCAATGATTTCTTCGGATTCACATTTAAACCATTGTGGTCAATTATTAAAGCTATTTCTGATTTAATCAGTCTTTTTATTCCAATAAAAACGCCAGGTCCGAAAAAAAGAATTGAAGCAATTCCAATTCCACGATTAAAAACCGGGCTGTTTCCTCTCCAGCCAGTCAGGTTATCTGCTTCTGTGACCAACCAAAAACCTAAAGCAACAAATGCAATTGACCCTATCAACAATAACAATGATTTCTTTTTGCTTGAATAAATTTCAATTCTTTCCATGTTTGTCTGGCCTATTAAAATGTTCAGTGGTACGTGCAGTTGGCGCAGCTTCGCGGTAGCGCGTGTTTTTGCACTCGTGGTGCGATGCAGAGATATGATGTTGTTTTGTTTATTGTCGCGTTGGCAAAAACCGTGACACCAGCAGTGATTCTCCGGCGGGAGCCGGGGCGGGCCGCACCGACGACCACTAAGCGATCTTCTTTAGCCAGAATGTTCTCGCGGTGCGAAGAAGCCAATTGCATATACCGACCTGTTATTAGCAAGAGTTGTAATTAACTAAATCTGTCGTCTGATTTAACCTCATTAGGATCGCCAGTTTTATTATTTAACCAGCCGCTTTTTTCTATTTCATGTATATCAAACTGAGAAACATAGGGTTTTATGTCTAAAAGAGGTGTTCTATCAAGCATGTCAACATTCTCAATTTCAAGAATGTTATCTCTAATGCTTAGGAGTTTAACTACAGATATGCCGATTGCATTCGGCCTTCTTGGAGCCCTGGTAGCAAATAGACCATGTTGTTTGTCATCAAGGAATGGGATAACCTGCAGATTAAAACCTTTAGACTTATGAAAGTAATACACAAGGATAATATGGGAGAATTTTTCAAGATCAAGCAAACCCTCAACATATTTTCTCTTCAGTTTTATTGTACCCTTGATTCCTTTTGATCCTATTGATTGTATTGGCATTCCTTCCTTTCTCTTAAAAGGAGTATGAATTGTGCCTATTGAGTTAAAACATATTGTCATATTATTCGGCAGATATTTTACAATTTTTGCTAACTCATTAATATCAAAACAAACATTCCGCTTTCCCCGGCACCCTGCGCGCCCGGGCATCTTTTTGTCTGCCGGATACAAAGGTTACAGATGCTGCCTTTTTCAATGGGGTATATTTTTCCACCCTGACTCGGGATGTCCTTTAATCTCAGGTCCGTCGCCTTCAAACGCATTGGCCGGAGCGCCTCCATAAAAATCCTTTAACCCGCAATCTGACCATCCGTATGATGATCAAGCCCGGATAATTTCCTTTCTTTTCGCTCCCTGAGTATCCTTCTGATAAAATCTACGGAATGAAGCACGGCAGTAATAATTGACATTACGGCAATTATGGCAAGATACAACAGAATTGCATCGTTTGCGCTGCCCGTCCCTGCGAAGGCAACAGAACCTGAAAGCAACAAGAAAATCAATAACGCTTTTTTCATGGTTTTCCCATTTTCGGTTATTCAATATGATCAGTTACTATAATCGGATATATAAGTCACATCCATTCCCGTTATTTCTGATAACTTTTCGCAATTGAAGTCCATTGGCAAACACCCTCTCAAATATACTGCTTTTCCGGGCAGTTTTAAAACTCCCGGGCACCTTTTTCCCTTACCCCTTCCCTTCAGTATCCGTTCCGGCACCTCCCTTACCCTTTCGGGTTCTTCGAAATGCGGACTGTGGGCGGAATGCTCAAAGGTGATGAATGCCTTTTCCGGCGCCTGAAACATTTCAATACAGCGTTTCGCCAGGGTGCAGGAAAAGGTATAGTCATACCGGCCGTGCAGAAAGTAAACGGGAATCTCCGCCCGGTTTACCTGCAGGATACCGGGGATCACGATCCTGAAATTGAACTGCGGCTGCGTGGAAGTCGTAGCGGTTGATGCTATGAACCGTTACATGTTCTTAGCACAATGTTGCTTATTTAGTATGTGAAAACCAGGAGCACAACCAAAAAAAACCGCTTCCGGTAATGTTATAAACCTGCCGATGGAAACCGCGCATATCAGGAAGCTAATTGATAATCGGTTATAAGCAATTCCGGCGATAAATTGAGGCGTTTTGTTAATTGCCGGATCATTTCAACAGTTAGTTTCCTTTTGCGGTTAAGAATCTCCGAAACCCTGCTTTTACTGCCAAATACTTCTACCAGATCAATTTGCCTCAGTTGTAACTCTTCCATTCTTATCCTGATAGCTTCTATAGGGTCAGGAGTTTCAATGGGAAAGTGTTTCTTTTCATATTCATCAACCAATACCCCAAGAATATCGGCTTCGTCACTTTCGGGCGTGCCGGCAGGCGCGTCAAAGACCTCTTCAAGCCTCTTTAAAGCAAGTTTATAGTCCGCTTCCGATTTAATTGGTCTGATGTTCATCGTTTTTTGTGTTAAATCGTATTTGCATCAATCTTGTCATATTCTTTATGAGATCCAATGAACCTTATAAATATCCATTGCTTCTCAAAATTAATTTTTACAACAAGTCTGTAGGAATTGCCTTTAATGTTAAACACAATCCTGCCTTCTTTCAGAACACTTGCATTTGCATAAGTCTGTTTTACATCAGAAGGAGATTTCCAATCGGAATTCATCGCCGTATCAAACCAGGTCTTCAAATATTGCTCAGCATCCGGACATCTCTCCCAAAACTCTCTTAATGTGCTTTTTGCAAATACCCTTTCCATTCAATCCTTAATCATGATGCAAAGATAGTAATAAAATTCCCATATTGGGAACTTTATAAAGGTATTTTCATTGTTTTCAATAAGTGAACACTATAACAATCTTACCACTTTCCCTAAACGCTCCGTTCCCAACCGCCGCTTCAATCTTCTCCTTCCCTTCTTTTCAGTATCCGCTCCGGCGCCTCCCTTACCCTTTCGGGTTCTTCGAAATGCGGACTGCGGGCGGAATGCTCAAAGGTAAAAAATACCTTTTCAGGCGCCTGAAATACTTCAAAACAGCGTTTCGCCAGGGTGCAGGAAACCGTGTAGTCATACCGGCCGTGCAGAAAGTACACGGGGATCTCCGCCCGGTTTACCTGCAGGATACCAGGGATGGGTATCCTGCCAGTGAACAATGGCTGCGTTAAAGTCGTAACGGACGGATCTATATGAAATTGCAAACTGCGGGTTGCTTGCTTGTCGAGCCGCACCGCTCCCGGTGATTATCGGGATTGCGGGCTAAAAGGCTAGTTGTCAGCACGGAAACGGCGATTGACATGTAGTTTTAGTTAGTTTGGGTTGTTTCTTTTGTTTATCAGATTTACAATAATTCTTACAATAATATCTTTGTCTTCCGGTTTACTAATCGCTATCATTAATGTTATAGCAACCAAAGCGTTGTCCGCAATTCTTTTATTCCCGTTTTCGTTGTATAGTATCCCGTTTTTATCCAGAAAGTATAAGAAAAGAAACGCTGCTATTCTTTTGTTTCCGTCCGCGAATGAATGATTTTTGGTAATAAGATAAAGTAGATTGGCCGCTTTCTCTTCGATACCAGGGTATAAATCTTTGCCATCGAATGTTTGATAAATTGTTGATACAGAACTTCTGAATGATTTATCTTTTTCTTTCCCAAACAGATCACTATTACCATATTTGCGTTTTACAAATTCGATTTGTCCGATCGCTTCTTCATAAGTAATCTGAACTGATTTTTTTTCGGTTGTTTCGGTAATCTTTAAAGTATTGTTATCATATTGGTCCAGAATATCAAGAGCATAAGCGTAATCAGAAATTATTGCCAATAAACCAATACTTTCATCTGTACTCAGTACTTTTTGGTTAATCGCTTCACCGATCAATTTCACCGATTTTTGTAGTTCTTTAAGTTGCTCGTTTTGTTTCTTTAACCGTAGCTCATTGATAGAAAACCCTTTGATCAGATATTCTTTTAGAATTTTATTCGCCCATATCCTGAATTCTGTACCTCTTTTGGAATTAACCCTGTAACCGACAGAAATAATGACATCAAGATTATAATATTGTATTTGACGTTTTATCTCGCGATTACCTTCTTTTTGAACTTGTGCAAATTTTGCACAAGTTGATTCTTTGTCCAACTCCTCTGTTTTGTAAATATTTGAGATATGCCTGTTTATTGAAGTCCTGTTAGTTTGAAAAAGAGATTCCAACTGGTATTGATTCAACCAAACAGTTTCGTTTTCAAGTGTCACTTGAATTTCTGTTTTACCATCTTTCGACGTGAAGATTTGTATCTCTGAATTATTCATCATTTATTTCAGATATAATGAAAATTGATGTAATAGGTTGCATTACAATAATTCACACTAACGGTCGAGGCTAAGCGCTGGCGGGCATTTTTGAAAATTTATCGTTCCGGCCAGCTCAATTTTCAATAAATGTACAATCTTTCTCCTTACAACCATGCGCCCGATAGCGTTTTAGCCTTTGTTACCGCCTGTGCTATTTTCCTCACTCAATTATTGTTTCTGTTTTTTTGATTATCCAGCCTGTGTCAGTCTTTGTCACCAAAAATTCATTAGACCAACCTCCACCACCAATACAAACAGTATATTGCTTTGAAAAAAGAGATACTTTTTCTAATGGGCTAATATAAATAATCTCTGGGGTATCAAAGTTTTCGAGCAAATATGAATCATATTCACTTTCAGGCAAAATAATAGATTTGGCATTTGTATTTGAAATATGCTGTATTTGCTGATCGTCAGTAAAAATCATGATTGTTTTATCGTCACTTGCTCTTTCATATACAATAGATTCGTTTATGTTGCCAGAATTTTCCTTTCTAAAACTCAAGAAATGATCATTATCCATACCAAACCCTGAATGATTAAGTAAAAAACTATATAACAAAGTATTTTCATTATCAATATTTTCAAGTCTTGGATTTGTATCCTTCCCATCTATAATTCCATCACCATCAGTGTCGGCATTTAAAGGATTTGTCATAAATTTTTTCTCTACAATATCCGTCAATCCATCATTATCAGAATCTAACTTAAGTAAATTCAGATTAATTGAAATTATTAATCCATCTTGAACTAACTCATACTCCCCAATTTCAAAAGTACTTAAAGAATAAGGATTGAAAAGTCTGACTAGAGAAGACTCAATCTGTATTATTGAATCAGAAGTAAATAAAGGTATTGTTGATTTTGGTTTAAAATAATAAAAGCTGCCTTTTGTTAATCCAGTATAGTAATTATTCCAGCTTTCTCCGTTGTTTTCTGATAGGGCTACCCAATACCCTCCCATTTTCTGGTCATACTTATAATCCATATAAATTATAGTTTTCACTGATCCTAGGGTGTCAAGGCGAACAATAGAGATCTGCCTTATTCCATAAATTTTTTCATAGGAAAATTGATTAAAAATCTTTGTTACAATTTCTGGTGATTTTTCATATCGCTTCAACAAAGAATCAAATTTTGCTTCATAAAAAGTAGGTTCGCGAATTGATTTGTATTTATTTATCGTATCCTGAGTTCTTTTTATTGAAATATGTTTATACGAGATGGACTTTATATAAGATATATCTGCAGGTTCAAAGGACTTATAATCATCATTGTTCTTACATGAAGCAAACATTAAGGTGATAATTATAAGTAAAATGGCAGGAGTTTTCATAATTAATTTAGTGTAAGAAGTTTCTAATTTCTTGTTAGCTCTATTTAATTATCAACATTGGTTAACTTCTTAACAGGTTCACGTTTAATTCATTTATCATTTTGTCTCAGCATTGGCGGTAACTAATGAATATCATCTCAAACTTATAACTTTTCCTGATCCACCCGGCAAAACCCCCTTAATAAGTTTCCCTTCCCTTCAATATCAGCTCCAGCACCTCCCTTACCCGCTCAGGCTCCTCAAAATGCGGACTGTGGGCGGAATGCTCAAAGGTAAAGAATGCCTTTTCAGGCGCCTGAAACACTTCAAAATAGTGTTTCGTCAGGGTATAGGAAACCGTGTAGTCATACCGGCCGTGCAGAAAATAAACGGGGATCTCCGCCCGGTTTACCTGCCGGCTCAGGTCGGTGGACAGGATGGTCTCCCAGAGCGGATGCACCCCCGCGGCGGCCTTGCCCCTCCACAGGTTGAACTTCTCCTTCAGGGTGTATTCCTTAAAGGTCAGCGAAGGAATAAACATCCCGCTGACCACCGAACGCATGGCCCGCGTGGTGCCCACGCCGATCCGGTGCATGGCCTGGTCGCGCACCCTCAGGTAAGCGGCGGGAATATGGTCGGTAACCGGACAGGCTTCGAGCCGCCTGACCATGCCGCTGTCCCCGGCCAACCGGTAGCTGTCGAGCATATATTGGTAAGCCAGCCACTCGGAATGCAACTGGTCCGACATCTGTCCGATGCCGATGTAGGCATGATACAGTTCCGGAAACCGCGCCGCCGCCTGTATGCCGAAAAAGGAGCCGCCCGAACGCCCCAGCAGGTAAATCTTCTCCTGACCGAAACGCCCGCGCAGGTAGTTGGTAAGTTCTTCAGTGTCCGAGATCAGTTGCTCCGGGGTAATGGTCTCGGGGCGCGTGCCGGGGTGGTACGACAGGCCGGCCCACCGCTGCTCCCACCATACCACGGTAAAGTACTCCTCCAGCACCATGGGATAGCGCGGGGTAAGGAAGTAATCGGGCATGCCCCCGTGCAGGTAGAGCAGCACGGGATTGCTGAGGCTTTTGCCCCGGATAAACATCCCCTGCTTCACCCCGCCTATCTCTATAAATACCTTTTCGAAAATGCTACCCGCAAGGGGATTCCCGTTCTTATCCTTCAGGGGCGCCGGCTTCCCCGGACTGTAAAGCAGCAGCAGCAAAAACAGCAGCAGCACACTGCCGGCAACAAGGGCAAACAATACAAGGATCATTTTCTTCAGCTTTTGGATAAGGGTACGCATACAGGGCAGAAATTCAAACATACAGGCAGGCCAGGGCCGGCTTTACAAACTTAGGGAATTTGGGGCAAATTAAATGCCAATAATTCAATTCTGCATTATCAGACAGTCACATTAATGTCGCAAAATCACCGGGATATCCTGGAAGTCATCATAACTTAACCAGCCCCAAAGTAAGTGCAAGGAATGAGGATTCGAATATGAAACAGGGCAAAAAAAAACAGGACACAAGCCGGATTCAGGAAGTCAAAGTGTAAAACTAATTTACAATTATTGGTTTGTCATAGAAAGTCAGAATACTTTTTTTAATCAGAAATTAATTTATAATCATTCCAAATAGATATTCAGACTTCAAATACAATAATTTGAAAAGATTCAAATACTTAATCAATAGTTCCCAATATTTAAAAAGCTATCCCTATACTGAATTAGTTTACAATCATTTAATATAATCAGCAGAGCCGGTTTAATGATATAAAGCAATTATTCATATTTATAGTTTACGTTATTGTTATCTTTATTACATATCCCATAATCGCATGTATAAAAATGTTTCTAAATATACCCTTGATTTCTGTAAAAATTGTTACTATATTTGATCTCACCAATTGAGCTAAACATCTCTACAGACTATTAAATATTCATAATAATATTATTACCGATTACAAACGTTTACAATCAAATAATATTATCCGGTATACTAAAAACAACTCCCCTACCCGATCTGACAACAATTACCATCCGGAAGAAAATTTAAACTACTGAATTGTTCAGGTAAGAGACAGCATTTGAATTTCAGGGATCAGCCACCCCTGCAAAAAAAAACCTCCCCCGGAGGTTTATTGTCAACGCGAATTAACTATGTAGAAACCAAAAACCGAGAGAGGCTATACAAAGATAGGACAAATATGCTCAGATTCTGACTTGCTAAGCATTTTTTACGGATATAATTAACATATCAATAAGTCGGCATTGCATAATCTTTCCGGCATAAAGAAGCAATGAAAACGGGCCCTCCCGAATTTTACCGGCGCTGGTTATGGCAGCCGCTGCTGCACCTGATTGACTGCGAAAGTGGAAAAGCATCTTATTCCTGCAGATGTAGAAAGTCAGGAAAACAATTAACAACTACAATTATGAAAACGGTAAAACTTATCATTTTAACACTTTTAGTATCCATGGTTTCATTTGCAATGGCGCAGAAAACGTTTAAGCCAGGTGACGTTATCGAAGGCAAAACGATTGTAAGTTGGGCCAAAGATTGGGACCTGAAGGCATTTCAGCAAACAAAAGAAATCTACAAAGCCGGAATGTCACAGGATGAATTCATCAGGATAATCCGGAGCAACTTTCCGTCACAAGCCCCAAAATCGTTGATAGATGCATTTCAGCCATATTATGAATATATTTACAATTTCCATGCCCGGGACTTATCCGAAAAAGAAGTACAAAGTTCAATCACCGGAGTTGAAACAGCAGAACTTATCACTGAGCTTTCGACATGGAATACAAATAATCCCGGAGATGCTTTAAACTTCAAAAAATGGAATTGGAAAAAAATTATTGAAATCACTATAGAAATTCTGAGCGCCATTCTTCCATTTCTATAGCTAATGTCTAGCTTACAATAAAAAGCATACTGTCTTCCTAATAAATACAAGGAAGACAGTATGCTAAGTCCAAATTTAATAAATCCTGTTTATGATATACTACTTATATTTAACTAAAATATTATATTATAAAATATTTATCTGCATAAACAAATGTAGAAGAATGTTTTTATGTATAAATAAGAAATACACAACCTACTACTATACCTTTTTTTGTTTACAAACAGTCTTAATCTTCAATGAAAGCATAAGAAATGGTTTTTCACACAACACTTAACAATAGAAGATGAAAACAAAGATGAAAATTATTTTAATGGCTATCCCATTTCTGATTAGCCTATCAGCTTGTAGAGTTGCAAGAATCATCAATGCATCACAAGATACAATAATCCTGTTTAATGAAGAATCGATAAAATTCAAGTTAATAAATAATCAAATTATTTTAACCACAAAACTTTCGCAAGGAAAGGAAAGTAACTTTCTCCTTGATCTGGGAAGTCCTATTAGTATTATTTTTATTGATTCCACTGCGAGTTTGCACTCTTATGGTAAAAGCATATCCAATAAAAAACAAAAAGCAACATCGGCTGATGGTAAGAGGTTAATGAGAGAATACCTTGATTGGGGCACTATTACTACAAACTGGTTTAAAATTGAAAACAGCGTTCTCTCAACCATATACAGAAACGATCCATTTGACTGCAACAATCTTGGAGGCATATGGGGTGCAGATATATTTGCACAGGATATCAAAGGGAAAAGAAATAAAGTTCTGCTAATAAAAATGCAGGATTCCACTGTAAGGATATTGGACAAACTTCCTCCTCTTGAAAACTGGACAAAATTAAACACCCGTTTTAATATGTTATCCCACATAAAAATACTTACTTCCGTTAATAAGAATAAAACAAAAATATACTTTGATACCGGATTTAGCGGAAGCTTAATTCTGGAAAATAACATATTCAGAGAGGTTCAAAGCCAGGATAAAGACTCTTTATCAAACATGCAGATTGTATACGGACATATTCACAGTTCCCTTGCCGGATCATCAGCGCCAGACACTGCCTACTCAGGAATTATGAATCTTCAATTGGGTCCAGGGCTTCAAATCGATTCTATTCAGGTCATCACTACACCCAACATGATCGTAAATGCGATGGGAATGGACTTGATCAAGAGATTTAACATACTCGTTGATTATCAAAAGCAAAACCTCTATTTACAACCCAATCCGGCTTACTTCCAGTCTAAAAAGAATATTTTTCAGCTTTCGGGATTCAAGGCAAGAAGTTTTGAAAACAAAGAACTTATTGTGGTGAACATGGTTGCCGGTTCGCCAGCAGAAAAGGTCGGACTGAAAATCGGAGACCAGATTGTGTCCATTAATAATATCAGGGTTGATGAGATCAATCCATGTGAAACTTACAGGACATTCGAGGAATTGAGTTGCGAATCGACCGGCAATGTAATAATTGTTAAACGCGAAGGTGAAATTTTTAAATTCATTTTATAATAGCCTTGGAATGTCGCTTAACTCAATTACTCTATATAATCATTACCAGGGAATAAAAGAGGATCAGAAAAACATTAAAAGTCATACCCCTGATGCTTTCTAATTCATAGAAGTGTGGCATTCATGCAAAAAATGACAGCTCAGACGAAATGAAACTTGTTCATTATAAAATCCCAACGCGAATTAACCAAGTATAAACCAAACCCAATCAGCCTCACAAAACATCATACACCGGAAATCTGCCTTGCATCTGCAAAGCGCTTTCTGCGCCGGAAATCCTGCGCCTGATCGTGAATTGGATACCTGCGAAAGTGGACCAAAGCCTTGCTGCTGAGCAAGAAGAAAACTAACCTCAAAAGTCAGTATCATGAAAAGAGCATTATTACTGACAGTATTCACCACACTGTCTTTCATTCAGCCGGCGCTTTCCGGCATTGTGATCAAGACCACACTGACAATTGGCAGGAAGAGCAATAACTGCTCCGGATTCGGAATCTGTTCAATCTCCAGTAGTTCTTCGTATACCGAAGGAGCCATCAATGGCATCATAACTGTAGACGAGGAAGGTGGAAACATGACTATCTGTATCGACAAAGAAGATATTGAAAAAGTGCAACCCGATAAAGCGAACTACTTTGACAACAAAAGTACAGTCGTTTTCGCTGAAGATTATTCTTTCCCTAATGAAATCAACATCGCTGCAAAAGTCAGAAATCCCATCGTGATAAGGAAAGGCGAATACAGCCTTACCTATAAAAACGGCAAATATTACATTGAACTCCTCCTTTAAAGTACCCGGGGAGCCATTCTTCTGAAAAACTGACTCCCCGGTGCTGTTTTTACCAGGGAATCACAATACGCTTCCCTGTATAACTTCTATCAGGTTCTGAATTGTCATCGCACTATAAAAACTCATTACTATGTCGGTATACCGAGGGAAGACAATTCCAGCTGAAGCTACTCCTGTAAAGAAGAGTATCGGAAATAATCCTAACCGGATATGATTCACAACATTACCTATGGTTTACAATTTGATTGCCATCAGGTTTTCATCAATTACAACCCCTTTGGGATCAATACAAAGGGGCATGCTTCTGGTCGGCATCCTTGTTTCGGCATTTGTCATTTCCAATTACCCGCTTTACAGTCAGGACACGTGCAATCAGACTAAAACAAAGCCTTCCAGACAATTAACAGCCGTGACGGTCATTGACTTTTTCACTACTTTCACCGGTGTCCGCTATCTGAATGGATATACAACAAGTGAAAAGAATAATCTGAATTTCTACTACAATTTTACTTTAAACAATAAAATAAAGGCCGGGAAGCTGGCTATTACCAATTATTATTACACCGATCTGGGGATCAGGGATTATCAGGATAGTATAACCGTAATTTCGGATGATCAGTTCATTATTAAAAATGCCGTCGCTTGCCAGTTTCTTAAGTCAAAATTCTCCTTCAGCCTGGGCACCAATTCAAAAAGTCAGTATTTCCGTCACTATGAATACGGGACTGACACTGCCGGAAACATAACAAGAACCCTTTTCACCGCTTATCAATCACCAGGCTACCGCAATTTTTCCTGCGGTATCAGATACGACGTTTCAGAAAAGGTTTCTATAGAATTCGGTCTGGTTAACGGAAAGACGACCCTTATGAAAAACCAGGATATCTACGAAAGCAGAAACACAAAGAAACTTTACGGACTGGAAAAGGGGACAAAAAAGAAATCAGAATCAGGTTTTAATCTGTTGCTTACTATACCGCCCAACAAAATTTCCAAGAACCTGATTTTCGAAAATTTCAGCCAGATAAACGTGAACAGGGCTGATCTGGACTGCATTAAATACTACAAATTCGACATCAACAACGCCATTCACTATATTTTCCTCAAACATTTCCGGCTAACCCTCCGCACCCTCTGCCGTTACGACCTGAATACCGGCAAAAGGGTAACGGTGATCCACCACCTTTCGGCGGGGTTTTACCTGAACAATACCTTTTAGGGCGGGCTTAGTTATGGTCGAGGGTTACGGTGTAGGCGCCGGGTTGCAGGATATCGATGATAAAGCGGCACTGCATGCGGCTGAGTCCGGCCTTAATGGTATAACTGAGCTCGCAGCGCAGGGGCAGGGCGCAGCGGCTTACCGAAAAGCGGCGGCCCAGTTGGGTAAGTTGTCCGGAGGAGTGTTCTATCTTCAGGTCGGAAGGTGCAAAATCGGTATTGGCCACCTGAATGGCAAAGACCACCCGGCTGTCGGCGGCGTCGGGCACGGCCTCTTCCGTTACCCTGTGCACCGGGATGCCGGTGCTTTGTCCCACCCGGTAGCTGAGGCCGGGGTCGGTGGCGCCGGCATATACATCGTCCTTCCAGTAACCGGAGAGGGTGTGTTTCTTCCCGTTTTGCGTATATTTAAAGGTTCCCTTGCCGTTTTTCTGTCCGTTTACCCAGCGCCCCTTAAACTCATCGCCGTTTTCAAACGTGTAGGTCCCCTTGCCGTGGGGCAGCCCGTTGAGGAAGGCGCCGGTATAGGTGTCCACGCCCGTGGCTTTGCCCTTGCCGCTGGCCAGGCCGTTCTCGCAGTCGCCGCTGTAGGCGCCGGCCAGTTTTTCGTGCAGTACTCTGCAGGTGTCGTTTTGCGCGTTCAGTCCGTGCATCAGCAGCAGGCTCAGAAATATCAGTATCAGCTTTTTCATAGTATGGATGCCAACGGCCGGGAGACATGTTGCCGGCAGTCAAAAGTAGCTGTTTTCCTTAACAAACCAAAGAAACGGGAATTGTTGGAGCGTTTAGCGGAACTTCAGGATGTTTTTTAACGGATATGCTGTTTTTTTTAAGCCACGGAAACACAAAAACACAAAAAAAACACCAAACGATTTTTAAGAATTAATTACTTGCTGTTACTCCATTGTTTAAATGAACTCTGATTGGCCGGATTGTCTGAAGTCGCTTTTTGCCACGGAAGCACAATCCCGATGGCATTTTAATTCAAGGATTAGCTTCGCTGAGCTCTCCCGATAGCAATCGGGATCGGTTCAAGGATTCAAAAATTCAAGGATTCAAAAATTCAAAAATTCAAAGATTCAAAGATTTAAGAAAGTATTCTGTGGTTTTCAGTTTTTCTGTGTTTTCGTGGCAAAAAATTCAAGGATTCAAAAAATCAAAGATTCAAAGATTAGCTTCGCTGAGCTCTCCCGATAGCAATCGGGATCGGTTCAAAGATTCAAAGATTCAAAGAAAAAGCAGATCCTGTAAATCCTGTAAATCCTGTCTGACAATCTGAGAAAGAGAGGGTTCAATGAATTGCGCGAAGGTGGAGAAGTGATTCAAATATTCAAGGATTTAAGATATTTTCTGTGGCTTCCCGTGTTTCCGCGTTTTAGTGGCAGTTAATTCCATGCATTCGCGCATTCGTGGCTTAAAAATTCAAGGATTCAAAAAATATTCTGTGGTTTTCAGTGTTTCCGCGCATTAGTGGCAATTTAATTCAATCATTCGCGCATTCGTGGCATCTGATTCAAAAATTCAAGGATTAGCTTCGCTGAGCTCTCCCGATAGCAATCGGGATCGGTTCAAAGATTCAAAGATTCAAAGAAAAAGCAGATCCTGTAAATCCTGTAAATCCTGTCTGACAATCTGAGAAAGAGAGGGTTCAATGAATTGCGCGAAGGTGGAGAAGTGATTCAAATATTCAAGGATTTAAGATATTTTCTGTGGCTTTCCGTGTTTCCGAGTTTTCGTGGCAAAATATTCGTGCATTCGTGGCAATTAATCCCATGCATTCGCGCATTCGTGGTTTTATGCCTTAACCTGAAATCAAGGACCAGTACTCCATAAGCCGCCCGGTTTTTCATATTATACGCAATTAGTTTTATTATATCTTTGTCAGACATAAACCAACCTGATATGAAAACCTGGCCCCTCTCCCTGCTGACCATCCTGTTCCCGATGCTGCTTTCAGCCCAACCAGCACAACCTGAAAACCTCCGCTTCGGCGATGCGCTGCAAACCGTGCGCGGGCACCTTTACCGCTATCCCGAAAAGAGGGTAAGCCCCGGGGATACTTACCTGCTGCTTTACGCGGATGGCCGCGCCGCAACTGCTACGGTACGTGCCGGTCTGGCCGGAGAGGAAGCTGCGGGCCGCGACCTGCTGGCCCGGGTGTTTCCGCTGGAACCTTCGGGCTATGTGGTGGTAGCCGCTTCTCCCCTGCTGCCCCGCGTCATCGCCTATTCATTTACCGCCGGTTGCGGCAGGCCGGAAAGCGGCAATCCGCTGCTGACGCTGCTCAGGGCCGACCTGAAATCCAGGCTCGACTATGCGGCAGAAAGCGGTCAGGCGGCGGCGGTCGGCGAACCTATGCCGCGGCGCGACCGTCCGGAGCAGTGGCCGGCTACCGGCGACGGCTGGCTGAAGACCAACTGGACGCAGAACGCGCCTTATAATAACCTCTGCCCCATGGACCCGGTAACCTTCTCGCGGAGCTATGCCGGCTGCCCGGCCGTGGCCATGGCCCAGATCCTGAACTTCCATAAAAACCTGAACAATACGCGTTTTGACGATGGCGACGACTATTACCACAGCTATGCCGGCCGCAACTACCAGATTGACGACGACCATACGCAAAACGGTTTCCCCTCCTTTCCGCAGCTTAATGTTTACCTCGACACCCTGCAGGCCCATTATGAGCGGGATGTCAACCTGAGCAATACCGACAAGGCCGCCCTGGTGTTTGCCTGCGGGGTGGCCTGCACCCAGGTGTTTACCTCGGAAGCCTCGGGCACCTTCGGGGTGGATCAGGCGCTGGAGGCCTACCTGCGCTTTGGCTTCTCCACGGTGGCCCTGCTTGACGAGAACGACGCGGACCTGTATGACCGACTGCGGCAGAATATGATGGATACCCTCCCCGCCCACCTCGCGGTGGTGGATCCCGGCTGGACCACCGGCCACAATGTGGTGGTGGACGGTTACAACTCTGACGACTACTACCACCTGAACTTCGGCTGGGGCGGCATGTACAACGGCTGGTACCTGCTTCCGGAGGAGATCCCTTACAACCTCACGGTGGTGGAGGGCGTGGTGCTCGACATCAGCAGGGACACCACCACCGTCAGCAGCCATCATGTTCAGGCAGGGCAGGCGAAGGTATTTCCCAATCCCACCGCGGGCAGGCTGACGATTGCCTTCCCCGCTTCACCGGGACAAATAAACAGCGTTAAGATTTATAACGCGGCGGGCTGCCTGATCGAAAGCAGGAAAAACATCAGTAGCGGCACGTTTAATCTGGACCTGTCAGACCGCCCCGGCGGGCTGTACATCTTCACCATCCGCGATCAACAGGGACGGGTAACCAGCGGGAAGTTTGTGATAAACAGGTAAGACGCCTGCATCTCCTGAAAATGAATCACCGGAGACCGGGCCGTGAGCATAAGCCTGTCTTAAAACAGTCACAGGCGGGTAACCTGTTCAGTCGGGGGTTGGCTGCTCAGCGGCATGCGCCTGGTTTTCGATGCCGAACAGGTCGTAAGGCTGTTCCCTGAAATTATCGTTGAAAATAAAGACGGAAACGACAATCCAGGCAATAAAACCCAGTACAATCATCCACTGGGCAAGGGAAGTTTTTTGTATGGGCTGCCTGTCTTTCACTTCACACACTTCGCCGGGGCAGTATTGCGCCTTTTCCCTGTAAAACAATGAATAAAACTTACAACCCAGGCAAATACCAAAGGCCGACTCGAAAAACAGAAATATCAGGCAGATAAGACAGATAATGCCGGTAACCGGGCTGAAAGCGTTCATAATCAAAAGGTGCACCAACATGATCAAGCCCAGCGCCAGGCCGATCACCCAGGCGAACTTTTTCTGCTGAGCGCCGACATATTCAGGGGTTTGGTTAAAGATGACCAGCCGGCCGAGTATCAGCGTGGGGGCGTACTTCGGATTGATAAAAACCCTGACCATAAAATCGGTGAGAAAGATAACGACGGCGTATTTCAGCAGCAGGAAATTTCCCTTCATAATCACTGTGAGGATAGCGGTAAACATTAACACAAAGAGCAGTCCGGCGGCCGCCCTTACCTCGCGTTCATTCAGCACGGGAATGCTGTACCCGTCCACATCTTCGCCGAATTTAATGATTTTGTTTGCCATATTAACTGTTGATTACTGTTTAATTCATTGGCTGAACATTGATAAGCACTGCCCTTTCATTCATTTACCGGCCCGCGCCGGCTTCTTCAAACAAAGGTAAAATATTATTGCCGGAAAGTAAAAATGTATTTCGTGACAGGCAGGAAAGATAACAGCAGGTTAACGGCTTCAGAAGGTCACCATTTTATCGGCCCATACCACCAGGTTTACACAATCAACCATGGTGGAAAGCGGGCAGGCTTCGGTTTCGTTCAGTTGCCTGGATTTCATACAGGTGCCGCAGGCCATGATTTCACCGCCCGCATCCGAAAAGGCCTTCAGCTGAACATCCACATTGTACTTTTCGTGGGTCAGGCCTTCGCATTCCACCGCTTCCCCCATCAGAAACATCTTTACTTCGTGCCCCTGCTTTTTTGCAGTAAGGGCAAAGCGGAAGGCATTCCATGCCTTTTCAGATTCTTTGGTTTCGAGGATAATACCGATTTTCATGTGTTGGTCAGATGGATATGGTTAAATCATCAAAAGAATTTCTTTTTCATGCCCTGCTTGAACAGCACAACCTGCACCTTTTCGGCGGTCACCAGGCAGCCGGTGGGAATTTTATCGAACCAGGGCAGGATGATATTTACAAACTGTTCAATTTTCGTGGGCTCATCCACCATTTCTACAATTACGGGCAGTTTTTCCGTGATTTCCCAGAATTTGGCGGAGTGTATAACGCTGCTCGATCCGTACCCCATACAGCCTTTAGTAACCGTAGCACCGGCCAGTCCGTAGCGTTTGGCGGCAAACACCAGGGTTTCGCTCAGCAGGGTATGCCTGAATTTATCGGTATTGCTGATGTAGAAGCGCAATCGTGTGGCTTCGGAATTGCTTTTCATGGTACTATGATTTTGGTAAGCGCGTGTCCGCCAAAGGTAGCCAGCAGGCCGAGGAATACGCTGAGTCCGGCATACAGGCTGAAATACAATATACTGCCGTCGCGCAGCAGGGCCAGGTTCTCGTTCGAGAAGGTGGAAAAGGTGGTAAAGCCGCCGCAGAAGCCCACGGCCAGAAAAAGGCGCAATTCATTGCTTATGGGGGTGCCCCTGTCGGAAAGGCCGTAAATGAGGCCGATCAGAAAGCATCCGGTGATATTGACCCAGAAAGTGCCAAGCGGAAATGAAGTGATCACAGTATTCTGTATGCTCCTTGAAAGCAGGTAGCGTGCAATGCCGCCAAGAAAACTGCCGGAGCCGATGAAAAGTAGAATCTTCAACATAGAGCCTGTAAATGATTATTTGTAAAATTAAGCAATCCGGCGCTATAACCTGCTATCAGGAAAATAAGCCGTTGGCTTTAATAAATCATCCAGGAGTTATCAGCTTGTTGAAGGCGGTTAAAGGCTAACCCCATAGCCTGCGGCAAAGATATACTTTTACCCGGAACTGATGCGGACAGATGCTCAATTATTAAATATTCCGGCCGGCCCCTGCCCTACCTCGTGCAGCTGCACTCTTCCGAGGCCCCGCTCTCCATTCCGTTTTCGTGGGTTGTGGTGAGGTAATAGAAATAGCGTACGCCAGCCAGTGTATCCGCATCAGTATATTCTGTGCTTTCACCCGGGATACTTGTCAGTTTCACCGGTGCTTTTCCCCTTTCGTAACGGTAAATATTGATTGAAGATAAACCATCGTAGCTTACCTCACCCCATTCAAGCTGAATGCCGGCTCCGGCAGAAACGGCCTGAAGGGCAAAGGGAGGAACAGGCAGACTTTGTCCGGTGCGCAGGGTGGCGATGGCGGCTGCAGCACTCCGGTTACCGTCAATATCAACCGAAAACAACCTGTAGATGTACAGTTTTCCGGGCTCTGCAGTATCATCCGTAAAACTGTTTATTTTCAGAATTTCATTCTCAGGAAGTAATGATCCGAATGCCTCCCCTTCTGACTGTCGCTGCAACCAGTAACCGGCGATTATATTATTTTGGTTTCCCTGATTTTTCCAGTGCATCACCACCTTCCGGTCTTCTTCATAGACTGTGAAATCTGAAGGCGCTTCAGGTGGGAGGCTGAGTTTAGGCCTGAGATAGGTAAGCTCAGAAAATGTGCTTTCCACGAAACTGCTGCTTTCGGTTTTGGCGGCAAAAATATAGGTAATGCCTCCCGACAATGTTCCTGATGTATCGATCCAGGAAATCAACAGCGAATCGTTGGGTCTGAGGAGGTCGCTCACCACGCGCAATTCAGGGGTAATCCCGTCGTTCCGGTAAA